>CAMAZK010000074.1 GCA_945863205.1 Akkermansia muciniphila | reverse complement strand
AAAGCCGCGCTTCAGGATGTAAGCGCGGAAAAGCCGCCACAAGGGCCGGAACAGCGTGTGCGTCAGCGACCAGCGCCTCCCCTTCCCCGTCTGGGTCTGAAGAAACACGTTCGAGTACTGCACGTGCTTCACGAGGTAGTGCTGGATGTTTTGAAACGAGTAATGCAGCAAATCTCCCCGCAGCGTGGTGCATGGGCCGGCGACGTCGAGCCGCTCATGCACCTGGCCGCCGCCCTCGGCAGCCCAGGTGCTCTTCTCGCGGCGGAAAAGGCGGATCTTGCGGTCGGGATACCAGTCGCCGTGATGAATCCAGCGGCCCATGAACCACACGAGGCGCGACATCCATGCGCCGTCGAACTTTTCATCATCGCCGTCCGCGAAGAAGCGCTGAATCGACCCGCGCAGCTCGGGCGTCAGCTCTTCATCACAGTCCAGCGCCAGAACCCATGGCTGCGAGCAGAGTGTCAGGCAGTGGTTTTTTTGGGCGGTGTAGCCCAGCCAGTCCTGATGCACAAAGGTGGCTCCGAATTCTGCGGCGATCTCCGCTGTGCGATCTTTCGACCCCGAATCCACGATCACGATCTCCTGCGCCAGACCGGCCGTGCTGGCGAGGCAGCGGCGGAGATTCGCCTCCTCGTTCTGGGAGATGATGGAAATCGAAAGCGGCAGCCGGGACATGCAGTGCGCGACTTTCGCGCATCCATCGCCGGTGCCAAGCGGGAATCAGACTGCGGCGAGGGAGACCGCCGCATTGTGCCCGCCCATGCCGGCGGCCAGTTTGATCACGCGATCACCGGCTTTCACGATCAGCGGCTCCTCCAGCAGGCGCAGACCGCATTCCGGAGCCGAAAGGCCGTCGAGTACCGGCGGCAGCCAGCCCTCCCGCAGGCACGCGGCCAGCAGCGCCACATCGAGCAGGCCGCTGGCCCCGAGCGTGTGCCCGGTGTGCGGCTTCAAAGGAATGAGCGGAACATCCGCACCCGCCAGCGCCCGCATGAGAGCGGGCGGCTCGACCCGTGCGTGGTTCAATGTGCCCGTGGCATGCGGACACACGGCCCTCACCCGGCGCATGTCACCCGATTCCACGGCCATCCGCACGCAATCCGTGATGCCGCCGCCGTCCTCCGGGATCATGAGCGAATCGTAGGCGTCGCTGTTCGCTGCGTAGTGCTCCAGCCTGCATAGCGGGACGCAGCCGGGACGGGCGCGCTCGATCGTCACGGCCACTGCGGCCTCGCCCGGCAGAAACCCACTCGTGGCATGAGGACCGCCAATGGCGAAGGGATCATTGACGCCGTTGTTCGAAAGCAGGCCTGTATCGCGGAAATCCCGCAGCAGATCCTCCACCAGCGGCAGATCCACCGCTACGACCACGGCCCTGGGCGCCAATCCGCTGCCCACCGCCATCCATGCCATCCCCAGCGCATCCAGCCCGGAGGAGCAACCATTGGCGCACATCTGCCAGGGGCCGCGGATCCCCAGTTCGATGCTCACCGCTGCTGCGATCTCGCTGTGCATGCTGTTGCTGGCACTGAACCTTCGGATCGGACGGCGCCATGCATTGCGCCCCATCATTTCTCCTGCGTTTCCCCGGCTGCTCGCACCATACAGCCAGGACTCGCGCACCATCTGCGGCGTCCATCCAGCCCGCCGCACCGCGTCACGGGCTGCGACCACCGCTAGGTTGCTAGCCGCGCCATAGCGTCGGCCTTTCCCCGGCATGCGGGATGGAATCAGCCCCGCCGGCAGTTCGGCGAAGGTCTCCGGCCCACTGTCTCCGAGCGGGCGCAGGCAGCCCCGCCGCATGCGCAGCGCCTGTAGGCACTCCTCGATCCTCAAGCCAAGTCCGCAGACCGTCTCCACGGCTGTGACAAACACAAATTCCATAGGATTGGATTCAGCCGCAGAAATCGCGTCCCGCAAGCCTCCCATAGCTGCTGCATCACATTAACAAAAAATAACCAACGCCATGATTGACACCCAAGATGTTAACCCCGTATATTTTCAACCTCATGTTAAGGCAAATCATTGGACAATCTGAAGGGCAAAAGGACGTCAGGCGTCCTGAACCGACTGCTTCGGCTCCTGTAGTCGAGCGGTCACCTATTCTCTCCGCCGCACCTGCTGCACAACCTCCACGCACTCAATCAGTTCCCTCTATGACCACCAGCAAAAACGTTCTCGCCAACGACGTCGAAATCAAAGGTTCCATCAAGTTCTCCCACGATCTGATTATCGACGGGAAAATCGAAGGTGAAGTCATTTCTGACGGCAGCCTCACTGTCGGTGAGAATGCCCTGATTAAAGGTGAGGTCAGAACCCGCTCCGTCATCATTTTCGGTAAAGTCGAAGGTAACATCACCGTCCAGGAGCGCTGCGAACTCAAGAGCAACGCCATCCTCGTCGGCGACATCGCTGCGGGCACGCTCGCCATCGAAGAAGGCGCCACGTTCATGGGTCAGTCCCAGGTCGGCAAAAAGGCGGATTCCAAGCCTGCCATCGGTGGCGGCCCGAAACCACAACCTTAACCTTTCCTGATTCGAGTGTTCGGCCGGTTCTTCGGCACGAGTTCCAGTGATAAGCCCAGACCACCGAAAAATCAGATCGAAGTGGTTTGTCCGTCCTGTGGCGCGGCTCAGTATGAGCCGCGCCTCGTCGTTTCCACATTTTGCAAAAAATGCGGCGTCCACCTGACCATTCAGAAACGCCGTGTCATCGCCTCCGATGTCACCCGCTCCGGCGCTGGCGCTCCGGCTCTTGATCAATGGGAAGCGCCGGCGGATCAGCCCACTCCGGTAAAGACTGAACAGCCCGTCCCCTCAAAAAAGGTGGCCGACGTGCCTGCGAAACCGGCCCAACCGGAACTATCACCCGGCGATGGTTTCGGTGCCTACCTCCAGAGTCAGGCCCAGCCGAACGTTCTTCCCGAGGCCGCCCCTGAAGACTCCGAGCCCACTGTGGAATCCGCCCCCGATCCGGTCGCAGAGGTTACTACCAGTCCCGCCCGTCGCCGCCCGCAGTCGAACTCCCCGCCTCCCACGCCTGCACCGGCGCTGCAGACGGCCAGTTCCCTCCAAAAAATGCGGGACCAGGGCATGTACCGGAATCAGTACTTCAAGGACGCCGAATGCTTCGACTGCGGTCACAGCTTCAAAACGGGCCGTTCTTCCCGCTCCGCCAACTGCCCCTCCTGCGGTGCTTATATCTCTCTTGAAGACGTGGAGATCAACATGACCTCTACCCAGGCGGTGAAGACTCGCGGCAATGTCCTCATCCGCAAACGCGGTCGCCTTTCCGCCACAAGCGTCCAGTGCCGCGACCTCGAATGCCACGGCATCATCGAGGCCAATGTCAACTGCTCCGGAGACGCCACCTTCCGGACGACCGGAAACATCGTTGGAGAGATCCACTGCCAGCGCTTCGTGATCGAAAAAGGCGCCGACGTCTCCTTCCTCAATCCGATCCATGCCACGGACGTGGACGTACAGGCCCGTGTCACCGGCACCATCTTCAGCACCGGGCGCGTCACCATCGGAGCTAACGGCGCCGTGAATGGCGACGTGACCGCAAGATCCGTCTCCATCGATCCCGGGGGCGAGCTCAACGGCGCCATGAACATCGTTCGCGGCAAGAAGCAGCCCGTGCCGCCGGCTGCCAGTCAAGCCTGAACGCCGCCGCCATGCGCTCACGCCATGCGGCACGATGGATTGCGTACACCATCATCTTCGTGCTGATCGCTTGGCTCGCCGATTGGCCGTTTGTCCGCCAGGCCACTCTCCGCGTCATGCGATTCATCACCCCAGCCCCCCTTTCCCTGCCTTACGCTCCTCCTCCAGAGCCGGAGCGGTGGCGGACCATGACTCCGGCTGAGCGCCTCGCCGACGCCCGCTCCCGCCTCCTGCCGAAACTGGAAGACGAACTCGCTCAGCAGCAGCTCCGACTCGGTCAGCCCGCCTTCATCCGCATCTTCAAGGAGACGCGCGAACTCGAACTCTGGCTCCAGGCTGAAGAAGGATGGAACCGCTTCCGCACCTACCCCATCGCATGTTTTTCAGGAAATCTCGGCCCGAAAACGAAAGAGGGCGACATGCAAGCGCCCGAGGGCTTTTACGCCGTCACCGCGCCACAGCTCAATCCCGCCAGCAGCTACCATCTCTCCTTCAACATCGGCTACCCCAACGCCTACGACCTCCATCATCAGCGTACCGGCAGCCTCATCATGGTGCATGGCGATACCTGCAGCATCGGCTGCTTTGCCATGACCGATCCTCTGATTGAGGAGATCTACCTCGTCGTTGAGGCCGCATTGAAAAACAACACCAGCGTCCCCGTCCACATCTTCCCCTTCCGCATGAGCGACGAGCGTTTGCAAAAAGAGTCCACTTCCCCGCACCACGACTTTTGGGAAAACCTCCGCCCCGCCCACGACATCTTCGACAAAGACCACCGCGTCCCGCAAGTCACCGTCCAGAATGGCCGCTATCGAATTCACTGATCCTCTGCTCCACTGACGCACTGACCCACTGGCCCACCATCCATTCGTCATTCCGCATTCGACATTCGTCATTCCATGCGCTCCCTCACCCTCACCGCCCCCCAGACCTTCGCCTGGACCACCCTTCCCGAAGCGGCCCCACCCCAAAAAGGCATGGCCCTCGTCGCCATCCGTGCCATCGGCATCTGTGGCACCGACTTCAGCGGCTACCTCGGCAAGATGCCCTTCATCGAGTTCCCGCGCATTCTCGGTCATGAACTCGGCGTCGAAGTCCTCGCCCTCGGTGAAGGCGTCACGCATCTCCAGGTCGGCGACCGCTGTTCCGTCGAGCCCTACCTCAACTGCGGCACCTGCCACGCCTGCCTTCGTGGCAGCACCAACTGCTGCGAAACGCTGCAAGTCCTCGGCGTCCACTGCGACGGCGGCATGCGCGAGCGAATGATTCTACCCGCGCACAAGCTCCATCCCTGCAACGCCCTCGACTTCGAGCAGCTCGCCCTCGTTGAAACCCTCGCCATCGGCTGCCATGCCGTGAACCGCGCCCAGGTCACCGCCTCCGACGACGTACTCATCATCGGCGCCGGTCCCATCGGCCTCACCGTGCTCGAATTCGCCCGCGCTGCGAACGCCGCCATCACCCTCCTCGAACTCAATTCCGCACGCCGCGAATTCGTCGAACAAAACTACCCCGGCGTGAAGGTCGTCGCCAAATTGCCCGACGCCCCAGCCTTCCAGATCGTCTTCGATGCCACCGGCAATCCCGGCTCCATGGCCGGCACCCTGCGCTACGCCCGCTTCACCGGCCGCATCGTCTATGTCGGCATCACCAAAGAGCCCGTCATCCTCGACGATCCCCTCTTCCACCGCCGCGAATTGTCCCTCCTCGCCAGCCGCAACGCGCTCTCCTCCGACTTCCCCCGCATCCTCGCCATGATCCAGTCCGGCCAGATCGATACGAGACCCTGGATCAGCCATCGCTGCGAGTTTAGTGAGCTGCCTGCAAAGATGCACGTCTGGCTCACGCCCGAGGCCCGCGTGATCAAAGCGGTCGTAGGGCTGGCACAATGACGAGCCGGGCAAAGCGAGACAGCCGACGCGAAACGGAGCCCGAAGGGTGGTGGGCGGAGGGCGCGGAGCCTCGTCCTCGATTCTTCCGCTCCTCCGCTCCTCCGCTCCGCAGCTCCAAACCCTCCAGAACGGCCTAAAGGCCGAACTACGAACGGGCTAAAGGCCGAACTACGAACGGGCTAAAGGCCGAACGACGAACGGGGTGTCAGGGGCGGGCTTGGAACTGGACCCAGATGGGGGAGGACCAGGCCATGTTGCCGTCGCTTTGCTCGACGCGGAGGTAGTAGCGGTTTTCGCCGGTGAGGGGTGATTCGTCGGTGAAGGTCTGCTGGAAGGTCTTGGTGCCCGGCTCCCACTGCTGGTGGTTCTTTTCGTTGCGGACGAGGGTGACGCGCTTGATCGGCGCGGTGCCGTCCACGCTGAATTTCAGCACCGGCTGGCCGGTGACGGCGATCTCGGTGCCGAGGAGTTTATCGTTGCAGGTGAACTCGACGAAGATCTTGTCGGTGGCGGCAATGGTGCGGCGGGCGTTGAGGCCTTCGATGATCCCTTCGCGGGTGAACTCCTTCACATAGACGCCGCCGTAGCTGGTGTGGGTGGAGATGTGGTCGCTGTTGGCCCAGACGCCGAGCTTGTGGCCGAGTTCGAGGGCGTGCTGGTAAACGCCGTTGTTCTTCTCCGTAAAGCTGCGGATGGGCTGCCCGACCACGGGCTTGCCAATGACGGTGGAGGCGTGGTTGTACTCCTCGCCAACACGCAGGCCGACGGTGGGCTGCGGGGCGTTCTGGCCTTCGTAGCTGACGCGGGCGCCCTGATAGATCTCGATCACGTTTTCGACGCGGTGGTCGATGGGCGGGATCTGGTCCCAGTCGGTGCCCATGCCGGTGGCACCGGTGTGGGAGATGGCGCTGACGGGCTGGCCGTAACGGGTGAGCACGTCCCAGAGTTCGGTGGGATGCAGCTCTGCCTCACCCTCTTCTTTGACGGGGAAGATTTTCTGCCAGGGACTGGCGAGGTAGTTCTTCCGCTGGATGTAAACGATGGGGCCGCCGCGCTGGGCGAAGACCATGTTGCGATGACCAAAGGGCCATTTCTGCTCGCGCTCGTAGGCGTACATGCTGGTGAAGAAGCCGGGTGCGTAGAAGACATCGACGAGCTTCTGATTCAGCCACCATTCGTAGGGCGTGTAGATTTTGGCGATGTCGGTGTGGTCGCTGGTGCCGAGGGTGTCGAGCTTGCCCATGTCGATGGCGTAGCGGAACTGCTCGACGATGCAGCCGTCGTTGGCGGTGATGCAGTTGGAGACGTCCGTGTGGCGGTGGTAATCGCCCCAGTACAGCTTGTAGGTGACACCGTCGTGAGTCCAGGTGTGGCGCTCGCTGATGTCGCGCTCAGAGGTGGGCTCGTTGATGTAGGCGTGGAAAGGGTCGCGGGCTTTGATCGGCGGTGCGGCGACGAGCGGCAGGTCGAGATCGGTGGTGACTTTGGCGAGGTAAATGCCGCAGTTGAGCTGGAGCTTTGAGGTGCGCAGATCGCTGGGCCAGGCCATCCAGAGGCTGCCGTCCTTGCCGAGCGCATGCGTCGTCTGCCGGTCCTGCGAGTAAACGCTCTGCGGCAGCGCATAGGGCTGGGTCCACTGCTTTGTGGCGGCGTCGTAGCGTGTCAGCGCGAGACGCCAGGCGTAGTTTTTGAAGTAGCGCACGGTCAGCCATGGCCGGCCGGCGGCGTCGAGCATGAGGTGCGGGAGGTTGAGGGCGCCGATCTCATTCGGTGCGGGCCGGCCTTTCGCCTTGAGCGCGGCGGCCTGCTTTTTGGCGGTGGCTTCGGCTTTCGCCTTGGCTTTGGGATTGTTGCCACGCGGTGCCGCCGCCGCGCCTTGAGACCCGGGCAGATCGGCGAAGAGTGCGTCGGGCGCAGGGAGTTCCTCCACCTTGTCACTGTCGAGGTCCCAGTAGGCGATGACCAGGTCCTTGCGGCCGTTGAGCCCCTGGATGCCGCCGTGGGCGCGCATGTCGAGGCCCCATTGTTCGTTGCCGCGCTCGCAAGCCAGCCAGAGGCCTTTGCCGTCTTTGGCACCGACGGCGGAGACGCGGCCTTCGTAGCGCTGGGTGGCGACGAGGGTCCTCGGCTTGTCGGCTTTGAGAGCGGCGTTGATGTGGGTGGCGTAGATGTTGAATTCGTTGCCCAGGGAACTGTCGTAGAGCACCCAGGCGCCGTCTTTTCCGGCAAAGGCGATGCAGGGCTCCCAATCGCCCCCGGCATTGTCAGCGACGACGATTTCCGCAGACCACTCTCCCTTCTTCGCATCGAAGACGCGGCAGAAGACATCCGCCAGTTTCCCGCGCAATCCCTGCCAGACGACCCAGACATTGCCGATGGCGTCGGTGGCGGATTTGGCGAAGACATTCCCGCCGTTGGGCGAAGTGGCGAGCGTGGTGATCTCTCCGTCCACCTTGCCATCGCGGACGCGGGCCGTTTTGAGGTCCATTACATTGTTGTCGTTCACCTGCGACCACACCACATGCAGCGCGCCACTGCCGTCCGCCGCCAGCGCGGGTTGGTGAATGATGCCGGGCTGGCCGATGGTCAGGACATCGGTCAAAGCGCCGCCATCGAGCTTCGCCAGGTGCAAGGTGTCCAGCTTCGTGTCCCACTGCACGTAGGCGATGTGCGGCGTGCCACCTGCATCGACACAAATGGAGGGGAAGTCGGACTGCAGGCCATCTTTGCGGAGTGTGTGGACGTCTGGCAGCGGATTTTGCGCGAAAGCGGAGAGCGAAACCAGGGCTGCAAGAAGGAGGGCGGAGCGTTGCATGGTCGTTAATGAACAGCCGCACACCGGATTCCTTTCATTTCCCGGGGGCGTCGGGGATTACGGAGGGCTTGCCTTTCTTACAAGCTCCTGAATTGCGGGCGGAGGCGCAGGGGCGGAAGGCTGAGTTTCGCCCCCACGACCGCTTTCCGCCCATGAAATCAAGCCATTCAGCCGCCGTCGGCCGCCGAAGTGGCGCCCTCCGGTGCCTCGGCGCCTGGGCGGTGCTGCTTTTTGCGGCTCTGGCACGGGCGGACGCTCCCGGGCACGCGGGGACGGATCAACTGGCGGCGGAAGCTGCGGCGCTGCTGCCTCGGGAAGAGATTCTGCCCGCTCCGCCACCTGCCGGACCGGTGGATGTTTCCGTCATGGGGGCCTGGACGCCGCTGATCGCGTGGACGCCCCACATCCCGGTCCATGCGGCCCTGCTGCCGGACGGACGGCTGCTGACCTTCGCCTCGAACAAGCGCACGACGTTCCCCGACGGGCCGCAGTTCACCTACGCGGCGGTGTGGGACCCTGAAACGGGCCTTTTCACGGAGATCAACAATCCGGCGCATGACATGTTCTGCGGCGGGATGTCCCTGCAGCAGGACGGGCGGCTGCTGGTGAACGGCGGGAACGGAATCACCGGCACGACGGCTTATGCGAGCCTGTTCGACTGGCGGACGAATCAGTGGACGCGGGTGCAGACGATGAGCGACGGGCGCTGGTACAACACAAGCGTGGGGCTGCCGAGCGGGGAGGTCTTCACGTCGGGCGGGCACGGCGGCGGAAACGCGGCGGGTACGATCGAGCAGTGGAATGCGGCCACGGGCTGGCGGCGCATGAGCGGCATCCCCTGGGAGACCGTCACGGAGCCACCGCCGGGCTACGCCATCGAGACGAACTTTCACCCCTTCCTCCTGGTGGCGCCGGACGGACGACTGGCGCACTTCGGTCCGCACGACGAGATGCACTGGCTGACCACGAGCGGCAGCGGCGGCATGACCGCTGCGGGCGCGACGATCCCGGGCACGCATTACCCGAAGCAGGGCGCGTGGGCGATGTATGAGCAGGGGCGTGTGATGGTCACCGGCGGCCTCGCGGCGATCAGCGACGGCTCCGTGGTGAACAATGGCTTCAAGGTGGACCTCAACGCGGCGACACCCGCTGTCGCGGCCATCGCCCCGATGACCCATCCGCGCTCTTTTTCCAACGCGGTGGTCCTGCCAAACGGCGAGGTGATGATCGTGGGCGGGACGAGCGTGGGCGAATTCTTCAGCGACGCCGGGACCATCTACAAACCGGAGATCTGGAATCCCGAATCTGAGAGCTGGCGGCCGGCGGCGGACATCGCCGTGCCGCGCAATTACCACTCGCTGGCGCTGCTGCTGACAGACGGGCGTGTGTGGTCGGGCGGCGGAGGGCTGGGCGGCATTCCCGAGACGGATCACCGAGACGCGCAGATTTTTACGCCGCCACAGTTGTTCAATGCCGACGGCAGCCCCGCCGTGCGGCCGGAGATCACGGCGGCGCCAGCCCGCATCGGACCGGGGGTGACGTTCAGGGTGAATGCCAGCCCGGATGTGTCGTACTTCAGCTGTATCCGGCTTTCATCGCTGACGCATTCGGTGAACACCGACCAGCGGCATCTCCGGCTCTCCAGCACTGCGGTGGCGGCAGGCGCATACGACATTACCACGCCGGCGAGCCCTCACGTGCTGACTCCGGGCTACTGGATGCTTTACGCGGTGAACAGCGCCGGAGCGTGGTCCGTGTCGCGGGTGATTCAGGTGACGGCGGAGACGCTGCCGGTGGTGACGCATCCCGGGGACCAAAGCCGGGTGCAGGGGGAGGCGGTGGCGCTGCCGATCCAGGCGACGACGGGCAGCGGCACGCTGGGCTACAGCGCCAGCGGTCTTCCGCAGGGCCTGGGGATCGATGCCGTGACGGGGATGATCAGCGGCATCCTGGCAGCACAGCCGGGCACCTATCAGAGCACCATCCACGTCAGCGCGAACGGGCAGGACGTTGTGATCACTCTGAAATGGATCGTGGTGCTGCCGAATCTCGGCAGCGGTCAGATCAGCCGCGAGTGGTGGACGGAGATTCAGGGAGAGACGGTGGCCAGTTTGACCAATGATCCGTCCTACCCGGCTGATCCACGCGGTCGTGATTATTTGGGGGCTTTTGATGCGCCGCGGGACTGGGAGGAGGAAATGGGCCAGCGGGTGCGGGGCTTCCTGCATGTGCCGGTGACCGGACAGTATCGATTTTACATCTCCAGCGACGATGAATCCGTGCTGCGCCTGAGCACCACGAGCGATCCCGCCGCAGCGGTGGAGATGGCCAGCGTGCCGGACTACACCGACCCCGAATCCTACAACTGGTACCCGCAGCAGACATCCGCGCTCGTCACTCTGCAAGCCGGCACCCGCTGCTACATCGAGGCGCTGATGAAAGAGGGGGGCGGTGGTGACCACCTGACCGTGGCTTGGCGCAGGCCTGGGGATACGGTCACGACCACCATCGCTGGGACCTACCTCTCCCCTTACCTGCCGGCGAACGAACCCGCCATACGCTGGAGCTTTGACGAACCGGTCTGGAGCGGAGCCGCGGCGGAGGTGCGTGCGGCGGAGCGCAGCCTCTACGCGCTGCACGGAAGCGCCGCCGGACCCACGACGAGCGCCACCGGCCCGGCCCTCCCGGGGAATCCCGGCACCTTCCGCTACGGAGTCTTCAACGGCAGCGATCAGAGCGTGATCATCCCCTACGCGGCGGCTTTGAAACCGGGGGATTTTACCCTGGCCGCATGGGTGCGTGCGGACACGGCGGGCGGGGCGCGGTGCGTTTTCTCCACCCAGGAGGCGTCCGGCACGGCGCCGGGCGGTTACAGCCTGTGGATCGACGCCGCCGGGCAGTGGCAGTTCCGCACCGGCACTGCGGCGGAGGCCGTGAGCGGTCCCGCCGTGGAGACCGGCCAGTGGACGCATGTAGCGGTGACTTTCCGCACAAACAGCACCGCAGGCGGCGTGCGCACCGGCGTGCGGCGGCTGTTCATCGACGGCCTGCAGGTGGCGGAATCCACCGGAGCCTACACGCCGAACATCACCCGCCCCCTGGTCATCGGCGCGTCCGGCTCCCCCGGTAGCGCTTTCTTCCAGGGCGGCATCGACGAGCTGACCCTGCTGCATCAGCCGCTCTCGAGCACCGACATCACCGCGCTGCGCAATCTCCGCCACAACCTGTCCGGTGATCAGTCCCCCGTGATCACCGCACCCGCCGCGCAGACCACGCCTCGGGACGCGGTGGTTTCGCTGGCGATCCAGGCCCTGGATCCGGAAGGCGGCAGCATCACCTTCAGCGCGAGCGGCCTGCCACCGGGGCTGTCCATTTCACCAGCTTCTGGCGTCATCACCGGCACGGCCACGAGCGCAGGCAGCTACAATCCGGTGATCACCGTCTCCGACGGCACCAGCACGCCGGCGGAGATTACCTTTGCATGGGAAGTGACGGCGGGTCTTGCGCTGGAGGCTCTGGGAGGCCTGCCGCAGGCGGTGGGCGCCAGCGTGACCTTCACCGCCACGGCGACCGGCGGCCTGAACCCGCGCTTCAAGTGGAACTTCGGCGATGGCAGCGCAGAAACCGCGTGGCTGAGCGGCACGACGATCACGCACGCTTACGCTACACCGGGGCGCTACATCGTCACACTCACCGCCACAGACGACAGCGGGAGCATCGTCACCCGCAGCTATCGCCAGGCGGTGCATGCCCCGCTGACGGCGGCTCTTCCACGACACTCCACAAGCATCCTGCACGAAGCCGTGCCCGCAGGCGGCGGGCGGCTCTGGTGTGTGAATCCGGACAACGACAGCGTGAGTGTCTTCGATGCGGTCACGCGGGTCCGGCTCGCGGAGATCCCAGTCGGGCGCCAGCCCCGCACGCTGGCCCTGGCGCCGGACGGACGCCTCTGGGTGGTCAATGTGGAGTCCGCAAGCCTCAGCATCATCGACACGACCACGAGGACCGTCGCCGCCCTGGTGCCGCTGCCGCGCGGATCACGCCCCTTTGGCCTCGTTTTTGATCCCGCAGGCACTCACGGCTGGCTGGCGCTGGAAGGCAGCCGCACGCTGCTGCGGCTCGATCCGTTGGATGCCACGACCACCGGCACGCTGGCGCTGCCAGCCCCGGTGCGCCACCTCTCCCTGTCTGCGGATGGTGCGCGGCTCTACGGCTCCCGTTTCGTCTCCGCCCCGGTTCCGGGAGAAAACACCGCCACGCCTGATCTCACGACAGCGGGCGGAGAAGTCGTGGTGATCGATACGGCCGCCCTCCTCGTCGAATCCACGCTGCGGCTGCATCCCAGCAGCGCGGCCGACACGGAGACCTCCGCCCGCGGCCTGCCGAACTACCTCGGCGCGGCCGTCATCTCTCCGGACGGGCTTTCCGCCTGGGTGCCGTCAAAGCAGGACAACATCCAACGCGGCCTCCTGCGTGACGGGCGGGACCTGAATCACGAAAACACCCTGCGCTCCATCGTTTCGCGGCTCGATCTCGTCGCCCAGGCGGAGGATTCTCCCTCCCGTGTGGACATCGACAACGCAGGCATGCCCATTGCCGTGGCCTTCGATCCCTGGGGGGCCTACCTCTTTGTCGCACTCGAAGCCGGACGCGAGGTCGCCGTGCTGGATGCCTGGTCGCAGGCGGAGGTCATCCGCTTCCCCACTGGCCGTGCCCCGCAGGGGCTGGCCGTGTCCCCTGACGGCGGCACGCTCTACGTGCAGAACTTCATGGACCGCAGCGTGAGTGTTCACGACGTGAGCAGCATCCTTCAGGGCGGTGCGCCCGCCCCGGTAACGCTGGCCACGATGAACGCCGTGACCACCGAGGCGCTCTCGCCGCAGGTCCTGCAGGGGAAGCAGCTCTTTTACGATGCCAAAGACCCACGCCTGGCCGCGCAGGAGTACATGAGCTGCGCCACCTGCCACCACGACGGCGGTCATGATGGCCGCGTGTGGGACCTCACCGGCTTCGGGGAAGGTCTGCGGAACACGATCACCCTCCGCGGGCATGCCGGACAGGGGCCGCTGCACTGGAGCGGAAACTTTAACGAGGTGCAGGACTTCGAATCACAAATCCGCGCCCTGGCCGGCGGCTCAGGCCTGATCGCCGGTGGTACGCCGCATCCGCCGCTGGACGCGGCGAATGGCGGACGCAGCGCCGATCTCGACGCCCTGGCCGCGTATGTGAACTCCCTCGCCACCGAATCCGACAGCCCGGTACGTGCCGCAGACGGCGGACTCAGCGCAGAGGCCGCCGCCGGACGCCAGATTTTCCGCGCTTTGCAGTGTGCCGAATGCCATGGCGGGAGCCGCTTCACCAACAGCGCCCCCGGGGTCCTCGCCGACATCGGCACCCTCCTGCCCTCCAGCGGCTTCCGGCTGGGAGGGGCGCTGACCGGCTTGGACGTGCCCACGCTGCGTGGTGTGCACGCCACCGCTCCTTACTTGCATGACGGACGCGCCGCCACCCTGGCCGACGCCATTCTCGCGCATCCCGGCATCGTCTTGAATCCCGCCGACCTGAGCGCGCTGGCCAGTTATGTCGAGAGCATTGACGCCCTGCCCGCCGCAGCGCCCGAGGCGTTTCATCTGGTGCTCGGAACGGACTCCACCAGCGTCAGCGGCCCCTTTATCGTGAACGCCTACTTGAGCGACCCTGCCGGTGATTTCACCGCCGCCGACGTCGTCGTGACGAACGGAAGCCTTTCCAATTTCACCGGCAGCGGCACCAGCTACTCGTGGACCGTGACGCCCGGCGCCTCCGGCCGTGTCACCGTCCGCGTCCCGCCCGCCGTCGCCACTGATGGCACGCTCATGCCGAATCTGGCCTCCAACGTCCTCAGCCTCACCCACACCGCCATCACCCGGACCAGCGGCGTCCGGGGGGACTACTACCTGGGCAAGAATTTCGAAACCTTCGCCTTCACCCGCACCGATGACAGGCTGGAATTCGACTGGGCGGAAGGCCCCCCTGACCCACGCCTGCCCGCTGACGATTTCAGCGTCCGCTGGACCGGCTTCCTCGTCGCCCCGGTCAGCGGCGCCTACGATCTCATCACGCGCAGCGACGACGGCATCCGGCTGTATGTGGACGGCGTCCTCATGATCGACAACTGGACCAACCACGGCGAGACCTGGGACTACGCCGCCGTCACCCTCACCGCCGATCAGCCCGTGCCCTTTGTCATGGAGTACTACGAGGCCACCGGCGGTGCCATGGCGCGGCTTTGGTGGGAGGGGCCTGGAATTCCGTTCTCCTCGGTGCCCGGCAGCGCCTTCCAGGTCGGAACTCCGGCTCCCGCAGGCTATCCCTCCAGCTTCACCGACTGGCTCGCCAGCCCTCTGGCTCCGACACCGGGGGCGGCCGATGCGGACAGCCTGCCGGACCTGATGGAATACGCTCTAGGCACCTCCGCCACCAGCGGCATGCAGGCCCCCGGAAAAGGGCTCCACATCCTGCGCGGCGTCGGCGGTGGTTTTGACGCCCATGTGGTCGTTCCCTCCAACCTCACCGACATCCGCTACGATCTCGAAACCAGCGTCAATCTCGTCAACTGGACGCCGTCCACCATCGCCCCCGTCATCACCGCCGATTCCGTTGAATGGACCCGCATCACCTGGCCCTCCATCCCGCCCTTCGTCCGGCTCCGCATCACGCAAAGCCCGTGACATGCCTCCTGCGGGCGGTCCCGACGCCCGGCGAGCAGAATTTATCAAGCACAAGCGCAACAGATGCAGAGGCGGAAGCGTTCATGCTGCCCCATGAAACTCGCCCCCCTCCTCCTCTCCCTCATCGCCGTGGCCAGCCTCGGCGCCGCAGACGCCCCGAAATCCGTGTATGACGTTCCTTTGAAGGACATCGACGGCAAAGAAACCAGCCTGAAGGACTATCAGGGCAAGGTGATGCTCATCGTGAACGTCGCCTCAAAGTGCGGCAACACGCCGCAGTACAAGCAGCTCGAAGCGCTGAACCAGGAGTTCGCCAAGGACGGCCTAGCCGTTCTGGGCTTCCCCTGCAACGACTTCGGCAAACAGGAACCGGGAACGAACGATGAGATCAAGGAGTTCTGCTCCACGAAGTACAAGGTGACCTTTCCGATGTTCGACAAAGTCGTCTGCAAAGGTCCGGAGAAGAGCCCGCTCTACCAGGTGCTCAGCGGCCCGGACGCGCCGTTCCCGGGAGATGTGAAGTGGAATTTCGGCAAGTTCCTCGTGGGCAAGGACGGCAAGATCCTGAAGCGTTTCGAGCCGAAGACGAAGCCCGACGCCCCCGAAGTGGTCGCAGCGATCAAAGATGCGCTGGCGGCGAAGTAAGTCCGCCAGAGGTGAAAGTTCGGCGCTGATGTTCCGCAAGCGGGCATCAGCGCTTTTTTTGTGAACAGGCCCCGGGAGGGACCCGCCAAGCCACGCCCGGCAGCTCCGAACTTCTCACCCATGAGCCTGCGCGGAATGTGCGCCGCGAAGGTGGCGACTCGGAATCGAAATCCCGAGCTAGTGTGCCCCGCATGGGCCTGAACGCATCACATGAAACGATGAATCGCAGCTTGGTGAGAGCAGCCGTGGACGAACCCAGGCTGGGGCCGTGACCTCGGCATTGGACAGGGGCGCAGCTTTGTGCTAAGCCCTCCGCCCCATGTCCATCGCACGCACTCTCGTCCCACTCATTGCCCTGGCGCCCGCGTTTCTGCACGCGGCGGAAAAGATCGACTTCAACACGCAGGTCAAACCGCTCCTGGAAGGTGCCTGCACTCACTGCCACGGCTCCAAGGAAGACAAGGGCGACTTCCGCATGCACACGCTGGAAGACATCAAAAAGGGGAATGAGAACGGACCCGGCCTCGTTCCCGGTGATCTGAAGGCCAGCGCGATCTACACGACGCTGCTGCTGGACGTGGAAGACGACATGGTCATGCCGCCAAAAAAGGAAGGCATCCTCGAAAAGAGCCAGATCGAAGTCATCAAGGCCTGGATCGAGCAGGGGGCCGAATGGCCCGCCGGCGTGGTGCTGGAGCAGACTCCGCGCATCCGCTTTGAGAAACACATCCAGCCGATCCTTGAACAGAACTGCGTGTCCTGCCACAACGAGGACAAGGCCAAGGGCGACTGGATCATCACCACCCGCAAAGAGGCCTTCGAGTCGGGCGAAAACGCACCGAACATCGTTCCCTTCGACACCAAAAAGAGCGCAATCTACACACTGACCACTCTGGAGTCGGACGATGACGACCTCATGCCGCCGAAGAAGAGCGGCGGTCCGCTTCCAAAAGAGGACATCACCTACCTGAAGCTGTGGATTGAGCAGGGCGCTCCCTGGCCGGACGGTATCAAGCTCACGGCCAAGGAAAAGAAAGGCCCCGCCACCAACAATCCCGACAACATGGATCTGGTGAAGAAGATTCACGCGCACATCGTCCAGACCTCGAAGGAAAAGACCGAGGCTGAGATGAAGGAATACGAGTCCAGCATTCCGAAGACCGGTGCGCCCTACAGCATGGTCGTCATCAAGAGCGGCGAATTCTCCATGGGTAGCCCGGAGGCTGAAGCCGGGCGCTCGGACGATGAAGGACCGCAGGTCAAAAAGATGATCAAACCTTTTTGGATGGGCAAATACGAAGTGACATGGGACGAGTATGAGCCCTTCCAACTCACCAACCAGGGCCGCAACCATGACGGCTCCCGTCAGGTCTGGAGCCCTACTGACAAGCCGGAAGACCT
>CAMAZK010000073.1 GCA_945863205.1 Akkermansia muciniphila | reverse complement strand
AGCCGATACGACGCCCTCAACGGCCGCATCACCGACGTCATGGACCCCCGCCACGGCAAAGACGACCCCACCTGGAACGGCGACTGGACCAGCGAAACCCGAGTCGATGCGAAAACCAAACGCTGGCATGCCCATCTCATCATTCCCTTCACCACCCTCGGCGTCGAACCACCCACCCAAGGCATCACCTGGAAAGCCAACTTCGGCCGCAACCACGCCTTGCCCCGCGAAGTCATCGACCGCGCGATCTGGTCGTCATCGCTCACCAGCACGAGCATGGACGACACGTCCGTGATGGGCGAGATCGTGTTTGAGTAAAGTCGAAGACCTTGGACTGCGGCAGCCTGCTGCCGCTTTTCCGAGGCAGCCCTGCTGCCGCCGAAGTCTCCAGGTGGACGAAGAACACCCTCGGCTGGCGCAAACGCGAGAGCGCCATGACGAAACACCGCGTTGGAACGCTCGACGGCCAGCAGGCTGGCCTTCCGAAAGCGGCAGCAGGCTGCCGCAGTCCATGTCGTTAACCATGTCGAGCATCTCGCGGCGAAGTAATGACTGCGGTTCGCGTATAGCTTCGGCCATGAAGTTCATTCTCGCCCTTTCCCTCCTGGTGCTCAGCACGCCCGCCTTTGCTCAAAACATCCAGCGCAACGTCCGCTACCTCGATGACGGCCATGCACGACATGTGCTCGATATTTATGCGCCGGAGGGCGCGAAGAACCTCCCTGTCGTTTTTTGGATGCACGGCGGCGGCTGGCAGGCAGGTGACAAATCCAGCGTGCAGACGAAGCCGAAGTGGTTCATGGAGCGCGGATTCGTCTTCGTCTCGACGAACTACCGCCTGCTGCCGGAGGTTGACATGGGCACGCTGATTCGCGACTGCGCGAAGTCCTTCGGCTGGGTGCAGAAGCACATCGCCGAATACGGTGGCGACCCGAAACGGGTTCTCGTCGGCGGGCACAGCGCGGGCGCACAGCTCGCGGCGATTCTCTGCACGGATGACCGCTACCTGAAGGAAGTCGGCGCGGATTTCTCCAGCCTCATCGGCTGCGTGCCGGTCGATGGGGACACTTACAACGTCCCGGCCATCATCGAGGTCGCAGAGAAGCGTGCCCGCGTGCATGGCTTCCCTCTGCCTTCGTTCGGCCATCGTCTGAAGTTCGGAAACGATCCCGCGCTGCACAAAGACTTCTCCGCCGTCACGCACGTGGCGAAGGGCAAGGGCATCCCGCCGTTCCTCATCTTGTATGTGTCCCATCATCCGGACAACACGGCCCAGGCCAGGCACTTCGGTGACAAACTGAAGTCCGCCGAGGTGCCGGTGACGCTCTTCGGCGCCAGGGACACGGAGCATGTGAAGCTCAACAGCGACCTCGGGCTCGCCAGTGATCCGGCCACGAAGGCGCTGGATCAGTTTGTCGCGTCGATCTTGAAGAAGTGAAGGGCGTTCCCGGCATCGTGCGCCATCACGAAGGTCCGGTCCAGCGCCGGCGTATGAGAGGGATGCATGCGCGTCTTCTCCTTTCGATTCTCCTCTCCGCAGCCGTTGCTCATGCGGCGGAAGATTTGACGGTCTTGAAAGCGACGCCCGGAGGGATCGAGACTGATCAGCAGCTTGAGGTGTGGTTGAAGCAGGAGTTTTACCGGATGGTGGACCGACGTAGCGAGGCGTTTGAGAAGATGATCAAGAGCGAGGCCGCGATGCGGGCGTGGCAGGAGGAACGGAAGGCGTTTTTTCTGAAGCAGATCGGCAGACTGCCGGAGCGCACACCGCTGAAGGCGCAGGTGGTGGGAACGTTGCAGGGGAAAGGGTATCGCGTCGAGAAGATCCTGTTTGAGAGCCGCCCAGGATTTCATGTGACGGGAAATCTGTATGTGCCGGAGACGGCGGGTCCGTGGCCGGCGGTGCTGGTGCCGTGCGGGCACAGCCATGATGGCAAGGCGGTGGGCCAGTATCAGCGTGCGTCGATCCTGCTGGCGCGAAACGGCATGGCGGCGATGTGCTACGACCCCGTCGGCCAGGGCGAGCGCTATCAAATGCTCGACTTCACGCAGGAGCGGAAGGCCTTTGACGATGCGGCGCACGTGCCGGTGCCACATCCGAACGTGCGGCTGATGTGCACGACGGAGCACACGATGATGGGCATCAGCAGCGCGTTGATCGGCGCGAATGTGGCGCAGTTTCGCATCTGGGACGGCATGCGGGTCATTGACTACCTGCAAAGCCGTCCGGACATCATCGCGGATAAGATCGGCTGCACGGGGAACTCCGGCGGCGGCACGGAGACGGCGTATCTGATGGCGCTGGATGACCGCATCGTCGCGGCGGCACCGGGTTGCTACCTGACGACGTTCCGCAAGCTGATCGACACCAAGGGGCCGCAGGATGGCGAGCAGAACATCTTTGGGCAGATCGCCTTCGGCATGGACGAGGCGGACTACTGCATCATGCGTGCGCCGCGGCCCACGCTCATCTGTGCAGGCACGCGGGATGCGACGTTCGACTTCTCAGGGACGATGGACGTGTTTCGCGATGCGAAGCAGTTTTATTCACGCCTCGGGTATTCCGAGCGCATGGACATCGCCGCGCCGGATGCACCGCATGGCTTTACGATCCAGCTTCGCGAGGCGGTGGCGCGCTTCATGAGCCGCTGGCTGCTTGGCAAGGACGTTGTCATTCGCGAAGTGGAGTCCCTGCCCGATGCGCTGACGGACGAGCAGTTGCGCGAGTACAACCAGCCAGACTGGACACAGGAGCAACTGCAATGCACGCCCAAGGGGCAGGTGATGCTCATGCCCGGAGAGCGCTCCGTGTTTCAGATCAATGCGGACACGGCGGGCGCGATGAAGACCACACGTGGCAAGGCCTGGGGCGAGCTTTATGAAGAAGCGAAGCAACAACTCATTCGCGAGACGATCGGTGCGGAACCTGAGGGGACCCTGCCAGAGGCGAAGGTCGAAGTCGTCGGCAAGATCGAGCGCGACAGCGGCACGCTTCAAAAACTCGTCTTGAAGGCGGAGACAGGCCTGGAACTTCCCGCCTTGCTGTTTGAGCCTCGGAAGCCCAACGGCAAAGCGGTGCTCTACCTCCACGGCACCAGCATGAAGGAAGACGCCGCACCCGGAGGTCCCATCGACGCACTGGTGAAGCGGGGGTATATCGTGCTCGCCGCCGAGCTGCGCGGCATCGGGGAGACAGAAACCGGCTTGCGAAAGCGCGGCTTCGGTGCCGGGCGGTTTGGCCGCGACAATCTGGAGACGCTCACCGCTTATCTCATGGGCCGAAGCTACGTCGGCATGCGGACGGATGACGTGCGACGCTGGTCACGCTTCTTGAAGGCCAAGGCGGCGGAGGTGCAGCTCGTGGCCGTGGGCGAGGCGGCCATCCCCGCGCTGCATGCCGCAGCGCTGGACCGTGAGGCCTTCACTTCGGTCACGCTGCGGCGGATGATTCCTTCCTGGCAGTCGCTCATGCTGGCAGACGAGACCTTCGACCAACTCGTGAACACCGTGCACGGTGTGCTGCGGCACTACGACCTGCCGGACCTGATCGAGATCGTGGGCCGAGACCGCGTGACGGTGCTCGATCCGGTGGATGGCATGGGCAGGCCTGCTAAATGACGAAATCCGAATGACGAATGGCGAAGCCCGGCCATTCTCAGCGCGTGAACCTGCTCCCTCACCATCGTGCGCATGACGCAAGGCATCTGATCCAGCGCTGGCGTGTGCTGGCGCGTGCGACCGGATGCAAATTGCGGACGATCTGCACCGTGGAGGGACTCCCGGTCATCACGCTGGAGTCCGCTGCGGCGGGAGCGGGACAGCCTGCGGCCTACCTTTCCTCCGGCGTGCATGGCGATGAGCCGGGCGCGGCCTGGGGACTGCTGGCGTGGGCGGAGAAACATGCGCGGGATTTGAAGAGCGGTGCGTTTTTGATCGCGCCCTGCCTGAATCCGCTCGGTCTCATTCTGAACACGCGTCTGGATCATCGCGGGATCGACATCAACCGGCGTTTCCATGATGCGGAGGATGTGATCTGCGGTCCCTGGCAGCGCTGGATCACGGGCAGGGCGATGCGCTTCGGCCTCTGCCTGCATGAGGACTACGACGCACAGGGAATCTATCTCTACGAATTGAATCATGCGCGGCAGACGGCGGGTCACGGCATCATCGAGAAGTGCTCGCACATCATCGCGGCGGACCCGAGGACGGGCATCGACGGTCAGCGCGCCCGGGGCGGCGTGATCCGCCGACGCACGATGCCGGTGAACCTGCCCGGCATGCCGGAGGCGATCGAACTGCACCAACAGGGATGTCCGGTGACGCTGACGTTTGAGACGCCCTCAGAGTTTGACCTGGACCGGCGGGTGCGTGCGCAGGTGACCTTTGTCGAGGCCGCTTTGGAGGTGTTTTCCGTGTCATGAGGCTGCTTGCGATCATGGCCGTGCTGGCGCTGGCCGGTTGCGCGACGTTCAAGCCCGCGCAGAGCCGTCCGGTGCTGAACGCGACGGACTGGGTGAGCGACGATGGCAAAACGATGCCGTGGCAGTCGTGGGAGGTGCCGGTGGGAGAGAGTCCGCGCGGCGTGGTGATCGCCGTTCATGGCCTGAGCGGCGCGAAGTCGGATTTCTGGTTTCTGGGCCAGGAACTGCCGAAGCGGGTCTACACCGTCTATGCCTATGATTTGAGAGGTCAGGGGAATGATCCCGTGGTGGAGGAGCGCGGCGACATCTCAGGTGAAAAAGTCTGGCGGCGTGACCTGGCCACCTTTCACTCGCTGGTGAAACGGCGGCATCCAAAGACGCCGGTCTTCTGGTATGGAGAGAGCCTGGGCAGCCTCATCGCGCTGCACACGGCTGCGGACCTGCTGGGAAACCGCAGCGATCCGGCGGCGATCATCCTGGCCTCACCGGTGGCGGGCCTGCGGCAGACGATCGGCGGCTTTCAGCGCTTCCTGCTGGAGACTGCGGCAAAGCTCTCGCCACGGTCGCGCTACACGCTGGGGGAGCTGGCGGGCGTGGATGAAAAGAAGATCCAGGTCACCTCGCACTCGACGCACGGCGGCCAGATGGCGGTGACGCCGCATCACATCAGCGCTTTCTCCCTGCGCCTGCTGACGACGGTCGGCGGCATGCTGGATGAGAATGCGGAGGCCGCACGGCGGCTGAAGATGCCGGTACTGTTCGTGGCGTCTCCGAACGACGTGATGTCCTCGGCGGATCAGATCCAGGGCCTTTTCGCCAAAGTGCGCAGCCGGGACAAAAAACTGCTCTGGTACTCGCGCTCCTACCACCTGCTGCTTCACGACGTGCAGCGGCAGGAGGTGGTGAACGACGTGGTGAAATGGCTGGACCGGCAGGTCCGCGTCAGGCAACGCTGAATCCCGACCCATGAATCTCGAAGAACTCATCCTGGCCGCCCTGCAGCAGTCCGCGACGCCGCTGAAAGCGCCGCAGATCACGAAACTCGTCAAGCCGCAGGCCGGCCGCGCGGCGACGCCGAAGGCCCTGAAGGCGGCGCTCGCCGCGCTGGAGGCTTCCGGGCGGCTGCGCGTCGTCATGGCCGGAAAAACGGCGCTTTTCACGACGCTGGATTTCGAAACCGCTGCCGCTGCTTTGCTGAAGCCACTAGTGCATGCCGCAAAGGCGCCGCCGCAGGCTGCGAAGCTGCGCACGAAGCTACCGTCGGCCCTGCAGCCGCATTTTGACGCGGCGCTGGCACGTCTTGTCGCTCAGGGGGATGCCTTCGTGATGCCGGGGGCGAAGCGCCTCGTGCATGCGCAGCGACCGCAGCCCTCGGAAATGCTGGACGCGGCCAAGCGGCGGGCGCTGCAGAAGATTTTCGATGAGATCAATGCGCTGCGCTCCACACCGCTCACGCTGGTGGATTTCGCGGCATGGCTTGACGGTGCACCAGCCCCGGCGCTTCCACCTGAGAAGTCGCCCGAAGTCCTCCACCCGGACGAGGCGCTGCTGCGGAGCTGGTATGCCGCGGATCACGCCCGCTCATCCACGATGATGATCCCGATTCCTCGGACGATGGAGCGCTACGCGGACTGGGCGGCGGAATGCGGCGACCGGGCTGATAGTCAGGTTTTACGAAACTTGCTTGAGACGCTTTACAACAATGGAGTCATCCTGCTAGAACCCTGCGAGAGGCCGCAAGACCTGCCCGAGCCTGAACGTGCCATGCTCGTGCCGATGTCCCTCGGCCCTCCCGGTTACTCCTGGTGCTGGATCTCCTGATCCCGGCGCCACCTGTCTCTCCTGAAAAGCCAAAGCAAGACCATGACCGACTACGCCGCCCTGAATCCCTTCACCGCCACTAGCGTGGGTGAAAACGACCTCTGGAACGCCGCCGCCTTCCGGGATGTGCCGAACATCAATTCCACGCCCTTCGCCGCGCTGGAAACCGCCGTCGATCAGGTGAGAAAGCGCGGCCGCAGTCAGGTGCGCTTCGTCCGCGGAGCCGGCGGATCAGGGAAGTCGCATCTCTTTTCCCGGCTGCACCGCTCGTGCGCAGAAGGCGTCTTCTATGCGTATGCGCCGAATCCGCCGCTGCAGCCCGAGGCGCTGGAGCCCTTCATCCTGTCCCGTTTCGTCAGCAGCCTGCGTCATCCGGCTCGGAGTGCGGATGGCAAAGACGCGCCCTACAGCCAGCTCCGACTCCTGGCCTACGCGCTACTGAAGCCGGTGGTGGAGCAGGAAATGTCGCTATCAGGCCTGCACGAGGCATGGGCGGACATCTCCCTCGAATCGCAAAAGGAGCTGATCCACCAGGCGGTGCAGATTCTCGAAGCCGAGCACCCGATGGTGCCGCGCAGCGTCCTGCGCTGCCTGCTGAACGTTTTGCGGGAAGACAAACAGCACCTCGCCGCGCAGTGGCTCTCCGGTGCGGCTTACCTCACGGAGAACGAGCTGAAGTTCCTCGGTGTCTCCGACCCGCTCGCACGCGCGGAGGTGGGCCGGGTGATCCAGCTTTTCGGGAAACTGGCCGCCCAGGCGGGTGCGCCTGCAGTTCTCGTGCTCGACCAGCTCGATCTCATTTCCACCCAGCCACAGTTCGACGAAATGCAGCGCCTCCTCTTTGCGCTGATCGATCAGAGCGAAAACTGGGTCGTCCTGATCGGCCTCGTCGCCGAGCGTTTCGCCATGTGGGACGCGGCCCTCTCCCAGGCTCTCCGCGGTCGCATCGGCTCTCCGGATGCCAATGCGCCGCTGGGCTTCCGCCTGCCGGTCATCGACATGCTGCCGATCGCCAACGATCAGAAGAAGCTCCTGCTCACCTGCCGCCTGGAGACACCCGACCTCGTGGCCCTGCGCAAAAAAGACGGCACCAACTCCGCCATCCATCCGCTCCTGGAGGAGGACATCACCCGCCTCACGAGCGGTGGCGCGATCTTCCCCCGTCACCTGCTGGCCGCCGCCGCAGAGCTCTACGACATGCGGGCCGCTGGAAAGGCGCCCGCACCGGCGGCGAAAGCCTCAGTCCCTGCGCCGGCGTCTGCTGCAGTTCCTCCTCCCCTAAAGCCGCAACCGCCGTCCATTCCTCCTCCTTCCATGCCGGTGACTGCCGCCGCCAAGCCCGCCGCTCCGCCGCCCGCGGCGCTCACCAAGATGCCGCTGGCCGAAAAGATCGACTCCCTGCTACAGACCGCCGTGGACGGCGCAAGGGCGGACTCCGCCGTGCCCAGTGCCATCGACCTGGGAGAGCGGGTCCGTGATGTGATCGAACTGATGGTCGCGCCGCCCGTCACCACCATCGAAGGCGACATCCGCAAGACCTATGAAAACTTCGACGGAGGCGACCGCTGGTTCGAGTGGGGCGGTGGGAAGGTGCGCATCGTCACCAGCGACTCCATGCGCGGCAGCTTCATCGCCGTGCTTGAGCGCCTCAAGGAAGCCTGCGGGGACACCCTTCTTCTCCGACATGCCGTGGCGCCTGTCTCCGGTCAGTTGACCCTTGAGCTGCTCAACGACTTCAAAGCGAAGAACATCTTTCATCACGTTCCAGCGTCCGAGACCGCCTTCCTCTCCGCCCTCGGTCGCATCCTGGCCAGCCAGCGCGAGGGCTCCTACGACCAGCTGGCTACCGAGCCGCCCGCGACGAAGGAAAACGTGCTCGCCGCCCTGCGGAATCATCCGCTGCTGCGCGGACTGCGGCTGTGGGAGATGATCCAGCGCATCCACGCGCCGAAGCAGGTGAAGCCCGCAGCCAACGCCGTCGCCGCCGCAGTTCCACCGGCTTCCGTCCTGTCCTCCATCGCCCGGCCCGCCGGTGCCGTCGTGGCGCCACCGCTCCCTGCCGCCCCGGCGTCCACTTCAGTGACGCCTGCCGTCAAGTTTCCCGCTGCGCCGTCCCTTCCCCCAAAGGCGAAGGTGCCGCAGCCACCGCCCGCCGTCGTCTCGAAGCCGAACCTGCCCCCGCAGCCGCCGGTCGCCAAGCCGCCGCCTGGTGTGCAGCGCCCGCCGATGGCCAAGCTACCTCCGCCCTCGCAGGAAAACGCCGCCTGAGCAGAGAGATCGTGCCGTTTCGCGGTTACATCCCCCCATCGCGTGACGTTAACGGCGGTCCATGAAAGCTTTCGTCCTTCTCCTGCTCGGCGCTTTAACGTTTCACCCCCTCGCCGCAGACGCGAAACGTCCGAACATTCTCTTCATCTACGCCGACGACCAATCGACCAAAACCGTCGGCTGCTATCCCGAGGCTTGGCCGTGGGTGAAGACGCCGAACCTTGATGCTCTGGCAAAGAACGGCATTCGCTTTCACGCCGCCTATCTCGGCTCCTGGTGCATGCCTTCGCGTGCCACGATGCTCACCGGCCGTCATCCGCATGGCATTGAGTCGATGTCCATGGAGGGCGTCTATCCGGGCAGCACCTACGATCCGAAGCAGTGCCCCTTTGTTCCAGCACAGATGCGCCAGCAGGGCTATCACACCGCACACATCGGCAAGTGGCACACCGGCACCGACACTGGTTGGGGACGTGACTGGGATCATCAGATCGTCTGGAATCGTCCGCTGCATCAGGACAATGCCGGTGCCTATTACCAGACCCAGATCACCAGCATCGACGGCAAGGAGCAGACCATCGAAGGCTATCCGGCGGACAACTACACGCAGTGGTCGCTCGACTACATCCGTGGCAAAAATCGCGATGCCGCGAAGCCGTGGTATCTCTGGCTCTGCTACGGCAGCGTCCACGGTCCCTCCACGCCGGCGAAACGTCACAAAGGCAGTTACAAGAACGCAGAAGTGCCCGTTCCCGCCGACATGTTCCCGCCGCGCGAAGGCAAGCCCGACTACCTGAACGGCACGCAGGCCTGGATGAAAGGAGAAGACGGTCAACCCGTCGCAGGCAAAAACGCCAAGGCCAAGAAAGCCCAGCGTTTCGACGACTGGGTGCGTCAGGTGAATGAATGCGTGCCCGCCATCGACGAAGGCGTCGGCCAGCTCATCGCCGCGCTGAAGGAGACCGGCCAGTATGACAACACGCTGGTCATTTACACCGCTGACCAAGGCTTCGCGATGGGCGAGCACGGTTTCCGCACCAAGCTCGCGCCCTACGATGCAAACTACCGCTCGCCCTTCATCGTCAGCATGCCCTCGCGCTTCGCCACCGGTCAGTTCTGCGATGTCTCCATCAATGGCCCCGACCTTGTCGCCACCTTCCTCGCCCTCACTGGCGTGAAGGTGCCCTGGCCCGTCCATGGTCGTGATCTCACCCCACTCTTCGAAAAGCCTGACTCCCCGTGGCCGCACGCCTGCTACTACGAAAACATGGGCAATGAATACGGCTCCAAAGTCACGCAGACCATCCTCACTGGCGCCAAGCAGGACAGCAACCACGGCGTGCCGCTCTACTCCGCCGTCGTGCAGGACAAGTTCAAGTTCATCCACTACCTCGACGGCAAGTCCGGCGAAGAACTCTACGACCTCAAAAACGATCCTGAAGAACTGAAAAACCTCATCGCCGATCCAGCACACACCGAACGCATCGCCAAACTCCGCGACGCCATGAAGGCCGAACTCACACGCACCGAGGCCGGGTTCGCCACGGCTCTGAAGTAGATTCGATTGGCAATCGAATCACGGCGTCGTCTTCAGCTCCTTGCCCGGCAAAAGGAACATCCTCCCCGCCTCGTTGCAGATCAGCAGATTCGGCCCGTACTTGCCCAGCATCGTGCCCACCGCGCCGGTTTCATGCGCACCGCCGGGTTGGATCAAATTCCCTTCTACATCTCGAAACGGAACCGGCCTCGCAAAGGTGTTATCGCCTTTGTTCAGCATCAGCAGAGGCGTGCCGAGCGTCTTCTTGCCAATGGTCGGCATCGGCAGACCTGTCTCACGATCCGGGATGGAAACCACGCGCCCCGTGCCGATGACGAAGTCGAGATGGCCGTCTTGATTCCAGTCGAAGAAGTCCAGCTTGCAACGCCCGCTCATGCCACCCACGCCGCCGCTGGTGCCGATAAGCTTGCCATCGTCGAGCTTCAGCTTGCCGCCGTCCTCGACGTTGTAGTCGTCGATGCGCCAGTAGAGGTGAAAATGATCATCACCATCCACGATGACCAGCGCCATGCGCTCGCCGATTTTCGCCACGGCGGGACGGCAGCGCCACATGCCATGCAGGTCGATCCCATCGCAGTATAGCGGATGCGCCGCGTCGAGCTTCGGCTGTGTCTTGGTGCCGCGATTGAGGTAGATGAGGTAATTGCCCGTGATGTCACCGGTGATGAGATCGAGCGTGCCATCGTCATTCCAGTCGATCGCGTTCGGCGAGAGATAGCCCCAGCGTGCTTCTTGAAGCCCCTGCAAGCTGCCGGAGTAGCCCGCCTGCACCTGAATCTCCCGTCCACCGGCCTGCACACGCGTCGCAGGAAGAAACTTCGGCTCGTCATTGCTGCCGATGTTTTCAAAGAAGAGCACAAAACCCTCCGAATTGCCCGCCAGGATGTCCAGCACGCCGTCGCCATTCCAATCCACCGTCGTCGGCGAGGGCAGCGTGCCCGCGTAGAGGTCCGCATGCTCCTGCAAAACCGAAACCGGCTCCGCAAACACCGGCGCACACGTCTTCGCCCATTTCCCGGTGAAGCGGTAAAAATACAGCGAACCCTCGCCACACGCGATCAAGCCGCCTGGATACGCCGCCACGCTCGGATTGATGCTCGGATGCCGCAGCGCATTCCCATCCTCTCCCGCCACGAGTCGCTTCGTTTCGAGATCAAAGCCACTCGACGCCTTGTTGTGATAAAACACCAGATTCCCCTGCCGCGACCCCGTGATCAGGTCTCGCTCATGTCCGGCACCCAGATCCATGCCCGTGATGCCATGCATTGAGAAAAACACCTCGTTCCGTGTCTTCGTGATCTGCCTCACCTCACCCTTCGCTGGCCAGCCGATGAGATAACGATACCTCAGCTCACCCACCGCGATCCCCGATGAGTTGAACGGCCGCCATTCCTCCGTGTTCGGGCTGCCTTCTGTGCCTTTGGCTCCATTCGAGATCTCAAATGCCAAGTCATAGCCATCTCCATTCACCAGCACGCCGAGACTCGACGGCGACTTCACCACCTTCGGTAGCTTCTCTCGCTTCGTTTCGCGAAACTCCAGCTTCTCGCGGTCAAACTCCGTCGTCACCAGCTCTTCCTTACTGATCCACAGCCCCGTAATCGTGCCGTCCTTCGTCTGAAACACGCAGCCCTTGTCCTTGAAGGCACATTTCACCACCACCGGCTCAGCAAACACCGGCGCTCCATTTGCCGCCGTGTCCACCCACTTGAACAAATGCACCGCCTGCGGCCCGCCATACCCCGCCACAAACAAATCCGGTTCATTGCCTCCAAACACCCGCGCATGACCAAGCACATGATGATTCAGATTCACCAATGCCAACGGCCCACGACCTTTTTCTGCCGCTGACGGCAAGGCCTTCGTGCCCGGAGGCAGATGCGGCTCTGCCTTGCAGGAGGTGACCAGGAGAAAGAAAATGAGAAGCGTCTTCATGTAGATTCGATCGGCAATCGAATCGGTTCGGAAGGCTTCGATTGCCAATCGAAGCTACTCCACCGCCGACGGCAGCTTGCACGACTGCCACGCCAAAAAGCGCCATTTTCCATTCTCCTCGCGCCAAACGGCCAGGAAGCCCAGCACGGCATCCATCGCCTTGCCTTCAGACTCTGCTTTCACATGCGCACGCCCCGTCATGAGCGCGATGCCGGGCGACGGGAAAGCGAAGTTCTGCTCCTCGTAGTCGTAGCCTACATACTTCGTCTTCCCGGCGCTGAGGATGTCGATGAACGACGACTTCGTGTCCACGATGCCGTTTGAGTGCGCGTATCGCAGCTCATCGGAAAAAAGGCCATCAAGCTTGGCGCGGTCGCCCGACTGCATCGCGGCCACACGGGCCTTGTCGGTCGCTTTCACGGCAGCGAGGCTCGGGTGATCCTCGGCGTGGACTTGGAGGGCAAAGAGGAGCGAGAGGGCAGCAAGCAGTGTTTTCATCGTAGATTCGATTGTGAATCGAATCATGGCTCGGAAGGCTTCGATTGCCAATCGAAGCTACTTCAAGCCGAGGACGAAATCGACCAACTCCCGGCACTCGAAGAAGGAGGGGCCGACCTTGTGGCCTTCGCCGGGGATGATTTTGACGCTGAAGGAGCCGCCTGCGGCTTCGTAGCGCTCTTTGAGGAGCTTGGTGTTTAGATCATACGGCACCACGACGTCATTATCGCCATGCACGGCGAACATGGGCACTTTGTTCGCTGCGAGAGCGGCGAGGTTGTCGATGGGATTGAACTCTTTCAGTCGCGCTACGAGGTCCGGCTCCGGCAGGGCAAAGTCGGCCAGTGTTTGCGGCTTCGAATTCTTCAGCGGCCAACTGGCGAGGTTGCACACGGGATAGATGCCCACCCACGCTTTCACCTTGTCGGGATTTCGAAACGCCCAGGCCAGTGTCATCATGCCGCCGCGACTTTGGCCGAGCAGGATCGGCTTCGATGAGTAGCCACGCTTCACCATCTCGTCATAAAACAGCGTGAACTTCGCCGTGCTGGCCGGTGAGCCACGCACCTCGCCGAGATCGAAACCCGCGATGCTGATGCCCGCCTTCATGAAGGCCTCGAAATACATCTTCCGCTCCCCGAAGGCCAGGCTCCTCAAAGTCGGCGCATACCACAGCCACGGCTTGCCCTCGGCAGGCGTCGCCGATGCGCAAACGTAGGCGTTGCGTCCGGCGACCTCAAAGGTCTCGGCGGGCACGTCTTGTGCGCTCAGGCGCAGAGTAAAACAGGTAAGCAGGAAAAGGATGGAGCGGGTGTTCATGGCGGGTTCAAGGAACGGGCGGCAGCAAGGGTTTCCATCCGGGCTTGCAGACGGGGTTCATTTTGCCGAGCAGGGCCGCGTGTTTTTCCAACACGTCCTTTTGATCCGTGTGGCTGGCGAGGTTGCGTGTTTCGTCGGGATCGGTGGCGTGATCGTAAAGTTCGCGGTCAGTGGTTTCGCCGGTCTTCCAGTTTCGCCACTCAGTGTAGCGGTGGGTGGCGCTGCGAATGGTGTAGCCCATGTGCGTGGGCGTTTTGTCAGGCTCGCTGTTGTAATAAGCAGGGCGTGGATGCTGAGTGAGCGCGGCCTCGCGCACGGTGGCGGCTGGATCAGCGAGAACAGGGGCGAGGCTGACCCCGTCGGTGCTGGTAGGCTTGGGCAGGGCGCACACCTCGGCGAGCGTGGGATAGAGGTCCATCAGCTCCGCCAGCGACTCCGTTTTCTGCCCGGCAGTCTTCATCTGCGGCATGGCAATCATCATCGGCACTCTCGCATCGAGCTCGAAGTTCGATGTCTTCGCATACAAGCTCTGTTCGCCGAGATGATAGCCGTGATCGGACCAAAAGACGATGACGGTGCTGTCGGTGAGCTTCAGACGGTCGAGCGCGTCGAGCACTCTGCCGATCTGCGCGTCCATGTAGCTGATGTTTGCCAGGTAACCGTGGCGCATCTCGCGGATGTTCTCTTCGGTGACTTTGCGGGCCTTTTTGCCTTCGCCCAGAATCTCGCGGCTGTTATGCCAGGCGATGCGTGGCGCGTCCTGCGGCCACTCCGGGTTTTTCGGCATGGCGATGTCCTCCCGCTGATACATGTCCCAGTATTTCTTCGGCGCGTTGAAGGGCGAGTGCGGTTTCCAGAAGCCGACGGCGAGGAAAAACGGTTCCGCCTTGTCCTGGCGCTGCTCCAGCGCCTCCACGGCCAGTTTCGCCACGCGTCCGTCGAAATACGCCTCATCAGGAACATCGCGACACTCGCACTTCACATCCTTGGCTGAGCTGGGCGGCAACTCGCCCACGACCTCCGCCTTGTCAGAGCCGTGATTGGCAAAATGCATCACCGCTGGCACGCTCCAAGACGTGGGATCGCCCTGCACCTCGTGAATCCAGTTGTGGAAGATCTTGCCGATGTTCTGGGTGAAGTAACCGCTCTTTTTGAAATGCTGCGGCAGCGTGACGGCATCCGGCGCGTGTGTGCGGAAATGCGTGGACAAATCCCACACGCGCAGCGCATCCAGCCGCTTCCCCGTCATGATCGAGGCCCGCGAAGGATTGCACACCGCCTGCTGACAGTAGCCTTTGTTGAAGACGAGTCCCCGTTTGGCAAGACGGTCGAGATGTGGCGTCTTGACCTGTGGATGACCGTAGCAGCCGAGGTCATTGCGCAAGTCATCGGCGGCGATGAAGAGGACGTTGAGCGGCTGCGCCGACAATGACGAAGCCCAAATGAGAAGTGACGAGACGAGGATGGCTGCGTGTTTCATGGTTCAATAAACAAGGGCGCGGAAGGTGGGAACCCAGTGGAAGGTGATCAAATTGCCGTTGTGTGCTGAGTGCGCGTGTTCGTTGCGGTCGATGCACCTGGAGACTTCGATCAAAGGATATCACTGATGTCGGATCACCTGTCCTTGTTTCTTCAGTAGAGCCTGGAGCGGTTCGACAGGCAACTTCCGCGGCTCGACGTTGTTCTGGATCGCGAGATGCGCGGCGGTTCCGGCCGCCTGGCCGAGCGCCATCCACGTGGGCTCCATGCGGATGCTGGAAAAGGCGACGTGCGTGGTGCTGGCGGCGACGGGGACGATGAGACCGTCGATCTTTTGCGGGATCATGATGCGATACGGGATCTCGTAGGGCCGCGTGATGTAGTCGAGCATGCCGAGGTAGCCTTCGAGCACGAGCGTGTCGCGGGGCTGGCGCTTGCGAGCAGGGAAGCTGTCGATGGGAAACTCGCCCACGGCGATGCTGTCGTCGTGATGCTTCGGCTTTTGACCTTTGCCGGTGATGTCGTGCTCGGTGAGCGTGTATTCGCCGACGAGCCGCCGCCCTTCGCGCACGTAGAGTTGCCAGGGGAAGTGGTTATTGTCGGTGAACTCGTCCGTTGGGAATTGCAGTTCGTTCGAGAGCTGGCAATGCGCCTCAGGCACCTCAGGATCGTTTTGCAGAAACCAGATCAGGCCGAGCGTCAGGTTGCGATGTCGTGTGGCGATGCGCTGACGCGTGGCGTCGTCGCCCTCGATGTAGCCGCGATTCTCCTCGGGAAACGGAAAGCCAAGCGGACGCGGATTGATGTTCACGTCCGTCTTGTGATTCGGAATGTCCGTGACGGACAAGGCGCGCACCAGCGTGTCGAAGTGCGCAGGATTGTAGCCACGACCCAGTTTGAAGACCTTCGGACCGGCGAGACGGCCCGCTTTGAGATCATCGAAGTAACCGACGTAGTTCGTGCGGTCGTAGTCGGGCGGCGGCTCGGTGAGCCGTTGCGAATTGGCCGGATCCTTGGTCAAGCACAGCCGGTAGGTGTAGGCGGGCAGGTCCGCATCCGCTTTGCCCGTCGTTCCGGGCAGGAACTCGTGCGCCTGATAATCGAAGTAAACGACACCGCCATGCGGCTCGTCGAATTCATCACGCGATTCACGTCCGAGGCGATAGCGTGCACCCGCGGCGGCATACAAATCGCCTTCGTAAGTCGCATCGATGAAGACCCTGGCCTTCAGCGGCTTCTCTTCGCCTGTTTTGCGATTCAGGATCGTGATGCCGGTCAGCTTCCGGTCTTCCACCTGGGCTGATTTGAGCCGCCAGCCTTTCAACACCGTGATGTGCTTTTCCTTTGCGAGCATCGCTTCGAGAACCGCCTCCGCCACGTGCGGCTCAGCATAGTAGCCGTCGTGGCAGAGCTTCGTGTTTTCATCATCGGCGCCATAAGTCGTCACGTAGTGCTGCTGCACGCCAGCGATGAACTCCTTGAAGATGCCGCCGATCTTCTCGCGATTTTCGATGTCGCTTTTGCCCAGACCGCTCGTCGTCATGCCGCCGACGTGGTCATGATACTCGATCAGGATGACCTCGCTGCCCAGGCGCGCCGCCGCAATCGCCGACGCGATCCCACCCGGCGTGCCGCCGTAGATGACCACGTCCTGTGCAAGCGATTGACCGCAAAAGAACGCCAGCAGCAAACCGATGATTCGGATCATGGATGTTGGCTTTATGGCGTTTTTAGCGGCCAAAATGGTTGTTTAGGCCAGTTGGTAGCAGTCGGCCCACTCGGCGCTTGGAGTCGGGCCTGCGAGGCGTGCGTTGGCTTCCTCGTTGCCGATGAAGCGCTTCGTGGCCGGATCGAACTTCAGATCGACGTTCAGATACTCGGCGATGGTGCCCAGATTCAAGACCTGCGTCAGCACGCCGGCGACGCTGAAAGGTGACTCGGTTTTGCCATTGCCAAGGCAGGCCTGGATGAAGCTTTCCTGATGGCTGTACTTTGTCGGATGCAGGGCCATGGCATCTTTGAACTCGACCATCTTAGCTCGCGGATAAACGAGCGAATGGCGGTCATGCGAGCCGCGCTGCACGAGGTAGTCACCCTGCTTGCGATGCAGGAGAGAGCCGGTGTTACCGGGGTTCGGGATCACGATTTTGCCGTCGGCATCTGGATCACCAAACTTCTCCGGAATCTCGATCTTGGTGTCGCCGCCCGCTTTCCAATGCAGCTCCACCGCGGGCATTTTTTCGCCACGTGCCGGGAACTGGAAAACGATGTCGGAGCTCAGCGGGTAGCTGATTTGATTGTAGTCCGCCAGCGCGACCGGGGTGATGCGCGTGGGCAGGCCCAGCTTCAGGTTGTCGTGCGCGAAGTCGATGATGTGCGCGCCCCAGTCGCCAAACATGCCACCGCCATAGAGGTGGAATCCGCGCCAGTTGAAGGGGTGATACATCTTGCTGAAGGGCTTCACCTCCTGCGGACCGCACCAGAGATCCCAGTTCAGCGAATCAGGCTTCGGTTCCTCCGCTGGATAGCCCTTCACGAGCGCACGCTCCGTGGCATTCATGAACCAAAGCGAGGGCGACTTCCACGCGTCGATCCTCACGATGTCATCCACGATGCCTGCCGCGAGCATTTGCTTGAACTGCTCCGCTCCGGCCGAGGTGTGGCCCTGATTGCCCATCTGCGTGACCACTTTGAACTTCTT
>CAMAZK010000072.1 GCA_945863205.1 Akkermansia muciniphila | reverse complement strand
AGTGTGATTATTGCCGTGGTGAAACCGATTCCCAGCGAGCTATCAACTGTTCTGAGCTTCTTTCAGTATTCAGGGTTGGTATTACCGCGAGGCACTCGAAGCAGGGGCGATTCCGGTGTGTATGAAGAGTTCGTTATTCACTACGCTGCTCTCATTGAGCGAAATGTCTTGTTTGGAAAACGTGCGATCAATCTATCGGAGATCGTTTCCGCACTTGCCACACGTCACCCTCATGCGGTCACGCGCACAAGCCCGAACAGTTTGATTGGCAAGGGTGATTTCAAGGCTCTGTTTATGTTGGCTTTACCTGCTTGCCAAGTCTGCAAAGCTCCTCGCGCATCCGAACACGCCCGGTTTTGTCAGAATTGTGGTGCGCCACTGCGTGAGGCATCGTTATTCGAGTCGTTAGTCTGCCAGGATATAAGTGTTCTTCGGATTACTGCATTGAAGATAAGCAGGATCAAAGAGCACACCAGCATCAGGACGGTGCAGGACATTCTGATAGATCACGATCATCGACTACTGCGCAGTGTTCCGAGTATCGGTGCAGTTTGGGCACAAAGAATCTACCTGCACGCGGAGGAGCATATAACATGAACTGGCGGGATGCTCCGAACCTCCACATTGGCAGCTTGGCACCAGTATGTGCAACTACATTTGTAGAACGCATCGCCCCGATGAAGGCACCGCCAATCGACCACTTTATATCTGGCAGAGGCGAACTTCTGATGGTGGCACGGGGCCTAGATAGTGCAACGTGTGCAAAAGTTGCCCCCCTCATGCTGGTTGGGATCATTTCAGAAGCTGAAAACTACCTTCGGGAAGTGATCTCCAGAATTCTTTCGATCTGTCCAATTTCCAGAAAGACGGCTGCATCTAAATCACTCAGTTACGGGTCGGTGTTCTGGGCTGGCGCAAGGACAACCGGCCGCGCAATCTTCGACCACCAATCACTAGCAGATCGAAAAAGCATTAAGGATGCACTCACCCTGGTGGGCTACACGATTCGTGAGGGCTCTCCGCTAGAGGCACCTCTAAACGAGTTTGATAAACTATGCGAGCTTCGCCACGCAATAGTTCACACGTCTCGGATCATTAGCGGCAAAAACGCAACGTCGCTAGAATTCGCGCCATGTTCTGATGGCTTTCGTGTTGCCGTCGATTCAGCAAAGCTTGAGGATGCAGCACTCGTCGCATCATCATTGGTTTACACAATCAATAGCGAACTATTCGCCCATCTCAGCAGACGCTGGGCCATTGAATGGCGAAGGTCTCCATCATGGAGGCCTTCCGACGAGAATAGGCTATTCGGCCAGATCTGGTCTGTTCTCGTCTCGAAATCGGAACCATTTATTGATTCGAATGGGCTCAAGATTAGCCAGACGAAAGCACGTCGGCTGATCAAGGCCGAATTCCGCGTTGCTTAGCCTATGTTTGAATCAACGGGTTAAAGATAGTCATAGATTCACTGCTCACTTGCGGATGCCGATCTTCTTCATTGGGATCGCTTCAAAGGCAAGTTGGAAAGCCGGTGAGTCGGGCTGGGGCCTGAAATCATCCTTCTTCCAGTCCACGAATTTTGGGTCGGCGATAAGGCTGTGTTTGTCCCAGCCTTCGATCTGGCCGACTATACCTATTTGAAAGGATTCACCACTTTCACGCCGCCGTAGGTCTGACCGTGGTTCATGTCTTAGGAAAGCACTTCCGTGCAGCCGGTCTGGCTGGCAGCGGCAATGATGGCGGAGTCCCAGTAGGAGAGCTGCCAGCGGGCCTTGATCGTGAGGGCATCCTCAAGGACACTGAGCGTGATGTCCTGGGTTGGGAAACGTCTCCAAGTGCAGAGCAGGGCCACGGCTTCCTCATGCGTCAATGGATCAGGTCGGCTGGGACGTGTGGCTTGCACATAGAACTCCTGTAGAACCTGAACGGAGAGCGCAATGTCCGGGCAACGGAGGATTTGCCGTGCCAGATCCGCTTTGGCGGCTTCGGCAGGGACGCTGCTGATGGAGTAGAGCAGGATGTTGGTATCAACGAAGCGCATGACGGCTGTGAAGTTCATCCCGCGATAACCTGTCGCTGGCGGCAAATTGACGACCGCTCTGGGTGAGTCGTTCGCGAATGGCTTCCTCTTCACGGACCAGCCGGTCAAACTCACTTTCAGCAGCGGGCGTGAACCGTTTCAGCAGGTCCAGCAGCATGGCTCCAAGGGGCTTGCCAGCCTTCTGAGCCATCGACTCGGCTGACTGAAAGGTGAGATCATCCATTTCAATTGTGAGCTGTTTCATTCGCCGAACCTAACGGATCGCTGAAACCTTGCAATGGTTGGATTGGCCGCTGGGCAGACACAGGCTCAGACATCCTGATCTCGAATGAAATCCTTTGAGCCAGAAGTAGGCAGAAGAATGGGCGCAGGAGAATGAGACCCATTCTTCTGTCTCTTGGAATTCAGCTTTTTTCCTTTTCCGAACTTTCGTAGATACCGGTCATGATGTCTGAGGCTGGAAAGACGATGCTACGTCACTTGCGGATGCCGATCTTCTCCACGGGAATGGCTTCGAAGCCCAGTTTGAAGGCCGGTGACTCAGGCTTGAGTCGGAAGTCGTCGTGCTTCCAATCGACGAACTTGGGATCGGCGATGAGGCTGTTCTTGTCCCAGCCTTCGGCTTGCCAGGAGGTCCATTCGTCGAGGGGGGCGCATTCGGTGAGGCGGATGTCGTCGATGAAGATCTGGCCTTTCGGCTCGTGGCAGTCGATGCGGAGCCAGAAGTGCTTCATCCAGGGTTTCCAGGTGGCTTCGTTTTCGCGGAGCATGCGGCCGGTGGCTTCGAACTCGGTCCACTCGGGGGTGGCGGTGATGCTGGTGCTGCCGGCCTGCCAGTAGCCTTCGCCGTTTTTGAAGCTGGCGAAGGCGAGGCTGAGCTTTGCGGTGGGTTCGGTGGATCGGATGCGCAAACGCACGCGATAGGCCGCCCCGGGCTTGATGGGGATGTCGGGGCCGTGGAAGACGGTCTTCGGATTGCCGGGATCAGTGCCGAGGGCGCAGTCGGCACGCAGCGCACCGTCAGCGGCGACGAGCTGCACGTCTTTGTTGGGGCGATGGTTGAAGCCCCAGCCTTTCGGCGTCTTGCCGGGCTCGGCGGTGTCGAAGGTTTCGGTGAGCAGCGGCTCGCCGGGCTTGTCGGGGCCGACTTTGTTCACGCCGGTGACGACGGGATGACCGCCATTCCAGGCGAGGTTGTGATCGATGGTGTTCCACTTGGCGGTGGCGTGGCGGATGTCGCCATACTTCACCCCGGGGGTGTCGCTGAACAGAATGTTTCGCTGGAAGCTGTTGCCGCTCATCATGGTGCCGTCGTCGCGGATGGCGTCCTTTGGATGCAGCTCCATGCCGCGCATGCTGGCCCACGCGAGCTGACCGGCGACGGATTCGTAGCCTTGGATCATGGTGTCGATGTGGCTGGTGTAGAAGCGCTGCTCTTTGGTCCAGCCGTGCAGATCGAACTGAAACTTGCCGCCGAGAGCGAAGATGTTGTTCTCCACGATGCAATCGCGTGAGTTGTGCATGTGGATGGGCGTGTGGGCGACGCGGAAGACGATGTTGCCGATGATGTCGAGGCCGCCGGAGTTGTCGTCGGGATAGAGGCCGAAGGTGAACCACGGATGCTTCAGCCCGCCGGCCTCCTGGCCGCAGCCGACGACGTCGTGGATCAAATTGTAGCGCCATTTGCTGCCGCGGCTGCTGATCCAGTCGCGACCGCCAGTGTAGATCGCGCCGCCGTCCTGCGTCTCCAGGCAGAGGTGGTGGAGGTGGTTGTATTCGACGAGGAGATTGTTCCCGCTCATCTGCACGCCCATGCGCGGGCCGTCGTGGATGTGGCAATGTCGCACGGCGTTGTCCACGCCATACATGGCGACACCGCAGGCGTTCTTGTTGAAGACGCCCATGTGATGGATGTGGCAGTCCTCGACGGCATGACCGGGGCCGGTGAGCGTTTTTCGATCGCCACCGCTGAGGCTGACGCCGTTGCTGCCGGTGAAGCTGATCTCGCAGTGCGAGACGCGGACGTTTTTGCCATCGCTGACGCCGACGCCGCTGCCGTGGAAGGCACCGACCTTGGTGATGACGCACTTTTCGACGAGGCAGTCCTCCGCCCGCTCGAAGACGATGGCGCTGCCGTGGCTGCCGGTGAGCGTGAGGTCGCGAATGGTGATGTGCTTAGCCCCTTTGATTTTGAAGAAGGCGTCGGCGAGCGGAAGCGTGACACAGACACTCCTGTCTGTGCTTCCGGGCGGGCAGACAAGAGTGTCTGCCCCACTTGGTGGCCAGAAATACAGCACGCCGCTGTGCTTGTCGTAGAACCACTCGCCGGGGGCGTCGAGTTCTTCGAGGGCGTTTTGGAAGTGGTAGCGGTTGTGCGGGTGGAGGTCGTAGGAGCAGTCTTTTTTCAGCGTGAGCAATCGCGTGGCGGGATCGAGAGAGGCAACGGGTTCGAGGAAATTCCACCAGCCGTATTGGGCGAAAATATCGAGCTCCACGTCCTCGGGATGCGCCCACTGCCGCACGTCCTCGGGCTTAACGAAGAGCGTGCGTTTCCAAAGATGGTCCTCGGGTGCTCCCGCCGGCGGAAACGGCGCGACGAAGGCCCAGCCGCCGTAGAGCGGGTCCTTCGCGTCGAAGTTCGGATAGCGGGCGAGGATCTGCCGCTCGCCGTCGCAGAGCAGTTGTTTCGGCAGGAAGCCCTTTGGCAGCAGCTTGGACACAAACGCTTTGACGATCTCGCCGCTGTGTTTTTCCCAGCCGGTGACCTTCGGGCCGCCGATGATCGTGCTTTGGGTGCCGGTGAAGGTGATGTTTGAATCGGTGGCTTCGAGCGTGAGCGGTGTGAGGAGCTCGGTGGTGCGTTCGGGGAAGTGGATAGTCGCGGGAGAGGTGTCACCGGCCTGGCGGGCCTCGCGGAGTTTTTTCAGCGCGGCGTGAGGCGGGAGGTCCGGCGTGATGCGGAGGTCCAGGGCCGAGGTCAGCGATGCGCAGGCGAAGAAAAACGGGAGGAAGCGGACGGACATGCGAGAAATCAAAGGGCAGGGGCTTTGCCGGGCTTGCGTGCGGTGGTGATGAAGGCTTCGGCGAGGTAGTGGGGAATCAACGGCTGGGCGATCAGGGCTTCGAGTTCGGCGGGGCTCAGGCGCTGGATGCCCTGGGCGAGGCGCGTGGCGCTGGGCCGGGCCGCGAGGACGTGGGGGAGTTCGAGGGGCGGCTTGGCGTCGAAGGTGAGCCACGTTTGGCCGTTGGCGCTGCGCTCGCGGGCGACTTCGGGCGTGACGATTTCTAGGTCCGGCAGAAGGCGGCCGTTTTCGACACGGGCGAGGTAGAAGCTCTGGCGGCGGGCGTCGCCGATGATGGAGTAATCGGCGGGTGCGTCGATGTCAGGTGCTGTGAGGGAGGACCAGCCGACACACCAGACGTTCCGCGAGAGCGCGATGCCCTGCGCGGCGGCGATGGCGATGCGGACGCCGGTGTAGGAGCCGGGGCCGTTGCCGATGACGATGCCGGTGAGTTCGGTGCCAGCCGCGTCGATGGCGTCGCGCAGGGGAGCGAAGACCTGGGCGTTGTGCGAGCGTTCGGACTGGAAGGCGGCGGTGAAGAGCACGTCATCGCCCCGCACGACGGCGATGCTGCCGTGGGCGGTGGAGAGGTCTAGGGCGAGGAGCATGGGGAGGAATGACGAATGGCGAATTCAGAATGACGAATGAAGGCCGAAGCTCGAATGACGAAATCGGTTGGTCACGATGCGCGGGACTCGGTGACGGTTCGGGAGCCGTCGGGCTGGGCTTCGATGTGGAACCAGCGGGTGTGCGGGGGCATCAGATCGGGGAACATGTCGGCCCATTCGACGATGATGACGCCGGGTTCGCTGAGGAACTCGTCCCAGCCGACGCCGATGACCTCCGCGGCGCTTTCCATGCGGTAGAAGTCGAAATGGAAGATTGGCAGGCGACCGTCGAGGTATTCGTGGACGAGCGTGAAGGTAGGACTGGTGACATCCGCCTTCGATTCCATGCCGGCGACGATACCGCGCGTGATCTGCGTCTTGCCTGCGCCGAGATTGCCAACCAGCGCGATGACATCGCCAGGGGCGAGTGTTGGTGCGAGCTGCATGCCCCAGGCATGGGCGTCATCGGCGGTGGCGAGCGTGGTCATGCGTCCGCACTGAGCGCAAAGTGATCCCAGCCGCTGTTCACGGCGTAGGGCGGGCAGCCCTGGCCTGGGGGGACGAGCCTGCCGATGACGGTGAGGGGGAGCTTGGGGAAGGCTTCGCGCCATTTGGGCAGCAGGGACTTCACGATGCGCGGGTTCACGGCGAGGAGCAGTTCGTAGTCCTCCCCGTCTCCCCAGGCTTGATCAAAGGTGCAGCCGCGGTTGCAGGGCACGGCGGCCACGTTGATCTCGTAATGCGTGCCGCTGGCGAGTGCGAGGCGCGGCAGGTCTTTGGCCAGTCCGTCGCTGATGTCCATGATGGCATGCGGATGGGCGTTTTCGGAGAGCCAGCGGCCTTGTTCGAGGCGCGGCTCAAATTTGAGGTGCCTGCCTTTGATGGAGCCGCCTAGGCGACCGGTGACGAGCAGGATGTCTCCCGCTTTGCCCTCGCTGCGGGAGAGCCAGCGCTTGGAAGGCACGGTGCCGGTCATGGAGATGGAAAGCATGAGCACGAGGCCGCGCGAGGTCTCGCCGCCGACGATGTTGATGCCGTACTGCTTCGCGAGATTGCGCATGCCGCGATAGATCTCCGTGAGGAACTCGACGTCCATGCTGGGCGGTGCGACGAGGGTGATCATGGCATGGCGCGGCGTGCCACCCATGGCGGCGAAGTCGCTGACGACGCGGGCGATGGCCTTCCGCCCGATGAGTTTCGGCGGGGTTTCGAGCGTGAAGTGAACGTCCTGCACCAGCGCGTCGGTCTTGAGCAGGGTGTGCTCGTTTTTCGTGCTGCGGACGACGGCGCAGTCGTCACCGGCACCGGCGATGACATCGCGGTCCAGCTTCACGCCGCGCATGAGCTTGCGGATGAGCTTGTCTTCTCCGATGTCGGCTAGAGTGGGCATGAGGGGGAAATGACGAAGGACGAATTACTGAATGACGAAGTGGGTCGTCAGCTCTTCACGACGACATTCTGGCCGTCGTAGTGCAGCATGCGGTTTTTCAGGCCGCGGATGGCCTGGTTGTGAATGTAGAGCTGGACGCCGCCGATCTGGTGGCGGGAGTTGGTGGGGGCCTGGGAGCCGCTGATCCAGGTGAGCTGGCACCACTCCTGGCCGGCCATGTCCCCCTGGCCGCAGCGGACGTAGTCGAGGTGCAGGATGTCGCCGGGATGGCCGATGTGCTCTTCGCTGTGTCGTGCTTCGAGGTAGTCGGCGAAGTCCTGCGAATAGATCAGGCCGGCGCGGAGGCGATGAAGAACGAGGGCCACGGGAGGAATGAGGAAACCGGGATGACGGATGGCGAAACTCGCAACGACAAAGCGCGGGACGGGGTGGCCGTGCCGCGCTTTGAGGGAGACGAGGTTCGTCGGAAGCGGGGATCAGCCGAGGGCGGCGGTGTAGTTCGCGGAGACGGCGTCCCAGTTCACGGTGTTCCACCAGGCGGCGATGTAGTCAGGGCGCTTGTTCTGATACTTGAGGTAGTAAGCGTGCTCCCAGACATCGCAGCCGAGAATCGGGGTGCCGGAGCCGTCCATGAGCGGGTTGTCCTGATTCGGGGTGGAGGTGACGGCGAGCTTGCCATCCTTCACGACGAGCCAGGCCCAGCCGGAACCGAAACGGGTGGCACCTGCCTTGGCGAAGGCTTCCTTGAAGGCGTCAAAGCTGCCGAAGGCGGCGGTGATCGCATCACCCAGCGCACCGGAGGGAGCACCGCCGGCGTTCGGGCCCATGACGGTCCAGAAGAGAGAGTGGTTGAAGTGACCGCCGCCGTTGTTGCGCACGGCGCCCTGGATGTCGGCGGGAACGCTGGCGATGTTTTTGCAGAGGTCCTCGATGGACATCGCTTCAAGGTCGGCCTTGCCAGCGATGGCGTTGTTGAGGTTGGTCACATAGGCGTTGTGATGGCGACCGTGATGAATCTCCATCGTCGTCGCGTCGATGTGGGGCTCGAGGGCTGCCTTGTCGTAGGGGAGGGCTGGGAGTGTGTGGGCCATGGTAGTGGGGGTGGGTTGAGGTTAAAATCTAAGTAGAGCGGAGAAGGGCAGGGGCAAGGGGGGAAATGACGAAATCCGAATGGCGGAGGTCGAACGAAAAAAACGTGCAGCCGGACGCGTTCGATGGCAACCACCGCCATGAAATTCTCCCCACCGCTCCGATTCGTCACCTTCCTGTTTTTGCTGGTCGCTTTGTCATCATGCAACGGCGCGTTTCGAAAAGCCTGGAAGGCCGCCTCCGTGTCCGAGGGCGTGAACGGGAAGTGGGAGGGCACTTGGCTGAGCGCGGCGAACGGGCATCATGGGAAACTGCGCTGCGCCGTTTCGGGACCGGAAGGGCAGGAGGACCACGATTTCTTCTACCATGCCACTTGGAAGTCCATCCTCAGCGGCAGCTACAAGGCCGTTCATCATGTGCAGCCGAAAAAAGACGGCAGCTACGTCCTCAAAGGCGACCACCAGATGCCGGACTGGGCTGGCGGGAAGTATCACTACGAGGGCACGATCAAGGGCGATGAGTTCAAGGCCTGCTACGAGTGCGAGATCGACCGCGGCACTTTCACCATGAAACGTGTGCGCTGAGCAACCAAGCGGCTCGACGCGGTGTTTACCCCCGGTCACTCGGGTGGCGTTTTTCCATGAAGTGGCTCTCCAGTTTTCGCGCACGTCTCATCCTCACGGTCTTTCCTGTCGTGGCGGTGATCACGCTGGCCACGCTGGTGCTGGCGGAGTGGAAATTTGTCGGCGCTTACAAGCGGCTGTTCGCCGAGCAGTTTGAGTCGCAGATCGGCGGATTCACCGCTGCGAAAAAGAAGCGCACCGAGGCCCTGTCCGTGGTCCTGGGGCGGCTGGCGAAGAGTCCGGCGATGCTGAAGGCGGTGGAGCAGGACGATTTCGCCAGCGCCCTGCAGTTCCTGCGACCTGAGCTGGAGGAGCTGACCTCGCAGCGCCTGCAGAGCGAGCTGCCGGGTGGTGCGGTCCGGGGTGGTGGCTTCGGGACGCGTGGCGACGGCGGCAGTGACAAGGTGGGGCCGGAAGCAGCACGTGGCGGCCCGCGCATCCCGCTCTCACAGACGCCCTACATCGCCATGATCGACCCGGAGGGGAATTTCGTGACTGCGCAGAGAAAGGGGCCGGCCGGAGGGCGCGGTGCACCCGCCCGCATGAAGGAGGAAAATGACAGCAGCGCCGAATTCCGCCGCAAAACCGGCAGGATGCAGTGGCTGGGTGATCGCAGGCTGGAGGACATTCTCCAAGGCCAGCAGGTCGGCTACCTGCGCGTGGAGCAGGGCGAGGACAGCCGCAACGAGCAGGTGCGCGAGGTTTTCATCACTCCCCTGCGTGATCAGGAGTCCGGAGAGTTTCTGGGCGCTTTTCTCTTTGGCCTGCCGCTGCAGGTTCTGGCGGAAAGAATCCTCTACGAACAGACAAAGCGTTCCGAATTCGGCGAAATCATGAGCGGGGTGTGGGTGGAGGAGGGCCTGGTGAGCACCACGATTCCGAAAGAGAGCCGGCAGGAGATCGCCGCCCAGGTGGCGGCGGCGATTCAGCAGTCGCACAAATCCCAGCGTGAAATCACCGTCCGCGTGGACGGGGTGAAGCATCAGCTCTTCTACCGGGTGCTGAATCCCGACTCGCCTTTCCCGCTGGCTGCGCAGGTGAATCTCTACCCGCTGGAAGCCTTGGACCGCGAGCTGGCCGAACTGCGCCGGGAGGTCGGTGGCCTGGGACTGATCGCGCTGCTGCTGGCGCTGCTTTTGGTGCTGTGGATCTCGCGCGGCCTCTCCGGGCCGATCCGGGAACTGGTGGAAGGGACGCACGAGGTCGAGCAGGGGAATTTCGACGTCCGGGTGCCGGTGCGGAAAAATGACGAACTGGGCCGCCTGGCCGCCTCGTTCAACGAAATGACCGCCGGTCTCGCCCTGCAGGAAAAATATCGCAGCGTGCTCAATGCGGTGGCGGATCGCACCGTGGCGCAGCAGTTGATCGAGCAGAGAGGCACGCTCGGCGGTGAACTCCGCCATGTTTCCATGCTCTTCTGCGACATTCGCGGCTTCACCGCCCTCACGGAGAAAATGCAGCCGGCGGAGGTCATCGAGCTGCTGAACGAGCACATGACCGCGCTGACCGACGTCGCCTACCAGCACGGCGGCATCGTGGACAAGTTTGTGGGGGATTTGATCATGGTGCTCTTCGGCGCCCCGGTGAGCACGGGGCAGGATGCGCTGCGCTCCGTCGAGTGTGCGCTGAAGATGCTGGAGGTGCGGCGGAGTTTGAATGAAATCTCAAAGCACTCGCTGGAAGTCGGCATCGGCATTGCCACCGGCTCCGTCGTGGCGGGCTGCATGGGTTCCGACCAGCGCCTGAGCTACACGGTGCTCGGCCACAGCGTGAATCTGGCCTCCCGGCTGTGCAGCGTGGCCCAGGCGGGGGAGATCGTGATGGATGCGGAGACGCATGAGGCCGCGCGGGAGTTGATTCAGGCGGAACCGATGCCACCCATGCAGCTGAAGGGCATCTCCGAACCGGTTCATCCGTGGCGGGTGGTGGCCGCGTAACCTCCCTGAATGTCCAACCCGCGCCAGAAAACCGACCTCGTCGCCAAGCTCCGTGATGTCCCGCACACGCCGGGCGTCTATGTCATGCGCGACCGCCTGAACCGCGTCATCTACGTCGGCAAGGCGCGTGACCTGCGGAAGCGGCTCTCCAATTACTTCACGCCCTCCCGCTCGAAACTCGCGGACGTGAAGACGCGGGCGCTGATCGCCAGCATCTGGGACTTCGATCTTCACCAGTTGCGCAACGAGACGGAGGCGCTGCTGCTCGAAGGCCAGCTCATCAAGGACTTCCGCCCCCGCTACAACATCAGCTTCCGGGACGACAAGCGCTTCTTCCTCGTCCGCGTGCAGTTCTCCGACGAGTTTCCGCGCCTCTCGCTCACCCGTTTAAAAAAGGACGACGGCGCCCGCTACTTCGGCCCCTTCGCGCACAGCGGGGCGCTGCGCACCACGCTGAACTGGTTGAACAAGAAATTCGGTCTGCGCGTCTGCCGCCCGCTGCGTCCCGGGGAGCAGGATTACAAGCACTGCTCCAACGACATCATCAAAAACTGCTCCGCCCCCTGCATCGGCCGCCTTTCACCGGAGGAGTACCGGCAGCGGGTGCAGCAGGCCTGCGAATTCCTTGATGGCAAGTCGAAGGACCTCGTGCAGGCCTTGGAAGAAGAGATGCACAAGGCCGCTGCGCGTCTCGATTTCGAAAAAGCCGCCGAGATGCGCGACATGGTGCAGGACCTGCGCAAGACGATCGTCACCACGCGCAGCTTTGAGCGCGGCGCCCGGACACGGGTGGCCAGCACCATCGATCCCATGGCGGATGTGCGGGAGCTTCAGGAAATCCTGCACCTGGCGGACGCCCCGCTCGTCATGGAGTGCTTCGACATTGCCAACATCGGCACCGCGCACTGCGTGGCCAGCATGGTGCGCTTCAAAAACGGTGTGCCGGACAATTCAAACTACCGCCGCTACCGTATCAAGTCCGTCAGCGGCCAGAACGACTTCGTCAGCATGGCGGAGGTCATCCGCAGGCGTTTCTCACGCATCCTGCTGGAAGGCCGCGCCGCAGCGGGAGATGTCGCCGAGTTTTCCCAGGAAGCGCCGGCGGATGCAATGAAGCGACTCGCGTCCAATCCGAAATTCGTCACGCTGCCGGATCTCGTCATCGTGGACGGCGGCAAGGGCCAGCTCGGCGTCGCCGTGGCGGAGCTGCAGCGGCTCGGATTGCATGATTTGCCCATCATCGGCCTCGCCAAGGAGCACGAGGAAGTCTATCGCCCCGGCGAGAGCCAACCCGTCATCATTCCGCATGAGCGCGGCGCTTTGAAGCTCCTGCAGCGCATCCGTGACGAAGCCCACCGCTGGGCGAACGGCTACCACCAGCTCCTGCTCGGCCGCCGCGTGGCGGAAAGCATCCTCGACGACTGCCCCGGCGTCAGCCAGGCGCGGAAAGCCACGCTGCTGAAAGCCTTCGGCTCCGTCACCCGCCTGCGCAAAGCCACCGAGGAACAGATCGCCGCCGTGCCGGGCATCGGCAAGGCGCTGGCCCGCGAGGTGCGGGATTTTTTGGCGAAGCAGAAGTAGTCGGCAGGGCGGTCTCTGTCGAACGGGCGAAGACCGAGCGCAGCGTGTGATGGCCTCGATGGGGCTGCGTCACCACACGGGCAGGCCGCTCGGCACACGCGGCGGCACCGCTTTGTCATAGTCGTCGCTGTTCAAGGCGTCGAGAAATGCGAGGAGGTCGGCGTGGTCTTCGGGCAGGAGGTTCATCCGGCGAAGAAGAGGGTCGAGCGGCGGCCCCGTGCCGTCGTCCCCGCCATCAAGCGTCTCTGCCGCCTGGTCCATGAGGCGGTCGTAGAAGGCGATCACCTCTTCGAGTGAACGATGACCGCCATGATGCATGTAGGGCGCGGTGTGTTTGAGATTGCGCAGTGTGGGCGTGCGAAACTCGCTGCGGTTGGTCGTGCTGTCGGTCAGGCCGATGGCATGGAGCTTGGAGTCACTGAGCATCGGTCCGTTGTGGCAGAGTGCGCAGCCGGCTTTTTGAAAGACCTCCATGCCGTGCTGCTGCGCGGGCGTCATGGCGGTCTTGTCCCCGCGCATGAAGCGGTCGAAGGGCGCGTCCGGCGTGATGAGCGTGCGCTCAAAGGCGGCGAGGGCGTCGGCGACTTTGTTGGCGGTGATGTCTCCGTCGAAGCGCAGCAGGTATTCGGGGATGCTCTTCAGTCGTCCGATCATTTCAGGTACGGCCTCGGCCTCGCTGCAAACATCACCGCGCATTTCCTCGCGTTGCCGCACGGGCACCAGCGCCTGTGCTTCAAGGCTTTGCACGCGATTGTCCCAGAACATGGGTGCGGACTGCGGGTCGAAGGGCTTGTCAGACGCGATGCCGTTGAAGGCGGCGTTGAGGATGGTGGGTGTGTTGCGGCGCAGCGGCGGGAGCCCGGTGGCCTTCACCAGCCTGCGTTGCGGGCCGATGCCGCTGGCATGCACGCCGAGCGGGGTGGGCCGCGCATCCGCCCAGCCGAACTTCGGATGATGGCAGGTCGCGCAGGCCACGTCGCGCGTGGCGGAGAGGATGGGATCAAAGAAGAGCAGGCGGCCGAGCTCGACTTTGGCAGGCGTGTCCGTTGGCCGTGCGGCGGAGCGCGGCAGGGCTTCGATTTTCGTGTCCGGCAGCGGCTCGTCTGCCCACGCGTGGCAGGCGAGCAGGCAAATGCAGGCGAATCTCGGCAGGCTCATCGTGTGAATGAATACGGAGGGAAACCCGCGCTCCATCGAGCGGGTATGCAAAGTAGCGTTGTTGCTGTGCAACAACGCAGCCCTGTTCCGCAGGAACAGGGCAACTTTGCCGTTCAGGCGTGAAGCATCTCTGTCGCGCAAGCGTTGCCGCTGACTGAAAAGGCGCCGGAGCGCCGCACGGAGGATTACGCCGCCTTCACCGCCGCCACGATCTTGTCCGCAGCGTCGGTGAGGTCGCCGGCGCTGGTGATCTTCAGACCGCTGTTGGCGAGGGTGGCTTTGCCGGCTTCGACGTTGTTGCCTTCGAGGCGGACGACGAGCGGGATGTTCAGAGACACCTCCTGCGCGGCGGCGACGATGCCGTGGGCGATGATGTCGCAGTCCATGATGCCGCCGAAGATGTTGACGAGGATGCCTTCCACCTTCGGGTCGCCCAGGATGATCTTGAAGGCCGCGGTGACCTGCTCCTTCGTGGCGCCGCCGCCGACGTCGAGGAAGTTCGCAGGCTCACCGCCGTGGAACTTGATGATGTCCATGGTGGACATGGCGAGGCCGGCGCCGTTGACGAGGCAGGCGATGTTGCCGTCGAGGCCGATGTAGTTTAGGCCGAACTCGCTGGCGGCGACTTCACGCGGGTCTTCCTCCGTGGTGTCACGCATGGCGATGACGTCCTTCTGACGGTAGAGGGCGTTGTCGTCGAAATTGAACTTGGCGTCGAGGGCGACCACCTGGCCGTCGGTGGTGATGGCGAGCGGATTGATCTCCACGAGAGAGCAGTCGGCTTTGATGTAGAGATTCCAGAGGGCGGTGAAGAGCTTCACGGCCTGGTTCATCTGCGGGCCGCGCAGATTGAGGGAGGCGGCGACCTTGCGGCACTGGTAGGGCTGCAGGCCGAGGGTCGGGTGGACGAACTCCTTGGTGATCTTTTCAGGCGTCTTTTCGGCGACTTCCTCGATGTTCATGCCGCCTTCGGTGCTGGCGATGATGGCGTGGCTGCTGGTGCCGCGGTCGAAGAGGATGGCGAAGTAGTATTCCTTCGTGATGTCCACGGCTTTGGCGATGAGGACCTTGCTCACCAGCTTGCCCTCCGGGCCGGTCTGGTGGGTGACGAGGGTCTGGCCGAGCATCTTGCCGGCGATCTCTTCGGCCTGCTCCGGGGTGTCCACGACATGCACGCCGCCTTTGAAGCCGTTTTTGAAGGTGCCTTTTCCACGACCACCGGCATGGATCTGGGCTTTGACCACGAGGCCGGGTCCGCCGATCTCACGCGCTGCGGCGCCTGCTTCCTCCGCCGTGCTGGCGACGATGCCCTTGGGGCTGGCGACGCCGAATTTTTCAAACAGTTGCTTGGCTTGGTACTCGTGGATGTTCATGGAAAATGGGGGGAGGGAAGTCGCGACAGTAGGGGTGCCGTCCGAAGCGTCAAGGCTCATTCCCGGGGTGCATGCAGAATGCCGCGCTTGCCCTCGGGAAAAGGCTGCGGCATAGCCCCTGCATGCAGATCGATGTGGTGACTCTTTTCCCGGAACTCGTCTCGGTTCCCATGGGCCTGAGCATGATGGGCCGTGCGCAGGAAAAGGGACTGGTGGAACTGCGCGTGCATGACCTGCGCGAGCAGGGCCGGGGGAAGCACCGGCACGTGGATGACACGCCCTACGGGGGAGGGCAGGGGATGGTGATCCGCCCGGAGCCGGTGTTTGAGACCCTGGACGGCCTCGACACGCCGGAGGCGCGCATCATTTACCTCTCGCCGGCTGGGAAACGCTTCGATCAGGCGACGGCGCAGAGGCTCTCCGGTGAAAAGCACCTCATTTTCCTCTCTGGCCACTATGAAGGCGTCGATCACCGGATCATCGAGCACTGGGTGGATGAGGAGATCAGCCTCGGCGACTACGTGCTAACGAATGGGGCCATCGCCGCTGTGGTGGTGATGGATGCCATCGTGCGCCTGCTGCCGGGCGTGCTGGGGGATGAAATGAGCGCGGTGGAGGAGAGCTTTGGCGAAAGCGGCCTGCTGGAAGCTCCTCAGTACACGAAGCCGGCGGAGTACCGCGGCCTGAAGGTGCCGGAGACGCTGCTGAGCGGGAACCACGCGAAGATCGCCGAATGGCGGACGCAGCAGTCTCTCGCGCGCACCCGGGAGAACCGGCCGGATCTGCTGAAATGAGATGGTCGCTGAGCGACATTTCGTTTGACGATCTCCGGCGTGACGCGCTAAATAGCCCTCCGCTAGCCAACCGGCTGCGGAATAACTATTGGTGAGGTGGCTGAGTGGTCGAAAGCACATCTTTGCTAAAGATGCGTAGCCTTAACAGCTACCGAGGGTTCGAATCCCTCCCTCACCGCCAGTTTGCCCCACGGAGGGCGGATTCCTTCCCAGATCGCCGGACGAAGAGGTGTGAATCACTCGCCGGTCACCTTGGCATCGAGTTCTTCCAGCTTGAAGCGCACGCTGACGACATAGGCTTCCTCTCCCTCTGTCCAGTGGCCATAGGTGGTGGTGACAAAGGTGCCGTCAGGTAGGAGCTCGACACCGGGATAGGTGCAGTCTTGCCCCTTGGTGTTGTCCATGATGCGGACGCGGTATTGACCCTCGGTGCCGTTCACGATGTCCTCGTAGCGGCCGACCCAGCCCACCCAGTCACCCTTCGTCGGGCTGACATGCGTCGTGTCGCGGAAGCTGATGAACAGGCGGCCGTCCGGGGCGTATTTCGCGACGTGCCGGTCGCCGGTGAGTGCGGCGGGCAGTTCCTTCGGCTGACTCCAGCTCAGACCTTCGTCGTCGGAGAAGATGACGAAGGAATTGTACTTCCGGCTGTTCTCGCGCAGCAACACGGCGATCTGCTTTCCATCAGGAGAGCGGAGGGCTCCAGGCTCGCAGAGATTTGCGTCCGGCAGCATGGCGATGGGCGCAGGGGCACTCCAGGTGAGGCCGCCGTCCTTCGAAAGCGTGGTGTAAACCCAGAAACGCCACGGTTTGGCCGTGGAGGAGCTGTAGTCCGGCACATGCGGGCTCTTGATTCGATACTTCTCGACCTCGCCGCCCCGGATGAAGCGGCCGTCGTCATGGAAAAAGGCCAGGTAGTGGCCGGGCGTCTGCAGGCCGATCACCGTGCTCATCGTGACCACGCCGCCGAAGTCGCCGATGGGCTTCAATTCGCTCCAGGTGACGCCGTCGTCCTCCGTCAGCGCCATGCGGATGGGATGCAGCCCGCTGAACATGATGATGCGCTTCTTTCCCGCCGCATCGACCACGCGGTGCAGCGTCGGCACCTCCAGCGATGTCTCCCACGAATTCGGTGTCGGCAGGCGCTCGCTCCAGGTGCGGCCCGCATCGTGGCTGCGCTTGTAAACGATCGCGCCGCGTCCATGGCCTTTCGGATAGACCGTGAGCATCGTCTTGTTGTCTTCGAGCAGGACGGTCGTCGGATGGCCGAGGTACTGGCCCTTTTCCCGGTCCACGATCACCTGGCGCTGCGTTTCGGCGCTGATATCGACGATGGGGATCGTGTAACCCGGCGGCAGTGTCGTCTTGAGGTTCTTCGGTGGCGTCAGTGTGACATCAGCCTTCTGGAGCTTCGTCTGGCCGATGGCGGTTGTGAGGAAGAACAGCGGGATCGCTGCAATGAGGCGGAACTTCATGATTCAAAACCAACGGTCACCCCACCCGCACGTTTGCAGCCCATCTCAGCCAAATAGAGCCTGCACAGGCTGGCCGCGATCGGTGATGGGCACGGGGCGATCGCCATCGTGGAGTTCTTTGGACGGGTCGATGCCGAGGGTCGCGAGGATCGTGGCGAAGAGGTCCGGCACGCCGCAGGGATTTTCGACAGGCTTTTTGGCGAGGTCGTCGGTCACGCCCCACGCACCGTGGTGTTTGAGGCCGCCACCGGCGAGCACGACGCTAAACGCGCTGCCTTGATGCCCGCGTCCGCCACCGCCGTCGAACTCGGACGGGCGGCCGAATTCGGTGTTCACGACGATGAGTGTCTTGTCGAGCAGGCCGTGGGCCTTGAGATCGTTGAT
>CAMAZK010000071.1 GCA_945863205.1 Akkermansia muciniphila | reverse complement strand
GGAAGCTCGTCTCCAAACACCGCGGCGGCTGGGAACTCTACGACATGGTCACCGACCGCACCGAGATGAACGATCTCGCCGCCAAACAACCCGAGCGCGTGAAGGAAATGTCCGCGCAGTGGGAAGCCTGGGCCAAGCGCGTCGGCGTCGCCCCTTGGCCGCTCGGTGGTGAGAAAAAGGGGAAAGACGGCAAATCAAAGAAGAAAGCCAAGTGAACATGAAACGCCTGTTCCTGCTCCTCGCCCTCCTTCCTGCGCTCCTCTCAGCCGCGCCGCCGAACATCGTCATGATCTTCATCGATGACATGGGCTGGGGCGACTTCTCGTGTTTTGGCAATCAGGAAGCTAAAACGCCGAATGTGGACCGCATGGCGGCGGAGGGCATCCGCTTCACGCAGTTCTATGTGAACTCGCCCATCTGCTCGCCCTCGCGCTGTGCGCTGACGACGGGGCAGTATCCGCAGCGTTGGAAGATCACGTCTTATCTGAACAACCGCGCCGACAACGAGCGGCGTGGCGTGGCCCAGTGGCTCGATCTGAAGGCGCCGACGATGGCGCGCATCCTGCATGATAACGGCTACGCCACCGGGCACTTCGGCAAATGGCACCTCGGTGGCCAGCGCGATGTCGATGATGCGCCGCCAATCACGGCGTATGGCTTCGACGAGTCACTCACGAACTTCGAAGGCATGGGCGCGAAGCTCCTGCCGCTCACGATAAAGCCGGGCGACGCGGAACCGAAAAAGATCTGGGGCGACGCGGAACGTCTCGGCAAGCCCTTCACGTGGATGCTGCGCTCGAAGATCACCGGCGGCTTCATCGACGCCGCGATTCCGTTCATCGACAAAGCGACCGCCGCGAAACAGCCCTTCTTCATCAATCTCTGGCCTGACGACGTTCACGGCCCGTGGTGGCCGCCAGTGGACAAGTGGGCCGAGGGCAAACGCGGGCTCTACCTTGCCGTTTTGGAAGAAATGGACCGACAGTTCGGCAAACTCTTCGACCGCATTCGCAACACGCCCGAACTGCGGGACAACACCCTCGTCCTCATCTGCTCCGACAACGGCCCCGAACCCGGCGCTGGCAGCGCGGGGCCCTTCCGCGGCTCGAAGACCACGCTCTATGAAGGCGGCACGCGCTCTCCGCTCGTCGTCTGGGGCCCCGGTTTGATCGACAAGAGCAAAGCAGGCTCGAAGAACGAGAAATCTGTCTTCGCCGCCTTCGATCTCGCGCCATCCCTTCTTTCGATCGCGAAAATCGACGCCAAGGACGTCGCGTTCGACGGTGAAAACATCTCCCCTGCCCTGCTCGGGAAAGAGGAGGTCTCTCGCACAGCTCCCATCTTCTGGCGTCGCCCTCCGGATCGCAAAAAATGGCCCGCCCACGGTCCCGAAGAACTCCCGGACCTCTCCATGCGCGAGGGGAACTGGAAATTACTCTGCGAATACGACGGCACCAAGCCCAAGCTCTACGACATGGCCTATGAAAGCGGCGAAGTCACCAATCTCACCGAAAAGAACCCCGAAGTCGTCGCCCGCATGACGGAGGCCGTGCTTGCCTGGAACATGTCCATGCCTCAGGACAACGGTCTGGCCCTCGGAAAGGAAGAGCCTGAGAGGAAGGGCAAAAAGAAGAAAAAGTAATCGCTGATCATGCCGGCTTCCAGCCCTCGCGATACGACGGGCGGCTGATGAACTGGTTCGGCGCTTCCGCGTTGGTCACTTTCATCGCCTCCTTGTCCCACTGCACCGTCTGCTGGGCGCGGAGGGCCAGATTGCCGAGGAGCACGAACTCGGTAAGAGGGCAGGAGTAGTCGAAGTTCGAGCTGGGCAGGCCGCCGTTCACGATGTGGTGCGCCCATTCGCCCTGCGGATTGTTCGGCATGGCGCTGCGCGTCTCCGTTTTCGTGATCTTGCCCGCCTGCATGTCGCTCCGCACGTCGGCGTATCGTTCCAGCGGGTAGATGATCGGGCTGTTGCAGTAGGCGCCGCCCTCGAAGACCACGCCGTCGGTGCCGATGAACATCATGCCGCTGCTGGCTTTTTTGAAGGTGTCCTCGGGAATGTCGGGATGACGCTCCGGCTTGTTCGGCTGTCCGTCGATCACGCCGTCGTGCCAGGTGACTTTCAGCGCCGGATGCCTGCCGGCGGGCATGTGATAGACGAGCCGGCTCCAGGTGGGGCCGGTCAGGTCGGTGACTTCGCTGCTTTCGACGTCGATTTTTTCAGGAATGAGCTGACCGAGGATGCTGAAGGTGGCGTCCATGATGTGGCAGCCCATGTCCCCCAGCGCACCGGAGCCGAACTGCCACCAGCCGCGCCAGTTGAAGGGGTGAATCGTCGGGCCGCGCTTACCCTTCGGCACCGGCTCACCGCCGAGGTCGAACTCAAAGTAGGGCTCGCTCGGCTCGCAGGACAGCCAGAGGTCCCAGCTCAGATGCTCCGGGCAATCGACGAGCTTTTTCTTGAGCGGTCCCTGCGGCCAGACAGGGCGGTTCGTCCACAGCCGGATCTCCTGCAGCGTGCCGATGGCGCCCTGCTCGATCCATTCCTTGACCAGACGCTGCCCCTCCATGGTGCGGCCTTGGTTGCCCATCTGCGTGATGATTTTCGCCTCCGTGCCGGCCTGGTGCAGATCACGGACTTCGGCGATGCGATTGCAAAGCGGCTTTTGCACGCAGACGTGCTTGCCGTGCTTGATCGCCCACATCGCGGCCAGGTAGTGCGTGTGATCCGGGGTGGAGACGATGACGCCGTCGATCTCGTTCGCCATTTCGTCGAACATCCTGCGGAAGTCCTGGTAGAGCTTCGGCACGTTCGGAGCGGGCGCGTCGGAGTCCGCGTGGATCTTTTCCCGGCGCTTGGCGGCCTCTTCCAGCCTCGTCGAGTCCACATCGACGAGGGCGACGATGTTGTGCGCCAGCGTCACCGCCTGCGTGTCCGACTGCCCCTTCCCGTTCGCACCGATCACGGCGAGGTTCAGACGCTTGCTCGCCGCATCCTGCCCTCGGAGAAGAAGGTTCGGTCCGGAGAAGGTGGCGGCGGCGAGTCCGGCGGTGCGGGTAAGGAAGCGGCGGCGTGAGGTGGTCTTCATGGCATCGTTCTTGATTCGTATCGCACCAAGGGGAACGACACCGCCCGCCGGATGTTGCGTCCTGGTTTTCAGGCGCAAACGGCAGTTGAAAGCGGTGCCAAACCGGTGAAAAAGAGCAGGGTCGTCGCGTCTCCGTAGTTCAATGGATAGAACGAGGGTTTCCGAAGCCATGCGGGGAAAGCAGTCTCGTAGTGTCGTGTTGCACCATGCTGGCAGATGGTGGCACAAAAGGCAGTGGAACCGCCTCTTATCTGGCGATTAACTGGCACCAGGTGGACGGCCCTCAAGGCAGAGATTTCCCCGGCCTCAAAACCCATTTCCCTGCCTGCTCGGTTCTTTTGAGAGGTGGGACAGCAATACTACAGCCGCTCAACTGCTCCACAGAATCAGGTGAACTCTCGTATGGCCTTCACCGGCATTGCAGCAGCCAGGTGTTCCTACTTTCCACGCTTGCCGAAAACGGCGCTCGCCAGCATCGCCAAGACAAAAAACCCGATCACGAACCAGAACCACGCATCAACGAGCCAGTTTAGCAGCCTCTCGATCACTCCGCCCTGCATCGCCTTTCCAAGCCAGTCCAGCCCGATGGAAAAGACACCCAAGCCGACGATCAAGATCACCACGAAGCCAATCATCAGCAGTGCCGTGTTCAGCTTTGACGGCGGAGGTTGTGCGTTCATAGGCCACAAGGCTACCACGCCCGTCAATAGCGCACCGGCTCAAACACTGCGCCATCAGAACAGCGCATCTCTGCATCACATTGAAAAAATCGGAGGGGCGGCGCCAGTTTGCGGGCGTGCATGAGGCACCATCGAAATCATCAAAACCCTCGGCAGGGATTCGGGGCAAGGTTTCGATGGTTTTGATGGTGCATCCCGGCCCAATCTCACACGCTCGCGGCCCTCGGATTCATCCGGTAGATGGTCGTTGGCCTGCCGCCCTTGGCCGTGCGGCCCGCATCCTTCGGCAGAATCCAGCCGCAATCCGCCAGCAGCTCGCACACGGCGTCCGCTTCCTCGGGCTTGTTCATGCCAGACCAGCCTTTCATGCGCACCTGCCGTGCTGTGAACTCATCCCCCAGGCCCGCCGTCCCGGCCAGCAGCTTTTTCAGCAGGACACGCGCCGCTTCGGCTTCGACGACATCTTTCGAGGCATACACGCGGGCCGCGTGCGTCTCAAGGTAAGCGGCCCAGTGCAGCGCCTTTCCAATGCCGCCAGCGTCACCGCTTCCGTACGCCACTCCGCCAGATGGATAACCAGCGCCAGCGCAGGCACAAGCTTTCGATACTTCGACAGATGCCCGATCAATGGTCTCGGCAGGTCGTCACCGCGCAACCGCCGTTCCAGCGTGCCGCGCCAGTCGCGGAAACGCTTCTGCGCATCCGTTGCAAAGGTGAACGTCGGCACTCCATCGTGATTCAGCAGCGCGTGCTTCGCCAGCATCTCCGGTGTGAGTCCTTCCAGCATGCGGAAGATTTCCTCCACATCCTCGCCGCCTGCGATGTGCGGCGGCTTGTCCACGTCGCGCCACTCGGGGCGCGCATCCGGCCAGACCATCAAGCCAAAGCGCTGCATAAAGCCGTCATCACCCGAGCCGCCCGCCTGCGTATTGCGCACGAACTCCGCCAGCACTCCCGGCTGAATGCCTCCCAGCACGCTCCAGCACACATGTTCCACGCGCCGGATGCCGCGCATGATGCTGTCAAAGGTGAACCCCTCCTTGCCGCTCCATGCCAGCATTCAGCCTCGAACACATCCTCAAAGCCGCCGGAGCCATCAAAGAAATGGCGGGAGGCGATTTCCCCGCCAAGGAAAGGGCACGACGCAAGAAGGCTGGCGAAGTCAAACCACGGTGGAAAACCAAGCCGAAGCCTCTTTGAAGCTCTCAGCAGTCAGCCAGCACGTTCAAGCCTTCGTCTGCCGCGATCTCGCGTTGCAGTCCGTCAAAGCTCAGGAACACCGTGGCCTCCCATTGCAGCGCGGTGGCGATGTGAAGCAGGTCAAAGGAACGTGAACCGCGCTTCATCGTGTGCCGCTCGCTCAGGCGCTCCACGATTGCCGCCACGTCTGTCCAGTTCGCCCCGGCTTCAATGACCACGCCGGAATCCAGATCGTTCTCGAACTGCGCCAGCATCATCAAGCCCTCCGTTTCAGAGTAGCCCTTCTTGGCGTCGCGGGAGCGCAGGAAGACTTGAAAGCGCACGGCCTGCCGGAACTCGTAGGCCAGCAGGCACGAAATGACGATGGGAGCACCGATTTTCTCCAGCGTCTCAATGGCCCGCTCTGAATTCGCCTGCTGGCGGTAGAGAGCGCACAGAAAGGACGTGTCCGCGCAGTGCATCAGCCGTGGCAGTGTTCAAGCTCCGCCTCGCGCATAGCCTGCACCTCCGCCTCGCTGAACACACGGCTGCCCCAGGTCTGGCGCAGGCGGGCGCGGAAATCCGGCAGCGGCACGCTTTGGGGCTTGGGGGTGGTCGGAAGGAAAACGCCCAGCTTCTTGCCGCCCTGCATCACAGACACGACCTCGCCAGCCATCAGGAGGCTGGCGTAAGGCGTCGTTTGGTCGAGTGTCAGGGTGGACATGATGGCGCAGGATACCCGCCTGCCTCCATGCTGGCAAGTCTTCCGCTGGACATAAAAGACAGCATGGGATAATCGTGGAAATGGATGGACGTATTCTTACTTTCATTCTTACTTTCGAGTTTTCCGACGCCTCAAAACGCTGGAACCCTTGATTTTCAGGCGTCTCCGTAGTTCAATGGATAGAACGAGGGTTTCCTAAACTCTAAATACAGGTTCGATTCCTGTCGGGGATACCACCTTTCCTTTGTGCCGCATCTTCTGGCTGGCCTTCCGGGCGCGGATGTGAAAAATCGCGGCATGAAATACATCCTCGCACTCGATCAGGGCACCACCAGTTCACGCGCCATTCTTTTCCAACACGACGGCGGCATCGTGGCGACGGCGCAGAAGGAGTTCCGACAGATTTTCCCCAAACCGGGCTGGGTGGAGCACGATGCGCAGGAAATCTGGGCCACCCAGGCCGGCGTGGCCGCCGAAGTGCTGCAAACCGCGCGGGCCAAGGCGGCGGACGTAGCCGCCATCGGCATCACGAACCAGCGTGAGACGACCGTGGTGTGGGATCGCAAGTCAGGGAAGCCGGTCTGCAACGCGATCGTGTGGCAGGATCGCCGCACGGCGTCGATCTGCGACAAATTGCGTGCGCAGAAGCTCGACAAGCTCATCCAGCGCAGGACCGGCCTCGTCTTGGACGCTTACTTTTCCGCGACGAAGGTGCAGTGGATGCTGCAAAACGTGAAGGGCCTCAAAACCCGCGCCGCGAGGGGCGAACTGGCCTTTGGCACCGTCGATTCGTGGCTGCTGTGGAATCTCACAGGCGGCAAGGTGCATGCCACCGATGTCAGCAACGCCTCGCGCACGATGCTCTACGACATCCGCAAAGGCGATTGGGATGACGAACTGCTCAAGATCTTCGGCGTGCCGCGCTCCATGCTGCCGGAGGTGAAAGATTCGAGCGGTGTGTTTGGCGAAACGTCGCTGCTCGGCGGCAGCATTCCCGTGGCGGGCATCGCGGGGGATCAGCACGCGGCGCTCTTCGGTCAAGTTTGCACGAAGCCGGGCCTGGTGAAGAACACCTACGGCACCGGATGCTTCATGCTGATGAACACGGGCTCGAAGCCCATCGCGTCGAGAAACAAGCTGCTCACCACCGTGGCGTGGCGGATCAACGGGCGCACCGAGTATGCGCTGGAGGGCAGCATGTTCATCGCCGGCGCGGCGATCCAGTGGCTGCGTGATGGCTTGGGCATCATCAAAAAGGCGGCCGATGTCGAGGCGCTCGCCGCGAGTGTTCCCGACACGGGCGGTGTCTATCTCGTGCCCGCGTTCGCCGGTCTGGGCGCTCCGCATTGGGATGCGTATGCGCGTGGCACGATCGTCGGCCTGACGCGCGGCACCACGGCGGCGCACATCGCGCGTGCGGCGCTGGAGGGCATCGCTTTGCAGGTGATGGACATCTTGAAGGCCATGGAAGCCGACTCCGGCATCAAGCTGAAGGAACTCCGCGTCGATGGCGGTGCCAGTTTGAACAATCTTCTCATGCAGCTCCAGTCCGACCTGCTCGGCGTGCCTGTGGTGCGGCCAAAGGTGCATGAAACCACCGCGCTCGGCGCGGCATGCCTCGCAGGTCTTGCCGTCGGCTTCTGGAAGAACGTGGCCGACATCTCCAAGCACTGGCAGATGGACCGCAAATTCAAACCGGCCATGAAAGCCGCCGCACGCGCCAAAATCACGGCGGGATGGGAGCGTGCGCTGGGCCGCGCGAAGGGCTGGGAGTTGAAGCAGAAGTGATGATGTGTCAGACTCCCGCCATGAACGCCCTGCTCTCAGTGCCCAAGGTCAAAAACCAGACGGTCTTCAACATCGACCGCTGGGAGGCGATCGGGCGTGACCCGCTGGTTCGGAACTGGCCGGGGAAGGTGGAGACCGATCGCTATGGGAATCCGATTATGATGTGCTACTCCGAATTCTCCCATGGTGGCAGGCAGTTCGACATTGGTGCCTTGCTGCACAAGCACGCTCCTGACGGCAAAGTCACCGTCGAGTGCCCCATCTCCACCAGCGAGGGAATCAAGGTCGCCGACGTGGTCTGGCTGTCGAAGAAGCGCCTGGTGCAAATCGGTGGTCGCGTGGCGCTGAAGGGGGCGCCGGAAATTTGCGTGGAGGTCATCTCCCCCGGCAACAAGCGCGGCGAGATCGAAGAGAAACGCCGTCTTTACTTCGAGGCAGGCGCGAAGGAGGTCTGGGTCTGCGACCGTCGAGGGCGCCTGTCCTTTTTCCTCAAAGAAGCCCCGGAAAAAGCCTCCGCTTCCCTGCTCTGCCCGAAGGTTCCACGATCCGTGTCAGCCGACTGACATGAAGCACCGCGAGTGGATCAATCCGCCCTGCCCGCTGCTGCCGGAGGAAAACCGGCACTACGATCACACGGACATCGAGGCGCTCGGAAGCGACCGCGGGCCGCTGTTTTATGAAACAGCCCTGCACTATGCGCAGAGCCTGTGGCGGGAGGGTTTTCCAGCCAAAAGCATCCTGCTCATCAACCGCGCCCTCTCGCTGCCGCTGAAGCGCGGCGAGCCGGTGCTCGCGAATTGGCCGCTGCCGTATCAGGCGCTCGTGTGGATCCTGCAAAATCGCATCGATGGGCAGTTCATCGGCAATCCGAGCCGCCACTGGCAGCATCTGGCCACGCGCATGGTCGAGCCGAACAAGGAGCTGCGTACCTGGCGCGCCTGGGCCTGCTGGTATCTCGCCAAGACGATCCTGACGGAGAACGAGTTTCCCACGGATCTCAAACAAGTCCGTGAAGAAAGGCTCGTGAAGCCCACGCGGGATCAGATCGCCGCACAGTTGCAGCGGCTCTCACCTGCCAACGACCTCGAAGTCTGGCAGCAGACCCTGCAAACGATCCGGGCCGCCACCCAGCCGATCTCCGCCCGCATCCGCCGCATCGGGCCGGAGGAACTCACCACCGTGCAGCAGCTCGGTCATGCCATCTGGCTCGCCTGCTACCCCGGCATCATCAGCGACGCGCAGATCCACTACATGCTCTCCATCTGGTACCAGCCCGGAAACATGGCGCACGAGATCCAGGCACGAGACGTGTGGTATGCGCTCGTCGAGGCCGAGGCACGCGGCGCAGTCGGCTACATCTCGTTTGAAAAGCTCGCCATGGAGCCCGTGCTTTTCATCAACAAGCTCTACCTCCTGCCCGAGGTACATGGCCACGGCCTCGGCGGCCTCACCCTGCGCTGGGCCGAGGACCGCGCCCGCGACCTGCGCTGCAAAATCGTGCGCCTGCGCGTGAACAAACGCAACGCCACCGCCATCCGCGCCTACCTCCGTCACGGCTTCCACTTCACCGAGGACATCTGCAGCGACATCGGCAGCGGCTTCGTCATGGATGACTATGTGATGGAGAAGGCGGTGTGATAGGAGCGCACGCGTCTCGCGTGCTGACTTCAGCGTCCCGCTGAAGTCCGTTCCAAGATATGGCTGGGTCGCAAAGCGTCGAGTGAGGAGTCGTTGATCATCGGACGGTTTCCCGCGAGGACGCGGGAAACGGCACGCGGGACGCGTGTGCTCCTGTTGACACCCTCGCTCACGCACACCATCTCACGCAGTGATTCCCCTCGACCTCTCTCTTGCCGAAGTTCCCGGTCTGCCTGCGCATGCGGCGCGGCTGCTGGGGAAGGAGGGGATCGCGACGGTGGCGGATGTGGTGTGGCATCTGCCGTTCCGGCATGAGGACCGGCGGCAGATGCAGGCGCTGGCGTTTCAGGCGGGCCCGCTGCCTTCGTGCCATCATGTGCTCGTCACCAAGACGGGGAACAAATTCTTTGGCGGGCGATCCGGGGTGTTTGAGGCGGTGGTGCGGCATGCGACGGGGCTGCTGGGCCAGCAGCTCACGTTGAAGTGGTGGAACATGCCGTTCATGAGCCGGGTGTTTGCCGAAGGGCAGGAACTCATCGTCTATGGGGTGATCAAGGACTCGAAGGGCCGCCTGAGCATGTCGCACCCGGAGTATGAGATCGTCAAAGGCGGTGCGGATGACGATGCGGAGCAGATTCACACCGGGCGCATCACGCCGATCTACCGCCTGAAGGGTGCGATGACGCAGAAGGCGCTGCGTGTGGCGGCGTGGCATGTGTGCCGGGCGCTTCCGGAGTCCTTCGCGGAGGATCTTCTGCCAAAACCGAGCGCGGAGGGCGAGTTCGCAGGCCTGACGCGATCGCTGGCGCTGCGAGAGGTGCATTTTCCTTCGAGCATGGAGAAACTCGAACAAGCGAGGCGCTACCTGGCGCTGGAAGAGTTTTACGGTTACCAGCTCCGTGTGGCGCGGCGGAAGCGGCGCGTGATCGAATCCGGTGGTCGTGCGCAGAAAGGCACCGGCGAGCTGTTGCGCGATTTTTTCAACGAGTTGCCCTTCCAGCTCACGCCAGCGCAGCAACGCTGCCTGGACGAGATTCACGGCGACATGGCCTCCGGCGCGCCGATGAACCGCCTGCTGCATGGCGATGTGGGCAGCGGCAAAACGGTGGTGGCCTTCGCGGCGATGCTGCGCGCAGTGGAGTCAGGCAGGCAGGCCGTGCTGATGGCACCGACGCAGATCCTGGCGGAGCAGCATGCGCGGAGTGCGCGGCAGTGGCTGGAGCCGCTGGGCCTGCGCGTGGCGCTGCGAACGGGTCAGACGCGTCCGACGGGTCATACAGGTCAGACGGAGATCGTGATCGGCACGCATGCGCTGCTGCATGACGCGGAGCTGATGCACAACACGGGGATCGTGGTGATCGACGAGCAGCACAAGTTTGGCGTGGCGCAGCGGGCGCGGCTGATCCGGAAGGGCGACACGCCGGATGTGCTGGTGATGACGGCCACGCCGATCCCGCGAACGCTGACGCTGACGATTTACGGCGATCTGGAGGTCTCGACGATCGACCAGAAGCCGCGCGACGGCGTGAAGATCGTCACCAAGGTGCGACCGAAGACGAAGCTGAAGGACGCGGCTAAGTTTTTGCGCGAGCAGATCGAGGAAGGCCGGCAGGGCTACATCGTGTATGCGCTGATCGATGAATCGGAGAAGCTGGAGGCCGGGGCGGCGACGAAGGGACACGAGGAGTGGTCCAAACTGCTAGCGCCATGCGAAGTCGGCCTGCTGCACGGTCGCATGAGCGCGGAGGAGAAGGCGGATGTGATGAAACGCTTCCGTGCGGGCAAGCTGGACGCGCTGGTTTCGACGACGGTGATCGAGGTGGGCATCGACGTGCCGAATGCGACGGTGATGTTCATTCACGATGCAGGCCGGTTTGGCCTCGCGCAGCTTCATCAGCTCCGCGGGCGCATCGGACGCGGGGCGCACACGAGCTACTGCGTGCTGTTTGTGGATGACAAGGACGATGAGAACCGCCAGCGCCTCGCGATCATGGAGGAGACGAGCGACGGCTTTCAAATCGCCGAGGAAGACCTACGGCGTCGCGGTCCGGGCGATGTTTTGGGCCATGCGCAGAGCGGGCAGGCGCCGCTGCTGTTCGGCGAACTGCTGGCGGACACGCGCCTGGTGCGCCTAGCGCGGCAGCTCGCGGAAAAGACGCTGGATGAGGACCCGCACCTGCGGCGTCCGGCTTTGGCAGCATTCCGCGAAGAGCCGGTGGCGGAGAAGGAGCAGGGAATGATGCAGTGACGCTGCTTGACGCGGGACGTGTTTGACCGGTCAGTACCGGAGTCATGCAACCCACCGCCCCCAGTCGTGCGCCCGTCGCACTCGTGGATCAGGCCGAAGCCGCTCGCTTGCGGAGGCGGCGCAAGAGGCTGCGTGTGCCGATGTCGGTCCGTGCAGCGGTGATCTTGACCGCCATCACGGTCACCAGCGCCGGAGTGACGTGGTTTGTGCGCGAGACATCCCACACCGAGACCGCCGAGGCGGGGCGAAAATCTTCAGTGGTCGAAGCGCGGAGCCTGAAGCCGCCGATGGAGACAAACTCCACCCCGATGACCCCCTACGCCGTGAACAAGAGAGCGCCAGGGCCACCAGCCACGCTTTCCACCAATCCGTGGGCGCCTCCGGCGGCCATGCCGCCCTGGCTGGTGGCCGATGACGTGGCGTCCGCCGACCTTCTGCGCCGGGAACTGCGCGCCCGCGGGGCGATGCAGGCGGGCCAGACCGTGCGACTCGGCATGCTGAAGGTGGCGGAACTTTTGGCCTTGGATGAGAAGGCATGGCTGGCGGGAAAAGCGGGCGTGGCGGCCAATGAAAATGACACCTCCGCCCTGCTGCTGACCTTTTACCTGCATCACCTCGAAGGCACGGGCCAGGCAGAGGGCGTGAACGCGATGCGCCGGGAGATCGAAAACGGCATGCCGCAGGACCAGGCGGTGCGGAAGTGGCTGCTCGCAGGCCGGAGCCCGGCGGAGCTCGAAAACGAGATGAAACAGGCCTTCGCGAGCCTGGGCATCGAACTGCAGTTCACGCGACGGGGCGGGGCGGTCTTCGCACCGTGACGCAATCGGGGGAGAATCCTTTTGCCCGGCCTTCGTTTTGCCCCTAATCCGTGAGTCTCCTGATGAAAACCTCCTGGCCCATCCGCCTCGTCCGCGCACTTTTTTTCGCGTTCTCCGTTTTTGTGGGGATGGCGGTCGCCGTCGGTCTGAGGCAGGAGGCGTGGACCGGGGCGGTGAGCGGAGCGGCCTTTATGGGCCTGCTGGTGCTGCTGGACGTGGTCTTTGGGCGCTTCACGCTGCGTGACTTTTCACACGCCACGCTGGGGCTGGCGGTGGGGCTGTTCTGCGCCTGGCTGATCACGCGCATCGGGGTGTTTCAGCTGGCCTATTTTCAGAATCAACGGGACGGGGGCGAGTTGCAGAGCATCGTGGAGGTGTGCGTTTACGGGGCGTTTGCGTTCTTCGGCATCACCTTTGCCCTGCGGAGCGACCGTGACCAGTTCGCCTTTCTGATCCCCTACGTGCGGTTCCGCCGCGACAGCTCCGAGGGCGAGCCGATGCTGCTGGACACGAACGTGATCATCGACGGACGGCTGCCGGGCGTCTTCCGCTGCGGATTCCTCAGCGGGGCGGTGGTGGTGCCGAGGTTCGTGCTGGATGAGTTGCAGCGCCTGTCCGACTCCGCCGAGCCGACGAAGGCGATGCGCGGCAGGCGCGGGCTGGAGATGATGGAAAAGCTGCGTGGGGCGCAGGGCCTGACCGTCTCCATCCATGAGGACGCGGGAGCTGCCGCTGAGGTCGATGTGCGACTCGTCACGCTGGCGCGGGAGCTGAACGCGCGGCTGATCACCAATGACGAGAATCTCGTGCGCGTGGCGCGGCTGCGCGGCATCACGGTGCTGAGCTTCCGCGAGCTGGCCGAGGCGCTGCACCCCGAACTCAGCGTGGGGGACGAGCTGCGGCTGCCGCTGACGAAGCCCGGCAAGGACAAGGCCCAGGCGGTAGGTTACCTGCCGGACGGCACCATGATCGTGGTCAACAACGCAGCCGCACAGATCGGACAGACGGTCGATGTGGTCGTGTCCAACACGCTACCGACCAGCGCCGGGCGGCTGATCTTTGCGGACATCAAGCCTGCGGCTTGACCCGCCTGCGCTGCAGCCCCCCGGTCGCGAGGGCCGTCATGACGAGGAGCGCCGAATGGGGCTCCGGCACGAGTGCGATGCTCATGATCGTCGCCGCATTGCCCGTCACACTGGAGGCATACATGCTGGAGGGCCCCGCAGGCGCCGGAGACCACCCGAACGCGTCCGAGCCCTGATACAAGCCGCCGCGCTCAAACAAGGCGGCATTGAACTCGGAGCCGTCCCCCACGATGGCATTTGTGTCGAAGGAGCCATCCACGCTGTAATTCACGCCCGCCAGCTTCCAGATGCCGCTATCATTGACGAAGACTCCGCCTCCGGAGTCGCCCACGGAAAGAGTGGCCTCCTCGGTGGTTCCATCGGCGCTGAAGGTCGCCCGGATGAGGTCCCCAATGGCGCTCGGAATGACGCTCTGGATCGTGTTGCTGCCCCATCGAGGGGTGCCGTCTGCGGGCCCGTGCTCCCAGCCCTGTAGATCGCCGCCGACCAGGATCTCGGCGCCGCGCGGGCCGCCCATGCCGTGCGTCACCAGCGTGAGCCCGGCCTGAAGCGTGCCGGTAAAAATCGGCGCATAGTAGGGGAAAAGCTCCTGCACTTTGAGAATTCTTAAATCGGTGCCAGCGATGTCATGGTAACCCGCGCCGCCGTTGAAGGCAGCGTCGATGTTGTACACGACATCTGCCCCGCCATTGAAGATGCCGCTATGCACCAGCGTCGTCCCTTGCGTGCCGAAGTGCTGGGCCGTGATGACATACTGCGCCCCGATGATCGTGCCGAGGAAGGAGCCGTATTTTACCCCATACTGCCAACCGGAGTCCTCGAAGGAGCCCGTGGGAGCGGCGGTGTTGTGATTCACATCGCCCGTGGAGTAAAAAATGATCGCCTCACTGGGCCGCGCACAGGCCCACAGCAAGAACACCACCAGCACCCATGCGTGGCGGGGAAATGCGGCTTGACTCGGTCGGAGCATTGGAAAATGTCACCCGGAAGACCATAATTTCCATAACATTGTTTCGCCATGATTGATTTTCACGCCCGCAAATTCGGATTCGTGGTGGCACATCATCCACTGGCTCAAATCGTCGCTCGACAGATCGGTCATTATTGTTATGAACTCTCCGTCCCGCGACTCAAGAATGAAACATCATTGGCTTAAGACTCTTTGTGCATGCGTCCTCCCGCCCCTCGTCGGTGTCGGAGTCTGCTATGGGCTGATTCACCTGCTCAAGGGGCACGAAATGTTTCGCCCCGCTCACTTCAGCCTGCCAACAGCGAAGGCAGGGGCCACGCGTCATGGAAAAACCAGTGAAGCATCTGCGGAAATTCGGGCCGCCCTTCCAGCATCAGGCATCTTTGAACCGCTCGTCCCCGCCCGAATGCCGGCGCAGCCAGACAAGGAAGCCATCCGTCGCGCCGCCAAGCCGGTCCCGCGACCCGCTCCTGCCGCAGAACCGGTGCCGCCAGTGGCCGTCGCAGCCAAACCGGTGGAGATCAAACCCGCAGCCTGGCGTCCGATCATCGACCCGATCTCCGAGCACTGGACGCGCCTCATGCCGCGCACCGATGCCCTGCCCCAGGCCTACCAGGCCGTGCTCAACGACGACCCCGCCCGCCTCGCCCGCCTGATCGCCCTCGGCGTCTCCCCTTCACAAAAAACCCTGGGCGGAGACACCCCCCTCTGCGCCGCCGTACGTATGGGCCGCGCGGAGTGCGTGCGCGTCCTGGCGCTGGCTGGGGTGGACATGAACGAACCTGCTCACGAAAACCAGCCGCCCATAGCCATCGCCGCCCTCCGCCGCAACACTCCGGTGCTTCAGGCGCTGGTGGACTCCGGCGTCGATCCGAACACCCGCTTCAAAACTCCCGTCCTCCGCTCCGTCATCGACCGCTGCACGATCAAGGATCTGCGCAATGCAATGGAAAGTGACCGCGGCATCACGCCGCTCATCTGCTGCGCCGCCCGCGGCGATGTGGAAGGCGCGGTGGTGCTCATGCAGGCCGGAGCCAAGCCCGGCGTCTGCACCAGCCGCTACCACCGCTATCCGATCAACTTCGCCGCCACGCAGGGCTATCTTTTCCTCATGCGCGTGCTGCTGGGTCGCGATCCCGACTCAGAGCCCGACACCCTGGTCACCATCGATCTCTCCAGCCAGCGCGCCTGGGTGACAAAGAACGGACGCATCATCAACAGCACCACCGTTTCCACCGGACGCGCAGGCTACAGCACGCCGGCAGGGCGCTTTCTCGTCACCGACAAGCACAGGTCTCACACCTCCACGATCTACCATGTGGCCATGCCGTGGTTCATGCGCTTGAACTGCGGTGCCATCGGTCTTCACAGCGGCTACGTGACCGGCCGTCCGGCCTCACACGGCTGCATCCGCCTGCCCTACCACAAGGCCAAGGAGTTCTTCCAGCAGGTCGCCGTGGGTGACGAAGTGGAGATCGTTTACTGAGGGGCCCCCGGTGGGTTGGCGGTTGTTTGCGATTGTCTTCTGAAATTGCCGGGCAGAGCTGCCTTGCCGGTTTGAAACAACCGCCAACCATTGCAAACTTTTCAGAGCGTCTCCAGCAGCTTGTCGTGGATGCCGTCGAAGCCTCCGTTGCTGAAGACAACGATCACGTCGCCGCTCCGGCATTCGGCCTTCAACCGGCTCACGATCCCGTCCGTGTCAGCCTCAAACCAGCAGGGGCGCCCAAGCAGCGTGACCGATGCCGCCACTTTCGCGGTGTCGAGACGATCCTCCGCCGCGACTTTCTCCGGATTCGCCACGGCCGCGATGACTGAGGCATCCGCCTCCGCAAGCGCGTCGATCAGTTCGTTCTGCAGCACGTTGCGGCGGCTCGTGTTTGACCGCGGCTCAAAGAGCGCCCACAAGCGGCGGCCCTCGTAGCGCTGTCGCAGACCGCGGAGGGTTTCGCGGATCGCTGTCGGATGATGGCCGAAATCGTCGATCACCGTCACGCCGTTCGTCGTGCCGCGCTCCTGCTGGCGGCGGCGGATGCCGCGAAAGCTCACCAGACCCGCGCGGATCTCGTCATCGCTCAACCCGGCGAATCGGGCTGCCGCCACGCACATCGCGGCATTGCGGGCATTGAACTCCCCCACCATCGGCACCTCAAACGGGTCGCCATTGATCGAAAACATCGTGCTCTCGGGCGTGACTGCCGTGATCTGGATGCGGAGGTCGCAGGCAGGTCCCAGTCCGACGGTCTTCAGCGGCGCAGGGCACTTTTCGCGCAGGGAAAGACAGTTCGGATCGTCGCCATTGATGAGCACCAGCCCGTTGCGCGGCACCAGGTTCAGGAAGCGCCGGAACGACAGCAGAATGGCGTCCAGGTCGTCAAAGATGTCCGCGTGATCGAACTCGATGTTGTTCACGATCGCGCACTCCGGCAGGTAGTGGAAAAACTTCGAGCGCTTGTCGAAATAGGCCGTGTCGTACTCGTCCCCCTCGATCACGAAGAGGTCCGAATGCGTGAATCGCGCCCCGGATTCGAAGTTTTCCGGCACGCCGCCGATCATGAATCCGGGGTTCTTGCCCGCGTGCTCAAAGATCCACGCCAGCATCGTCGTCGTCGTCGTCTTGCCATGCGTGCCGCTCACCACAAAGCTGCGTTTGCCCTGGATGACCTCGCGTTTCAGCATCTCCGCCATCGAGACGTAGGGCAGCTTCTTTTCCAGCAGCGCCTCCAGCTCGGCATTGCCGCGTGAGATCGCGTTGCCCACGACATACACGTCCGCATCAGGCGGCAGATTCTGCGGCTTGTAGCCCTCTGTCACCGTGATGCCGGCATCCCGCAGCACATCTGACATCGGCGGATAAACTTGACTGTCAGAGCCGCTCACGGTGTGGCCGAGCGCCCGTAGCGCGACCGCCGTCGAGCCCATCGCGGTGCCGCAGATGCCGATGAAATGAATGTGCTTGGGATGGGTTGCCATGAGTGCCGGGAAGGACATAAACCGGACTCCTTCCGCCTGCTCGGAAAAAATCGCCCAAAATGGCCGGCGCAGCGGCGGAGACATCTCATACCACTGGGTCAAGCCGCTGCGCCTAAGTGCGCGCGAAGTTCGGAGATCAGGGCCTGCGTCTGTTCGGAGGGCAAAGGGACGCGGAAATCATGCGCACCGCTTTCGCAGGCCTCGATCTGCTGCAAAAGACGCCGGGCGTCCTCTTTGGCATCATAGTCCGGCAGGGCGGTGACGCGGATTTTCTCGAGAAAGCGGGGGATCACACGCGCAAGAATGCGCAGATGCATGATGTCGTTGTTCACCGTTTCCACGGGCCTCGTATTCGCGGCATGCAGCTTGCAGATGAAAAGAGAGCAAGGGTCGAGCAGTGGAAGTCCGTCACGGGCGATCAACCTTGTACCGACTACCGGTCTGTCTCTGCCTGTGTCCAGACCAGGGAGTCGCTCCAGCACTTCGATCGTT
>CAMAZK010000070.1 GCA_945863205.1 Akkermansia muciniphila | reverse complement strand
CATTGAAAAAGATCTCAGCGACGTGGTGAAAATGCTCGGCCGCCGCAGCGCCATGGTGGCGAACCTGCGTGAGAGCCTGGTCAGCCTCAACCGCATGCTGCAATACTTCCTCAACAACGCGGCCACATGGATGCGGGGGGAGCTGGCCGCCCAGTTCCGCAGCGTCATGCGCGACATCAAGAGCCTCGACGAATACACGAATCAGCAGACGCAGGAGATGACCTTCCTCCTCGAGTCCACGCTGGGTCTCATCAACATCCAGCAGAATCAGATCATCAAAATCTTCACCGTCGCCAGCGTGCTCTTCCTGCCGCCCACCCTCATCGCCAGTATCTACGGCATGAACGTAGGCCTGCCGGCGGCAGACAAGGGCTGGGCCTTCGTCATGGTGATGATCATCATCGTCCTCTCCGCCCTGATTCCGATCTGGTTCTTCAAGCGCAAGCGCCTGCTGTGACCCGCAGCGGGCTCATTTCATCCGCACCACCACCATTTTCTCCGCATCACGGGCGTAGAGCAGCCCCTCGGCATAGGCGGCGTGGCTGCGGTGCCCGGCGCGGGTGATCTGGCTGCGTCGGATCAGGTCGAAACCGTTCGGCACGGCCTTGAAAGCCCACAACTCGCCGGATTCGGCGTGCATCAGCAGCTTGTCCCCGACCAGGATCAAAGTGCCGCCCTGAATCCGCTCCGGCGCCTCCCAGGCCACTTTCCCGTCGGCCACGGCCACGCAGCGTAGCGTCATCCCGGTCTCCTGCCTGCCATGCAGACCGTAAACATGACCGTCGTGGTAAACGGGGGTCGTGTAGTGGCTGTCGATGGCGTCTTCTTTTTTCCAAAGGCTCACCAGCTTGCCGGAATCACGATTCCACTGCCACAAACCGGCCCCCACGTCATACGCGGCGGAAAAAAGCAGCCGCCCCTGACCGCAGGCCACGGGAGCCGCCGCATTCACCGAGGCGTCGATCGTCGCCCGAAAGCGCTCCTCCGCCAGCACCCGGCCATCAGCGTTGCGGATCATCAGCACGCCCGTGCGGGTGAAGAAGGCGCTCACGTCCGCATCCTCCGGCACCAGGATGGGGGAGGAATAGCCCGCCTCCCCGTCGTCCGCCTTCCAGACCAGCTTCCCGCTTTCCAGGTCGAGGGCGATGACTCCGGCACCACCGCTACCACCCACGTTCAAGAGCACTTTCCCGTCCACCACCAGCGGGGAGCACGCGCGGCCAAAGTAGCCCTGCGGAGAGTCGAGCTCCGCCACCGTGTCAAACTCCCACACCTGCCTCCCCGTGGCGAAATCGAGCGCCTGGACGATGCCCTCCGGCCCGTGCGTGATGACCTTTCCGGAAGCAATGCACGGCACGGCGCGCGGCCCATCGTCGAAACCGAAACTGTCGCGGTAGGTGGCGGGGTAGGCGTGTCTCCAGACCGGCTTCCCATCCCCCGCTCCAAGCGCCTCGGTCACCATGTCCGCTCCCTGGCGATGAAACACGATCACCCGCCCGCCGGAGACCACCGGCCCGGCATGACCGCTGCCCAGATCGTGACGCCACACCGTTTCGGGCTCCGACTCTCCCGTGATGACCGCCTCACCCTTAGCGGTGGCGCTGCGCTGCGGCCCGAGAAACTGCGGCCATTCACCCGCATGGAGCCGCACTGAGAAGAGGACACAAAGAAGAAGGAAGCGCATGGAAGGATGAGTGAAGAACTAACGGACGAGCGGCAGATTGGGATCCACATCCGCCTCCAGCGGCGAGGTGTGCCCGGCATTGAAACGCTGCACGGCGGCAAAGGCGATCATTCCGGCATTGTCCGTGCAAAGATCCGGCCGCGCGAGCAGCAATCGCAGCCCCAGTTCTTCACAACGCGCCGCCAGCGCCGCCCGCAGGCCGCGATTGCAGCTCACGCCGCCGCTGACGGTCACGAGCGTCTCGCCGCAGGACTTCGCCGCCAGCACCAGTTTTTCGACCAGCACCTCGATGATCGCCGCCTGCACGCTGGCGCACACATCGGCCAGGGTCTGTTCGCTCGTCAGGTCGAGCCTCGGCAGCTCGTAGAGCACCGCCGTCTTCAAACCGCTGAAACTGAACTCCAGGCTCGTGCCGTTGAGAAAACTGCGCGGGAAGGCAAAGGCCTCCGGATCGCCACGCGCCGCCAGTTTGTCGATCTCAGGCCCGCCCGGATACGGCAGGCCGATCATCTTCGCCACCTTGTCGAAGGCCTCGCCTGCGGCGTCATCGCGCGTGCGCCCCAGCAGTTCGTAGCGCCCCGCCTCACACACCCGCACCAGCATCGTGTGGCCGCCGCTGACGATGAGCGCCACGCAGGGCCGCACCGGGCCGTTCCCGTCCATAAAGGGGGACAGCAGGTGCCCTTCCATGTGATTCACCGCGACGAAGGGCTTTCCCTCCGCCACGGCCAGCGCCTTCGCCATCGAGGTGCCGATCAGCAGCGAACTCACCAGTCCGGGTCCGCTCGTGGCGGCAAAGGCTTCCATGTCTGCCAGGCGTCTGCCAGCATCCGCCAGCACCTGCTCCACCAGCGGACGGACGTGCAGGATATGATTCCTCGACGCCACCTCGGGCACGACGCCACCATACTGCCGGTGGATTTCGATCTGCGAGGCGATGCGGCTGGCGATCAGCTCACCCCCCAGTGTGCAGATCGCGGCGGCGGTCTCATCGCAGGAAGATTCGAGGGCGAGCAGGCAGGCCTGATCGCCGGATGCTGGATGCTGGGTGCTGGACATCGGAAATTGGGGAGATTCTGCCATCCAGGATCAAGCATCCGGCATTCAGCATCTAGTAAAAAAAAGCCGCCGTTCCCGGAAGGGAAGCGGCGGCGTGGAACCTGGGTTCAGTCAGATCAATGCTTGTGCCCGTCCTTGCAGCAGGCTTTGCCGTCTTTCGAGCAGCAGGCAGCCTTCGCTTTGGAGTCGCACGTCGCACAATCCTTCTTGGCCGTAGCGCAGGATGCCAGAAGCATCGAGCCTGCGGCGAGAAGGAGGGTGGCAATACGGATCATCGAATGATTAAGCGGTTTGGAATCAAGAGGCTGCCGTTATGACAGCCCGCTTATTACTTGCCAGAGTACACCGGTGGTGGTGGTGGCGGAGGGGTCTGCTGCTGGCAGGAAGCGAGGACGGCGGCGGACGCGATGAGGGTGAGGATAGCGATTTTCATGTGTGTGTGTGGGTGTTAACCAGTCTGTTAGGTTCCCATCCACCAGACTCCTGGCAGCGGGACCCGCGAGAGTAACGACAACTTCTGCTTTTGCAAACATCCAAATGCAACCACTGCACAAACTCGCAAAATTGACGTAAATGCGTAAACAGTTCGGCCCTCCAGAATGTCAGGAATCACCCCCGGTTCTCCGCCATCCCTCATCCATAGGGACCGCTGGCTCCCAGCCCATAGGCCGATCCCACAACCTCCCCGCCGTCCTCTTCAAAAAAAATCCGCAGCGGGCGGCAGCACACCTCACAGTCATAGTCCACATCACAGGGCACCTCGGAAAACGCCGGCGCTGGAACGTCGAACTCCTGAAAACAGCTCGGGCAGGTGACGGGGGTGGTGTGCATCCCCTGACCAAACGCCGTATAAGACCATGCGCAAGCGCCGGGCGTCTCCCGCCCCCAGAACGTTGCGCCCCCGCCCCCTCCCCAGGATCACATTCGCACCGATCACGCCGCCGCAGCCCCATGGTCATTGAGCAGGCAGCGGACGTTTTTCTCGCTGCCATTTCGACGTTGGAAATGATGTTTGGTCCTTTCGGGTCATCGGCGTGCTGAAAGTGGGACTCGCCGCAGCGCTGCTCTTTTCGATTTGGGATCAACGCGCCACACAACCCGCAGCCATCGGACTCGGAGTGCTCATGCTGGGTGCATTCGTCATGCACCTCAAAGTGAAAGACCCCATTTCTAAGCCGCTGCCAAGTCTTGCGGTACTCGCCATGTGCGCAGCCATCGCGCTGCTCTGAGTGCGGCTGTGGTCAGAACACCGCCACGGCAAGGTAGGCGTTCAGAGCCAGATACAGCAGCGCGGGCAGCGTCTGGACCAGGCTGTCCTGAATTCGAATCCGCACGCCGACGGCGACGAACATCATCAAAGCCAAGCCTGCAGCAGCTAACTGCCCCATCCAGGGGAAACTCATTCCTGCCAGCAACCCCACTGCGGCAGACAACTGTAGCCCACCCACCAAACGGCGCTGCGGCCCGAAGCGATAGCGCTCGAACTCACGCTGGATGTAGGGCGAGACAAAGCACGACACACCATAGGCGCAAAACGAGAGGGCGGAGAAAACGATCAGGGCAGCATTCAAGAAGCAAGCCTAGCATCATGCCATTGGGGATACAAGACTGCCTGGGTTTTGAATACGATCGCCCGGCTCGTTGATTGCGCCCTTAGGTCATCACGTTTGGTCGCAGATGATGGATGCATTTCGCACGCGAATATAAAAACTAAACTGATGCGACCCCCAGAGCGCCACGCTCGTTATATGATTGTGCTGCTTTAAGTGGCACATACCCAAACAAACAACCACCCATGAAAAAGTTCCTCATCCTGGCAGCCGCCGCGCTGTCCATCACCCCGCTAGTCAACACCACCGCTAAAGCTGCGGATGAAACCGTCGTCGCCATTGCCGCAGGCAATGCAGACTTCTCCACCCTCGTCGCCGCCGTGAAAGCAGCGGACCTTGTGGACACGCTCAACGGAGCAGGTCCATTCACCATCTTTGCCCCAACCAATGCTGCTTTTGAAAAACTGCCCAAGGGCACCGTCGAAGACCTGCTCAAGCCCGAAAACAAGGCGAAACTCGCAGCGATCCTGACCTACCACGTCGTCGCCGCCAAGGTGCTGGCCGCCGATGTGAAGACCGGCATGGTCAAAACTGTGCAGGGCGGCGAGCTTGACGTAAAAGTCGCAGACGGTGGCGTCACCGTCGATGCAGCCAAAGTCGTGAAGACAGACATTGTCGGCAGCAACGGCGTCATTCACGTCATCGACACCGTGTTGCTGCCAAAGTGACGCAGCGCATGCGGATTGAATGACAAACAAACCTGCCCAGGGCGAGAGCTCTGGGCATTTGCTATGCACCGAGCACCGGCTAAAGCCTTGTTCATGCCGCCATCAACGAGCCGCAGCTTACTGAATCCAATCAGCCCCTTTTTATGATGGCATCTCCCACAAATCCAAAGTCGATGAAGCATGTCCTTATCCTCGGCGGCGGGTTCGCGGGTTTGGAATGCGCCAAGCGGATACGCGATGAAAACATCCGCGTCACTTTGGTGGATCGCTGGAATCATCACCTCTTTCAGCCCCTACTTTATCAAGTGGCCTCAGGAGCACTGGCCATGGCGGAGATCGCCCAACCGCTGCGCAGCATCCTCTCCAGTCACAAAAACGTGACCACCCTCATGGACGATGTCGTCCACATTGACCTGCCCAAGAAACAAGTGCAGCTCAAAGGGCGCGTGCTCGACTACGACTTCCTTGTCATCGCTCTGGGAGCCAAAACGAGCTTCTTCGGTCACGACGACTGGGCGCAGCACACGCTCGGCCTCAAGAGTCTCGATGATGCGATGGCGATCCGCAAAAAAGTGCTGCTCGCCTTTGAAGAGGCAGAGTCCGCCACGGATGCAGTAGCAGCAGAAAAGCTACTGACCATGGTCGTCGTTGGGGGCGGCCCCACCGGCGTGGAAATGGCAGGCTCACTCGCAGAGCTGGCCCAGCGGGTGCTCAAAGACGACTTCCGCCACATCGACCCCGCACGGGCCAAAGTGCATCTCATCGAAGCCGGGCCGAAATTGCTCCCCATGTTTCCCGGTGGACTTCCTGACTACACCCGGGAGCGGCTGGAGACGATGGGAGTCACCGTCCATCTCAACTGCCCCGTCAAGGAAGTCGGTGAAGGCTACGTCATCGCCGGAGATCAGCGCATCGACAGTGCCATCATTATCTGGGGTGCTGGCGTCGAGGCGAGCTCCGTGTCCCGCACCCTGGCCGGCGTCACGCTGGATCGTGCGGGCCGCATCGAAGTGCTTCCAGACTTGAGCCTCCCCGGTCATCCCGAAGTCTTCACCGCTGGCGATATCGTGGCTTTTACGGACAAAAACGGCATCAAAGTTCCCGGCGTCTCTCCAGCGGCGATTCAGATGGGCGCATTCATCGCGCACAGCATCCAAAACGAATCCTCCAGCACCGCACGCACGGCCTTCGCCTATTGGGACAAAGGCAGCATGGCGACCATCGGCCGCAGTGCCGCCGTGGTCAGCTTCGCAGGCATGCAAATGCGGGGATTCATCGCCTGGCTGATGTGGCTCTTTGTGCATCTGGTCTTCCTCATGAACATGCGCAACCGCGTCTCCGTCTTCCTACACTGGGTCTGGTCATACTGCACCTGGCAGCGCGGTGCGCGCGTCATCCAGTCGCCGCGCAGCTCTTGATGCGCTGACGCCCGGGCGGCGGACTCAAGCCGCTGCGCTATCTCAAGCCGCTGAGGAAGGCGATCACGTCCGCTGCCTCCTGTTCGCTAAGGCTTTGCAGCAGGCCTTCCGGCATGAGGGACATGGGCTCGGTCTTTTGCCGTTGGATCGCGCCGCGCTCAAAGGTCTGCGACTGGCCGGTGGGTAGCTTCAGCGTCACGGCGGCATCACCGGGATTCACGACAAAGCCGGTTTGCACGCTGCCGTCCTTCAAGGTCAGCATCCAAGTCTCATAGCCCGTCGCGATGGCCTTGGACGGCTGATGCAGGCTTTCGAGAATCTGCTCGCGGGTGAGCCGTGCGCCCACTTTGCTCAAATCCGGCCCGAAGTCGCGTCCTGTGCCGTTGACGATGTGACAGGCGAGGCAGACGGCCATTTTACCAGTCATGCTGACGAGTTCGGCTCCGCGTTTGGCATCGCCCTTCACCGCAAGGAGTTTCTTCGCGTCAATCGTCACGCCAAGGGTCTTCACGCGCTGCTCGTGCGGCAGGAAGCGTTCGAAGTAGCAGGCGATCTCGGGATTCGGGTGTTTGGCGAGAGCGGGGTCGAATTTGACCTCGTTTTTCGCAATGGCGTTCGCAAGCAGCAGCGCGTCGGACGGCGATTCGACCTCGGAAGGGCGACGAGTCGTCGCCTCTCCACGAATCCAGTCCCACAGCAGACGAAAGCCATGCGGATCGACCTCGCTTGCGCCGATCATCGGCATGTGACCGCTGCCGCTCCTAGCGATGCGGGCCAGCAGCACGCTCTGCTCCGGCTTTCCAGGGGCCACGACGCGGGCTTCGGCGAGGCCGAGATCGCCGCGCACAGGCTTCTCATCGATCATCAGCGTCTCCGTTATCGGCAGGTCCGCATTCACCATCAGCTGCACGCTGCCGCCGCCGTGACGGCGGTGACAGTGGGCGCAGTTCGCATGCAGCCAGGAGCGGGCGCGATCCTCCAGCGCAGCCTTGTCATCATGACTGGAGACGAGGGGCTTCTTCATTCGCGCGAAGAACGGGCCGTCAAAGATTGCAGCAGCATCCTGCGGGCTTTGTCCACCGATGCTGGTCAGTTGTTCCGGTTGGAAGCCCACGGTGAAGCCGCTCCAGTTCGTGTGGCAGCGGGCGCACTCGGCGCGGCCGTGAATGCGCCAGGGTTGCTTGTTTTCGAGGTCGAACTCCTCGCCGTCCGCTCCGACGAGCTCGGCATCGGTCCCGGCAGCGTTCCAGCGGTAAGCGTAGCCGTTCCACGACTCTCCGTCGAAATGCAGCACCTGGGTCTCGATTTTTCGCTTCAGCGTGATCGTGCGGGCCAGCACGGCCCCGGCGGGCCATTCCACCCTGTAATTGGGCTTGTCAGGATTCCCGCTCCAGTGGGTGATGATGCGTTTTCCCTCCGGCAGGGCAACAAAGCGATTCGCGTCCGCTCCGTCCTGCCACATCGGCTCGGCGATCTCAAACGGGAACACCCCGGCGGCGGGTCTTTGCGCGGCGGGGTCGGTGAAGAGGCCGGTTTCACTGAGCTTGCGCGGAAACTGGCTCGGTTTGCCGATAGCGGGATTCGGCGCGAGTCGGTAGATGCGCGTGTCCTGCTCCCAGTTCATCCAGTAGAGCTCGCCATCCTCGCTCTGACCGAAAGTGACGATCTTGTGCGGTGTGTCGGCCATTTCCTCCCGGCGGGTGACCTGCGCACCATCATGCCACAGCGCCCAGATCTTGCCGGTCTCGTAGTCGCCGTAGATGTAGGCGTCACGCAGTTCGGGAAAGCGGCTGCCGTGATAAACGTATCCCCCGGTGATGCTTGCGGCTTCCGTGTGTGGATGCGCCGCCACGGGCGGGATGATGTCGCCGGGGCCCTTCGTCTCCGGCATGATCGGCTGGCTGGCCTCCATGGCGCTCCAGCCGTGGTTGCCACCTTTCGGGACCAGATGAATCATCTCCCACAGCTCCCAGCCGACATCCCCGCACCACAGCCGTCCTTTCGGATCAAAACTGATCTTCCACGGGTTGCGGAAGCCGAAAGCGTAGATCTCCGGCATGGCTTTCGGCGCGTTCAGGAAGGGATTGTCCTTCGGAATCGCATAGGCCTTGCCGTTCTCCTCACGATCCACGTCGATGCGCAGAATCGAGGAAAGCAGATCGCTCAAGTCCTGCCCCGTCTTCAGCGAATCCGGCGGCGAGGGCGCGGTGGCATCGCCCGTGGAGATGTAGAGCATGCCATCGGGGCCAAACTGAATGGAGGCACCGTTGTGACCGCCGCTCTGCCACGTCAGCAGCACCGTTTCCGACTTCGGATCGAGCACCGGCGGCTCCTGCTGCGTGAGTTTGAAGCGCGAGAGCTTCGTACCATCCGGCACCTTGTCGCCATAGGCGTAAGTGACGAAGACAAGGCCGTTTTCCTTCCACCGCGGATGAAACGCGATGCCGTAGGCATGCTGGAGCAGCGGATGATCCGACTTGAGGTCGATGAGCAGCTCCTTCGCCCCCGCTGTCGGCGCATCCTCAAAGCTCCAAACCTTGCCGCCCTTCTCCACGGCCACGAAACGCCGGGCGCCCGGCACCGCGATCATCTCCAGCGCGTTGTTCAGGGCCACCCCTGCGAAGGCCTGCTCGGCGACGTAGGGCTTCGGCGCATCCGGTGAGCCGTGGATACGAGAGGTCGTCCACTGGGCGCTGGAAACCGGAGCGCAGGCGAGAAGGAGAAAAAGGGCGCGAAACATCGGTGCATCATGCAATGCGTCCCCCCGCCAAGCCAAGTCCGAATTGCCTGCCCGCAGGGCAATCTTGACGCTTGCCGCTCGCGCATGCCCTCTGATAGCATCTCCCTGCATGAATCGAATCCTCACCTTCGCCTGCATGGCGTTCATCGGCCTCGCCCACGCGGCCGAGCGCCCGGTGGTGCTGAACAAGAGCCTGCCGCTGCGCAGTGGCACCGTGCTGAGGGAAAAGCGGGAAATCCGCGTGGAAAACGGTGTTTCCAAGAAAGTAAACGCCAAAGAAACCACGGAGGTGCGCACCCGCTATCTCCAGCGCATCAACCTCATCCGCCGCATCACCGGAGCCGGCAGCGAGGAGATCCGCGCCAGCGAGTTCATGACCGAGCTCGTTCACTTCACCGGCCCGCCACCGCCTCCGGCGGAAGAACCCTCCCCGCTGATGTCCAAGACGATGCGGGCCAGAAAGACCGGCGCACGCTGGGACTATGATCTGGACCGCGGCAAGGAAACGCCAGCCGAGCGCACCTCGCTCGACGATCTGGCCTACTCGGCGGCCCTACTGGACATGATCAGCCTCTGCATCGGCAACGAAGCGCACAAAGTTGACGACACATGGAAGACCAGCATCCCTGCCCCGCGCGGAAAGGCGGTCGGCTATGTCGTGCCGAAGGACGTCGAATGCACCCTCGTCAGCCTGAACGAAACCGCCGACGGCCCGCACGCGGTGATCGCCATTCGAGGCAGCCTCGGCCTGGAAAGACCCATGGGCTACAATGCGCATGTGGACATCACCTTCGAAGCCACCGTCGTCCGCCGCCTGGCCGACATGCTGGACGTTGATACTGACATCAAGGGCGAATACATCCTCAAAGGCGAAGCCAACATCGTCGGCGTCGGCAAAACCAAGCTCGACTTCGACTACCCCTTCACCCTCACCCGCAATTTGAAACTGGAGGACAAATAACCCCACAAGAATGAACCCCGAACACATCGGCACAAGACCTGGGATCCCAAAGGCGGAGCGGTCGGTGTGGTTCAAACGCTTGACCAAGAGAATGACCAATCATGAATGGCGCCAACTGTCAGCCAGTTGCACATTGACCCCGTTCCCTGCGCGGTGCCAAGGCTGCCATCGTGTGCCTGCGCGATCTCGCCGATGATGAAACACGGCGCGGCAGGACTGCGCCAGAGGTCGGTGATATCGCGAGGGCCGGACATGATCGAAAATTACTGGCCAGCACCCTGGCGGTAGAAGTCGAGCGTGCGGGCGAGGCCTTCCTCCCAACTGACGACGACCTCGTAGCCGAGGCCCTCCTTCGCGGCCCGGATGTCTGCGAGCGAATGAAGCACATCGCCGACGCGGGCGGGCTGGAATTGCGGCTCAAGCTGCTGGCCGGTGAGCTGGTTGAGATCCTTCACGAGGCGGATGAGGTCGATCGAGTCACCACAGGCCACGTTGAAGACCTTGCCCGCGGCTTTTTCAGCGGGCGCTTCAGCGGCGAGGAGGTTCGCGTTCACGGCATTCGCCACGAAGGTGAAGTCACGAGCCTGGCTGCCATCACCAAAAATCATCGGAGCCCGTCCGGCGAGCATGGCGGTGCAGAACTTGGCGATCACACCGGAGTAAGGCGAGTTGAAGGCCTGACGCGGGCCGAAGATGTTGAAGTAGCGCAACGAGACGGTTTCGAAGCCGTAGAGCTGGTGGAAGAGCTGTGCATAGCGTTCGCCACCATACTTTTGCAGGGCGTAAGGCGAGAGCGGCGAGGGCGGCAGGCCTTCGTGCTTCGCGGGTGCGTCGGAGTTGCCGTAAATCGAGGACGACGAGGCAAACATGAGGCGTTTCACGCCGACATCGCGGGCGGCGACCAGCACATTCAGCGTGCCCTGGAGGTTGTGATCATTGCTTTCCTGCGGCGCGGATACAGATCGTGGCACGGAGGGCAGGGCACCTTGATGGAAAACCCAGTCCACACCGGGCATGAGCTTGGCGAGGAGGGCCTGATCGCGGATGTCACCCTCGACGAGTTCGATTTGATCGCCGGGTTGCTTCCAGGCGAGGTTGGCGGGATCGCCGAGCGAGAGGTTGTCCAGCACGATGACGGAAGCTCCACGGCGGCAGAGAGCCTCGGCGATATGCGATCCAATGAATCCGGCGCCGCCGGTGACGAGTGTTTTCATGTCTTATGCTTTAAAATAGTTCGGTTTGCCTTTCATGGCCGCGCTGAGCGCATTTCGGCTGTCCACGACGAGGCGGGCGTTTTGAGCGATCAATGACCAGTCCACCGTCTCGTGATGCGTGGCCACGAGCACGAGGTCGAAGCCTGAGATGTTCTCCGCAGCCAGTTCGATGCTTTTGCGGTCGGCGAACTGCGCATGGTCGCGGGACGGACGGATGCCGTAGGCGGGCATGGCGGTGTTCACTTCGCCCGCAAGTTCGATGAAACGCGTCTCCTGGCCGTGTTTACGAGCCTTCCAGGTGAGGTAGAAGGGATCGATTGGGATGCAGTGACCGCCGAGGCCGGGGCCAAGATAGAATGGCATGAAGCCGAAGGGCTTGGTCTTGGCGGCCTCGATCACATCCCAGATGTCGGTGCCCATCGCGGCATAGACGACCTTGAGTTCATTCACCATGGCAATGTTCACGGCGCGGAAGATGTTCTCGGTGAGCTTCACGGCCTCGGCCACGCGACAGCTTTCCACCGGAACGAGGGTCTTGAGGCAGGGCCATAGACGGCGAGGGCGTGCTTCTGGCACTCAGGAGTGAATCCGCCGACGATTTTCGGGATGTGGGCCACATCGCTCTGCGGATTGCCGGGGTCCTCGCGTTCGGGTGAGAAGGCCAGATGGAAATCCGCACCCGCTTCGAGCCCGGAACCGGTCTCAAGCACTTCACGCAGCTCCGTGTCCGTGGTGCCAGGGCAGGTGGTGGATTCCAAAACGACAAGCTGTTCCGGGCGCAGGTGCGGGGCGATGGCCTTGCCTGTGTTTAAAACATAGGTCAGGTCCGGGTCGCGATGCCTGGCGAGTGGCGTCGGCACGCAGATGATGAGGGCTTCGCACTCGCTGGCACGAGAGAAGTCCGTCGTGGCGGCGAAACGGCCTGCCTCACGCTGTTCCCGCACGGCCTCCACGGGGATGTGAAGGATGTAACTGCGACTTTCCATCAGCGCGGTCGTCTTCACAGGATCGATGTCGAAACCGAGCTCGACGCTGCCTGTGCGGGCGAACTGGAGGCTGAGCGGCAGGCCTACGTAGCCGAGGCCGATGATACCGATGGTCGAGGAGGTCATTGAAGGGGAGACGAAGCTGCAGGGGGATATGAAAGCAAGGGCTTGGCGATGCCAGAGGATTTTGTCAAACGAGGGCTTTATTTCAGGGGATTCCACGGCAAGAAAAGGCGCGTCGATGACCAACCAGGCTCTTTGCAAGCTGCACTCATGGAGGATCGTCCACTCCGAGGCGTCGCTCGGATGGGGCGGTCAGGAGCATCGTATCCTGGCGGAATTGCAGGGATTCCAGAGGCGGGGCAGCGAGGTCTGGCTGGTGGCACCGGAGCAGAGCGGTGTGTTCAAACGGGCTCAGATGGTCGGCATCTCGGTGAAGGCGCAGCGGTTTGACCAGCGGCTGCTGCTTCCGCTGCATGCCCTCCGCATGGCGTGCTGGCTGCGGCAGCAGCGCATCCAGATCGTGAACACGCATAGCTCGCGTGACGGATGGATGCTCACGCTGGCCTCCCGCATGGCCCGTGTTCCGCTGGTGATCCGCAGCCGTCACTTTGACGTGCCGATCCCGAACAAGTCCCTCAGCCGGCTGGTTTACAAAGAGTGGACGCACCACGTCATCACCACCAGCTCGCGGATCACCGAGAAGTTGCTGGCGGCCTTTCAGATGACCCCGGGCGACGTCACGACACTCCCGACGGGCGTTGATTTGGACCGGTTTCAGCCGGAGGGACCTCGAGCGGAGCTGTCTCTGCCTCCTTTGCCCTCCGGCACGCCGCTCATTGGCATGATTTCGGTCATCCGCCATGCCAAGGGGATGCAAATCCTGGCTGAGGCAGCACGGCTGCTGCGCGATGAAGGGCGTCTCGTGCATTGTGTCATCGTTGGCGATGGTCCGTGGCGGTCTCATCTCGAGGCGGTGGTTGATCAACTCGGCGTGAAGGACCTCTTCAGCCTTTTGGGCCATCGCGAGGATGTGCCGGAGATCATGCGGGCGCTGGATGTCGTCGCGATTCCGTCGTTTCATGAAGCGGTGCCACAAAGCGGGCTCCAGGCGCTCGCGATTGGCATGCCAGTGGTGGCAAGCGATGTGGGCGGCATTCCAGACATCATTCAAAACGGCATCACCGGACGTCTCGTGCCGCCGAAGGATGCCGTCGCCCTCGCACAGGCCATTCGCGAGACGCTGGATCAGCGTGAACAAACACAGGCCATGACCAAGGCGGGGCTTGAATTGATCCGCCGTGAGCACAGCCTCGAAAGGATGCTGAACCGCATCGAGGCGATCTATCGCCAGCATCTCGGCTGACACTTCGCGGTTGTGCCGGATGGGATGCGGCGGTTAATGCGGCGCGTTTTACGGCTTCATGATGATCAGTTTCCAACTGATCTTCCCCCTCGTGCTGCGTGGCAATACCACTACGCTGGGCGAACCACGCGACCTGCCGCTGGTGGGTGAGGTGAATCTTGGAAACGGGGTCAGGCTGCAACTTGACAGACGTTCATCATTCGCTGAGAACGGCGCATGGCACGCAGCATTCGCATTCAATCGGCCGGGGCTTATTACCACGTCATGGCTCGGGGAAACCGACGCGAGGACATCTTTCATGATGACGATGACCGTAGGTTCTTCCTGAACACGCTGGGCCAGGCCAGTGAGATGACGGGCTGGCGGGTGCATGCCTGGGTGCTGATGAGCAATCATTACCATCTCTTTCTCCAGACGCCGGAGCCGAACCTCGTGGCGGGGATGTCCTGGCTGCAAAACACGCTGACACGCTGCTACAACGTGCGGCACCGCAAATGGGGGCGGTTGTTTGGCGACCGTTACAAGGCGGTGGTGGTGGAGGGTGAGGACCGTTATCATTACCAGACGCTCATGGACTACATCCACCTCAATCCGGTGCGGGCGCGGATCATCCGCCCGAAGGCGGGGCAAAGCGTGCTGAATTACCCCTGGAGCAGCGTGGCGGGAGGCTATGCTCTGCCGCCGAAGAAGCGGGCGAAATGGCTGGATGCGGCGGCGGGACTGAGGGCCTTCAACTTGGCAGACACGGTGGCGGGTCGGCGAAGCATGGTGGAGCGGCTGGACAAGCGGGCGGTGAGCGAGGAGATCCAGAACTGCGGGGTGCCGCCGCAGGCGGAGGAGGTCGATCAACGGGCGAGCCACCTGAGGCGAGGCTGGTACTGGGGCACGCAGGCCTTCGGCGAGTCGATGCGCAAGCTGGGGCAGAAGCTGCTCAACAAGACCGCGCCAGTATCGCGAGTTTATCAGAAGCACGAACTGGTGCGCGAGCATGGGGAGCGGCAGGCGCTGGCGTGGCTGGCACGAGGTCTGAAGGCGGGCGGCTTGAAACCCGGCAGTCTGTCCAAGGTGAAAGGATCCGACCCGCGGAAGGTGCTGCTGGCGGACCTGCTGTGGCGGCGGACGGTGGTGTCGCAGGAGTGGTTGGCGGCGAAGCTGGAGATGAGTTCGGGGGCGAATGTGGGCCAGCAGTTGCGGCGTCTTGACGGGAAGTCTGCGATCAAGAAGGTGCCGGAAGAGATGAAACAGTTTCTGGAAAATGTAGCAAGCAGTCTCCAAGCCGAAGCCCGCGATCCGAGATCAAAATGAAGGGCGCGGTAAGCGTCCGGTCCTCAAGTCGCGAAGGCCGCAAGCCGCCGGTGCTGAACCACACCAAGGACACCCAGCCGGAAGACATCCAGGCAAAGCAGCACGTGACCAGCGAGGCAAAAAAACGCCTTTCGCCATTCGACATTCGGCATTCTTTCTCCTTCTTTCAGATCTCAACTCAACCACAAACCACACATGCCACGCCCTGTCACCCTCTTCACCGGCCAGTGGGCCGACCTCTCATTCGAAACCATGCTCGAAAAGGGCAAAAGCTTCGGCTACGACGGCCTGGAGCTTGCCTGCTGGGGCGACCACTTTGAAGTGGAAAAAGCCGATCAGGCCTACTGCGATGCCAAGCGCGAGAAACTCAAAGCCGCCGGCATGCAGTGCCACGCGATCTCCACCCACCTGGTCGGCCAGGCAGTCTGCGACAACATCGACGCCCGCCACGCGCAGATCCTGCCGCCTGCGATCTATGGCGACGGCGAACCCGAAGGCGTCCGCCAGCGTGCCGCCGAGGAACTCATCAAGACCGCACATGCCGCGAAGCGTTTCGGCGTGAGCGTCGTCAACGGCTTCACCGGCAGCAGCATCTGGCACCTCGTCTATTCCTTCCCGCCGAATCTTCCCGGCCAAATCGACGCCGGTTACGCCGACTTCGCGAAGCGCTTCAAGCCGATCCTGGACGAGTATCAGAAGCTCGGCATCCGCTACGCGCTCGAAGTTCACCCAACGGAGATCGCCTTCGACATCGCCAGCGCCGAGCGTGCCCTCCAGGCGCTGGACTACCATCCCGCCTTCGGCTTCAACTACGACCCCAGCCACCTCGGCTACCAGGGCGTCGATTACGTGAAGTTCATCTACAAGTTCAGCGACCGCATTTTCCACGTCCACATGAAGGACGCGTCCTGGGGCATCGGTGACGGCACCGTCGGCGTCTTCGGCGGTCACGTCGATTTCCACAAACCGAGCCGCTACTGGGACTTCAAGTCCGTCGGCCGCGGCAAGATCGACTTCGAGCTCATCATCCGCGCCCTCAACGACATCGAGTACGGCGGCCCGCTCTCCGTCGAGTGGGAAGACGGCGCCATGGACCGCGAGTTCGGCGCCGCCGAGTCCGCCGCCTTCTGCAAGAAGATCGACTTCCCACCGAGCAAGATCATCTTCGACGCCCAGTTCGCCGAGGCGAGCAAGTAAAGCGGTGAGCACAGTCCGCTGTGCCATTTTTCTAAAGACTCATCACACGGCCCGGGATCACCTCCCGGGCCGTTTTTTTTGCCGAAAACCGACTCTGCTGCCGGCGGATGATGAACTCACCAGCCCTGGCGCAGAGCTTTGATTGAAAACAGGAACGGGATCAGGCCTTGGCCTGCTTTTCGGCCTTGAGGGCGGCTTTTTCCGCAGCGAGCTGGGCGGCGGCGGCGGCGAGGCGGGCCTTCTGCTTGGCTGCGTATTCGGCGAGGGCTTTCTCCCGTGCGGCGGCACGGCGGGCGCGGCCTTCTTCATCGGCCTCCAGGGCTTTCTGTCGCTCGGCTTCCTGCTGAGCTTTGACGGCGGCGATGGCGGCGGCCTGCTTTTCCTTTTCGATGCGGGCGGCTTCCTTCTCCGCCAGTTGCTGAGCTTTGATGGCGGCCTTCTCCGCCTCAGCCTGCTCTTTCGCGAGGCGGGCGGCTTCCTTGGCAGCAGCTTTTTCAGCATCGGCCTGCTCCTTGGCGAGGCGGGCGGCTTCTTTCTCGGCGAGGGCTGCGGCCTTGGCGGCCTCCTTTTCAGCGAGCGCCTGCGCTTTGGCGGCGGCCTTCTCGGCATCGGCCTGTTCCTTGGCCAGACGCGCGGCCTCTTTGGCCTCCGCCTCAGCGGCTTTCTCCGCTTCCTTCTGAGCAAGCGCCGCCGCTTTGGCCTCGGCTGCGGCGGCCATGGCTGCCATGCGTTCGGCGAGGGCGCGTTCTTTTTCAGCAGCCTTCTCGGCGGCCTCCTGCTCCTTGGCGAGGCGTGCGGCCTCCTTCGCCTCCGCAGCGGCGAGCTTCGCGGCCTCCTTTTCGGCCAGGGCCTGGGCCTTGGCGGCGGCTATCTCGGCGTCGGCCTGTTCTTTGGCGATGCGGGCGGCTTCCTTCGCCTCGGCAGCGGCGATGCGGGCGGCTTCCTTTTCGGCGGCTGCCTGGGCCTTGGCGGCTTCCTTTTCAGCCTGGGCGGCGGCTTTGGCCTCGGCAGCGGCGACCACGGCGGCGAGCCGCTCGGCGATGGCGCGTTCCTTTGCGGCGACCTTCTCGGCGGCCTCACGTTCTTTGGCGAGGCGGGCCTCTTCCTTCTCAGCCAGCGCCCGGGCCTTTGCGGCCTCCTTTTCGGCCAGTTCCTTCGCCTTGATGGCGGCGGCGGCGGCCCTCATGGCCTCCAGCTCCAACTGGGCCTGCGCCTTGGCGGCGGCGGCGGCCTCTTCCTTGGCAATGCGTGCGGCTTCCTTGGCCTCCAGCGCGGCGATGCGTGCCGCCTCCTTCTCCGCAAGAGCCTGGGCTTTCGCCTCTTCCTTGGCCGCGAGATCGGCGGCCGCCCTGGCCTCCATGGCGGCAGTGAGTTGCGCTGCATAGTCGGCCAATTGCTGGCTCAGCTCCGTCGCCGTGGTGGTCAACGCAGGCGCGGCCTCGTCCAGCACGCGCGGCTGGATTTCGAGCTCCTGAAGCTTCTGGGCGGTGTCTGTGAGGAGGGCGAGGAATTTGGGATCGAGCTTGGTCATTGCGTAGGTCGGGAAATGGGGCGGGAATGAATGGTGACGGATCGGGCCGTGTAAAGCCTCGATGCAGGCCTCCACAGGTGATCCTCCTCGAACTCGTCCTCCTACTCGTCCTCGATTCTGCCGCGCCGCCCGCACCTCCAAGCCTCCAAACCCATGCCAAGCAGGCGGTGGGAACGCTCCAAAATCCGGCAG
>CAMAZK010000069.1 GCA_945863205.1 Akkermansia muciniphila | reverse complement strand
ATGTGCGAGATGCCGATTCAGGAAACTCACTGAACAGGTATAAAGAGGTAATGTCTGCCCAGATCTCTTCACGAGGAAGTCGATCCGTCCGATCAACTTCTGGCCTGCCACGATATTCGGTCATCCTGAGCGTGGCGACCTCTCTCTCTTTTCCATCGATAACCTCCAGCACCCACCATTTGCCGTCTGTACAATCAACACGCAGATGTCTTCGATCCACAACCACATCAATGGGCGTGCTCGGGTCGTTATTCTTGTGAAGTTGGGTTAGCGTCGAAACACGAAGGGCTGTGCCGAGGTGGTTTTGCGTCTCTGTTCCCCACAACCCCAATGCCTCGATAACATTAGTCTTCCCGGCATTCGGCTCGCCGATAAAGACGTTCACCCGACGACAGTCGAGATCGAGTTCGCGGATGGATTTGAAGTTTCGGATGGAGAGCTTGTGGATCATGGCGGAGCCGCTTGAAGCGGTGGAGGGCGTTGCGGGAAAGAGTAACGCCCCAAGGGCGAGGTCGGCAAGGGGTTTGCCGAGGGCCGCTTGGGGCGTAAAACGAGTTTTCCAACTCGTGGACTGAGGTGTTGAGGAGAGCGGAGGAACGAGTTGGAAAACTCGTTCTACGGCTTAGCCGTTCGCACGCAGGATCTGCGCGAGGACGTAGGGGAGGATGCCGCCGGCGCGGTAGTAGTCGATTTCGACGGGGGTATCGATGCGGACCACCAGCGGGATGTCGAAGGACGTGCCGTCGGACTTGTGGACGCGGAGGGTGGCTTCGCTCATGGGCTTGAAGTCGTTGCTGAGGCCCAGGAGGTCGAAGGTGGCATCGGCGAGGTCTTTGACCTTGTCGTAGTCGGCCTTGTTCTTGAAGTTGCAGGGCAGGACGCCCATGCCGACGAGGTTGCTGCGGTGGATGCGCTCGAAGCTCTTCGTGATGACGGCTTTCACGCCGAGCAGACGGGTGCCTTTGGCGGCCCAGTCGCGGCTGGAGCCCATGCCGTAGTCCTCACCACCGAGGATGATGCTGGGCGTGCCAGCGGCTTTGTAGGCCTCGGCAGCGTCGTAGATGCTCATTTCGGTGCCTGCGGGCTGGAGGAGCGTGTCGCCGCCTTCTTTGCCGCCGAGCATGAGGTTCTTGATTCGCACGTTGGCAAAGGTGCCGCGGGTCATGACGAGGTCATTGCCGCGACGGCTGCCGTAGCTGTTGAAATCGGCCTGCGTGACGCCGTTTTCGGTGAGGAAACGGCCTGCGGGGCTGGCTTTCTTGATGGCTCCCGCAGGGCTGATGTGGTCGGTGGTGACGCTGTCGCCGAAGATGCCGAGCGGGCGGGCGCCTTTGATTTCCACGATGTCGCCGGGGGTCATGCTGAAGTCGGCGAAGAAGGGCGGATGCTGGATGTAGGTGGATTTGCCGTCCCACTCGAAGACCTCGCCGATGCTGCCCTGGATCTCGTTCCACTTCGGATTCTGCGAGGCGAAGTCGGTGTAGAGCTTGCGGAAGACGTCGGGCGAAAGCGCGGAGGCCATCGCGTCGCGCACTTCGGCGAGCGTGGGCCAGATGTCCTTCAAATAGACGCCGCTGCCGGCGACGAGCTCGTCTTTGCTCAAATCGATATCGACGGTGCCGGCGATGGCGTAGGCGACGACGAGCGGGGGTGACATGAGGAAGTTCGCCTTGATGCTCTGATGCACGCGGGCCTCGAAGTTGCGGTTTCCGGAGAGCACGGAGGCGGCGACGATGTCCTGGCCTTTGACGACGTCTTCGATGCCGGGATCGAGCGGGCCGGAGTTGCCGATGCAGGTGGTGCAGCCGTAGCCGACGGTCTGGAAGCCGAGCTTGTCGAGTTCGACCTGGAGGCCGGTCTTGGTGAGGTAATCGGTCACGACACGCGATCCTGGCCCGAGGCTGGTTTTCACGGCGGGCTTCACGGTCAGGCCCTTGGCGTTCGCTTTCTTCGCCAGGAGACCGGCGGCGAGCATGACGCTCGGGTTGCTGGTGTTCGTGCAGCTCGTGATGGCGGCGATCAGCACGCTGCCATCGGTGATGCTGTCTTTGATGCCGTCTTTGGAATCGACGGTGACTTCGTAGGAGGTCTTGTCGGAGACGACATCGACTCCGGCGGCGGCACCCACGGCGGAAACGGCACTGCCGGCCGATTCACCGAGGTGCTCGACGACCTGCGAGGTGGAAGCCTTGCCGAAACCACCGGCCTTCACGTCGGCGGCGAGCAGTTCGTTGAACTTGCTCTTCAAAGCGGGCACCTCGATGCGGTCCTGCGGACGCTTCGGACCGGAGACGCAGGGAACGACCGTGCTGAGGTCCATTTCCATCTCGGTGGTGAATTCGATCGCGCCTTTCTCCGTGGGGATGCCCCACATGCCCTGCGCCTTGTAGTAGGCCTCGACGGTTTTGCAGAGTTCCTCGCTGCGGCCGGTGCCGCGCAGGTAGGCGACGGTTTCTTCGTCCACGCCGAAGAAGCCCATCGTCGCGCCGTATTCGGGCGCCATGTTCGCGATGGTCGCGCGGTCGGTGACCGGCAGGCTGACCGCGCCGGGGCCGTAGAATTCGACGAATTTGCCGACGACGCCGAGCTTGCGGAGTTTCTGCGTGACTTCGAGCACGAGGTCGGTCGCGGTGACGCCTTCCTTCAGCGCTCCGGTGAGATAGACCCCAACGACTTCAGGCACGAGGAAAGTCACGGGCTGGCCGAGCATGCCGGCTTCCGCCTCAATGCCGCCCACGCCCCAACCGACGACACCGAGGCCGTTGATCATGGTCGTGTGCGAGTCGGTGCCGACGAGTGAATCCGGATAAAACACGCCGTCTTTTTCGAGCACGCCCTTGGCGAGGTATTCGAGGTTCACCTGATGCACGATGCCGATGCCGGGAGGCACGACCTTGAAGGTGTTGAAGGCCTGCTCACCCCACTTGAGGAACTGATAGCGCTCCTTGTTGCGCTCAAATTCGAGCGCGAGGTTTTGATTCAAAGCGTTCTGGGTGCCGGCGAAGTCCACCTGCACGCTGTGGTCCACCACGAGATCGACAGGCACGAGCGGCTCGACCATTTTCGGATCCGCGCCCAGTTCCTTCACCTTGCTGCGCATGGCAGCCAGATCGACGAGCAGCGGCACACCGGTGAAGTCCTGCAGCACGATGCGGGCGACGGTGAAGGGGATCTCGTACTCGCCGGGAGCCTTGGCGTTCCAGTTGGCGAGGTTTTTCACATCGGCCTCCGTCACCTTCTTGCCGTCCAGATTGCGCAGGAGGGACTCCAGCACGATGCGGATCGAGACCGGCAGCTTCGAAACTTTGCCGATGCCGGCGGTTTCGAGGGCCGGGAGGGAGTAAAACTTGCCGGAAGAGCCGGAACCGGTGGTGAAGGTCTGGGGGGTGTTCATTGCGAGGGCGGGAGAGATAGCGAATTGAGCACGAATGACACCAAAAATTTGCATTCGCGACCCCGGATGGTGAAGCGCTGCAATGCCCCGCGCCGGAGCTGCGTTTGCATCCACCGCCATGAAACTCATCCTGTTCTCGCTCGCCCTCACCACCTTTGCCGCCGCTGAAGACGGGTTTGCCCCGCTTTTCAATGGCAAAGACCTCACGAACTGGACCATCCCCGAGGGCGACAATGGCCACTGGAAGGTGATCGACGGCGTCATCGACTACGACGCGTGCAGCGAGGCGCCTGGAAAGGACAAAAACCTGTGGACGGAGAAGGAATACGGCGATTTCACGCTGAAAATCGACTGGCGGCTCAAGCAGACCACCGGCCTCTACGACATGCCCGTGGTCCTGCCTGACGGCACGCACAAGCTCGACGAAAACGGCAAGGAGATCAAAATCCCCACGCCGAACGCCGACTCCGGCATCTACCTGCGCGGCCAGGGGAAGTCGCAGATCAACATCTGGTGCTGGCCCATCGGCAGCGGCGAGGTCTATGGCTACCGCATGGACAAGACGATGCCGCCCGAGGTGCGCGCCGGCGTGACGCCAAAGGTGAAAGCCGACAAGCCCGTGGGCGAGTGGAACACCTTCGAAATCACCATGAAGGACGACCGCCTGACCGTAGTGCTCAACGGCCAGACCGTTATCGAAAACGCCCAGCTTCCCGGCGTCCCCGCGAAAGGAAAACTCGGCCTCCAGCACCACGGCGGCAAGAATCCAAAGACCGGCGAGCTCTCCGCCGCCTCCAGCCTGATTCAGTTCAGGAATGTGTCGATCAAGGAGCTGTGAACCCAACGCGGAACCGGAGCGCGAGTATGGCGGAGCCTACTCGCCTCTACCGAGTGCCAGCGTGAGCGATGGGCGAAAAAGTGCCTCGCGACATCATCGCTTGGGAATTTCCGGAAGGGCTCCCACCGATTCAGGGCGACCACCGATTCCTTCAATCAATCTGTGGTGGATCTGAATCGGTGGGAAATCACAAAACCTCGTGACGCGAAGAAAAGAGGCGAGTGGTCTTCGACACACTCGCGCTCCGTTCTGATGGGCATCAATGCCCGTGCACTTCGCAGGTTTCCGGCTCAGGGTCGGTTTCTTCGACGACGGCCTTGTCCTTGAGGAATTCGAGCGCCTCCTGCAGCAGCAGGTCGCCGCGGACGTTGTCGATGAGGCCGCTCTTCTGCGCCTCGGACATGAATTTCTTGGCTGGCATGCGCTGGCGCTCGGCGAGTTGGGCGAGGGCCATGGCGATTTTTTGGCCGGGGACCTCGAGGTTCTCCTTTTTGGCGACCTGTTCGAGGATGAAGCTGACCTTCACGTTGTTGCGGGCCTGGCTGGTGGCGCTGTTGAGGATCTCGTCCTGCTGCTTGATGAGTTCCTCCTCGCTGATGCCCTGCTGCATCGCACGCTGGGCGATCTCGTTGGTGCGGCGCTGGGCTTCGCGGTTCACGGCTTCCTGCGGCAGTTCGAATTCCACCTTCTCAAAGATGTGGGCGATGACCTGGTTCGACTTCGCGGCGTCACGCGCCTGCTCCTTGCGGCGGCGGATGGCGTCGCGCACTTCGTCGCGCAGGGTTTCGAGGGTCATTTCCTCGCCGCCGATCTTCTTGATGAATTCCTCGGTGAGTTCCGGCACGGCCTTGTTTTTGACGGCGTGGCAAGTGACGGCGAAGGCGATGGTCTTGCCCTGGAGGGCCTCGAAGTTGAAATCATCCGCGAGCGCGAGGTTCAGCGTGCGCTCCTCGTCCTTGGCGATGCCGACGAGGCCGGCGTAAAAACCCGGGAGGAAGTCGTCCTCTTCAGCCAGAAGGAACCAGTTTTCCTTCATCTCCTTGAGATGGGCTGGGGCGTCCGGCATGGACTCGGCCAGCGGCTGGCCGTCGAGGCTGCCGGTGACGGTCAGGACCACGACATCACCGATGGCGGCGGCGCGTTCCACGTCTTCGTAGGTGGCCTGGTTTTCGCGGAGGTGGAGCAGGTCGTGGTCGATGTCGGCGTCGGTCACCTCGATGCGCGGCAGTTTGACCGGGATGCCGGTGTATTCCGGCAGCTCGAACTTCGGCGCGAGGCTCAGCTCCACGGTGAAGCTGAAGCTCTTGTCCGTGTCGTGGTACATTTTGTCCTTCACGCCGAGCACGCCGAGGAGTTCCAGCCCTTCGCTCTTCACCGCCTGGCGCAGGCCGTCACCGATGAGCTTCTTTTCCAGCTCCTCCTTCACCTCGTTCTCGTAGCGCTTGGCCACGATGGTCTTCGGCACTTTGCCGGGACGGTAGCCCGGCAGGCGCACCATGCCGGAAAAGTAGGAGATGATCGAGTCGCGCTCCTTGGTGACTTGATCGGCCAGCACGTGGACATGGGCGACGGCGCGGCAGTTGGGTTGATGTTCGACGTTGATGTTCATGGGAGGAAGGGGAGGCTGGGAGCGTTGCTGCGGACCACGACAGGGCGGCAAACCGACCGCCGGGCCTGGGGGGCGGGCATGCTAGGACAACTTCCCGGTTTGACAACCCTGGAAAACCCGGTTCTTCCCGTCATGCGCTTGTTTCAACGTTTCGAAGTCTGGCTCCTGCTGATCGCGGGCGGCATCGCCATGTGGTGGTCTTTCAAGGCGGACGCCCCCCAGGCGGCCGACGGTCCGGTGCCGGAATCGAGCGCTGACGCCCCGCTGCAGCTGCGCCGCTGCACGCTGGAGCGGGACTACGGCAATGCCCGCCTCGACCTGGAGATCCGCTACCGGAACGCCAGCCCGCGCCCACTTTTCATGCAACCGCCGGACGTGCGCCTGCTCAATGCCGCCGGCAAGGAGGTGGCCCCCTTCATCCTGCCCGCCGAGCGTCCTATCAGCGTCGAGGCGCAGGCCACCTCCGACCTCCGCCTGCGCTTCTGGCTGGAACAGAGCGACCTGCAGGGCCCGCTGACCCTCGACATCCGCGGCGCGACCCTGGAGGTGAAAAACGTCACGCCCCTGGATCTGGAAAAGCTCGAAAACAAGAAGCCGAAGGTCTGGACGGACGCGGACTGGAAGCCGTAGATTTCGGACCGTCATGATGAAACTCCCTTCTCGTAAAGCGATGCTGGGCGCCGTCTTTTTGGCGATCGTTCTCAAGGCTGGCCCGGACGGCCTTCACCTCCTCCACCGCGTGCTCACGCCTGAGGAGGCATTCGCCGAAAATCAGGAAACCTTTGAGGAACTCGTCATCTCCGCTGGCACGCTCGAACCTGAACAGCGTGCGGGAAACCTCGATCGCCGGCGCTATCTCACGCTCTGGTTTTGCGCCCGGGGCATGGAAATAGACGACGTCAGCGGGCCGCCTCGCTCCACCTGGCAGGCCTGGGCGGACCTGTTCGACTACTGGACCTTTCCTTTGGAATAGCCCGGCAACGGCCGCAGCAGCACCCACGTCGCACCCCATGAGCCGCTCGTTTCGTCTGCCGGCCAGATGATCTGCGCCACCTCCGGCAGCTTCGCGAGGAGCTGGTGCACGCCGGTGCGCAGTGTGCCGGTGCCCTTGCCATGGATGATCCGCACCTGCAGGATGCCGCGCTTCCGGCATTCAATGAAGTACTCCGGCAGCAGGCTGCCGATCTCACCCGGGCGGAAGGTGTGCAGGTCCAGCTCCGGTCCGATGGGGTGCTCGATGACCTCCGGCGCGGATTCGTCCTCTTCCATGACCTGACTTTTGGCTTACTTCGTGTGCTGGTGGGTTTTGATCTCCTCCGCCAGATGCACGAAGTCGCCCTTCTCGCACAGGCGGACGAAACCTTCTGTGAAGCGCTTCAGCTCGTCCCACACGCCGCGGATGTGCGCCGCCTCGTCCGGAGTGATGCGGTCGTCACCTGCTGCGTTGCTGATCGCGGCCAGTAAATCGGCGAACTGCTGCACGATCTCCTGCGTGGCCGGCATCAGCTCCATGCCGCGCGGGCCGCCGCCCCGGGGATTCTGCACAAAGACCCCGTTCGCCTTGTGGCAGAGCCATTGCACGATCTGCGGATCGCGGGTGATCTCATAAAGCTGGCGCACGCGATCCAGCGGATTCGTCGTGCCGCTGCCCTGCGCCTCGTCCGGCTGGGACCACTTGTACGCCAGGGAGAGGGAGACACCCATCTGCGCAGCCACTTCTTTGAAGCTGGTGCGCTCGACGGCTTTGCTGATCACTTCATGCGAGTCCATGCCCGACTTGTTTCAGAATCCACCCGGTTTGGCAAGCAGCATCACACCTACCTCGAACACGCAATTGGCACGTGATTGTTGTTGTTTCCCGATCCCGGGGCGGCGTAAGCTTCCGCCCTCATGAAAAATATCCTTCCTCTCCTCCTCGCGGCGGTCACCCTCACCCTGACTTCCTGCCTTGAAATCAAGTCCACCCTCAATGTCAGCAAGGACGGCACCGCCACCCTGGAGGAGAGCGTCCTCCTCGGTGCGCAGCTCGCCGCCATGATCCAGGCCGGCGGCGCCGGCGGCCAGGGCGATCAGCTCAAGGGGCTCGTCATGGACAAGGCCGCCGCTGATGAACGCGCCAAGAAGCTCGGCGAAGGCGTCACCGTCAAATCTCACGAAGAGGTCAAAAGCCCGGATGGCAAAAGCGGCGTGAAGGTCGTCTTCAGCGTCGCCGATCTCTCCAAGCTCAAGTACGTCCCCTTTGAGCCTGAGCAGGAAGGCAAGTCCACCTCCTCGGCCGAGCCCATGACCTTCGCCCTCAGCGGCTCCACCCTGACGATCAGCAACCCTGAAGCCGACAAGAAAAAGGGCGGCGACATCGAAAAGCCGAAGAAGAGCGAAGCCGAAATCGCCCAGATGAAAGCTCAGATGGGCATGATGAAGCCTATGTTCGCCGGCATGCGCATGTCCGTGCAGGTCACCGCCGCCGGCGGCATCGCCAGCACGGACGCCTCCCACTTCTCCGACGGTGCCGTCAGCTACCTCGACATCCAGTTCGACAAGCTCATGGACAACACGGACGCCTTCATGGAGGTCATGGATTCCGCAGAAGGCGGCCTCAGCATGAGCGATGTCGCCAAGAAATTCGACAAGGTCGAAGGCCTCAAGATCGAAGGCAAGAAAGTCGTCACCCTGGAGCTGAAATAGCAGCCGCAGTCCATCACCCTCGTGCCTTTCCCATGGCCGGAGCTCACAGCTCCGGCCTTTTTCGTCTCTCGTCCGATGGAGGGCGGGCCTGCGCTGCGCCAGACCACCCAAAGCCAGGCAGCCGCGCTCTTGCCGGAATCGACGAAATCAAGCCCCAAGCATCTCCTGCGGAGACGGTGCGTCCCCGAAAAGACGAGGCAACAGCAAAAAAGGAGCGGGCAAGTAGAACAAAGCGTCCGTCCCGAATGGCAGGGGATTAAGTCAGCCTACCGGCAAACGTCGCTGTGAATCAAGGACTGCGGCCCGTATCACCGTCAGATGATGAAGGTGCTGCCGTTGAACCTTCGAAGGCTGAAACCGGTGAATGGCTCGCTGTTCAGCCGCTTGTGGTCGCGGAGGAGACGAATGGCGACCTCCTCGCCGAGGTTCATTCCCTCCTCACCATCGGTCCGCCAATGCACGCCACCGGCATCACGGCCGAAGGAGATGTTTGCGGCAAGCTTGTTGAGTTCACCTCCCACCTTCAACACTGCAGGGTGCGGGATGAGTGACATGCCGTCTGCAGAGGCTTCGACAGCTGCGGGAATGACGAATTCCTCTTTGAAGAATGCTTTCAAGACTGTAACACAGGCTCCCGCGATGGTGGCGTGCCCGGCTGGATAGGCAGAGTGAAGTGGGCATCCTTCCGGGTAAGCCATAGGCAGGAGATAGGAGCCGTAGGTGCCAGCGATCAGGGGCAGCACCGCCGAATTCAAGACACTGCTGTGCAGGGGGTAAGTTCGATTCCCGCTGAGGTGTTGATGAACCAGGCCGGCGTATGCCTCCGGCCGCAGCCGACGATGGACGAGCCACTTCTGATACCAGGCCGCTTTCAGGGCCTCGATGGCGACCCTGGCGACTAGGTCCAAGATCATCGGGCCCCCGAAAGTCACGAAATTTCCTTGGTTGCTGATGGCATTGTAAGGATTGGCGTCGTCCAATGCCGCGCTTCCGTAGCCGAGCAGGATGAGTGCTGCGGACTGAAAGGCCTGATACGAGAAGTCCACGTGGACATACTCGGCGAGGTCGCGGCCGTTGGCGATGTAGCGGTCGGTGGGCTCACGCGTGGCGGCCACGGGTGGAGGTGCGCCATTTTGCACGGCCAACCAGTGGGCCACAGTCGTGAGGTGGTCGTCTCCGGATGCGGTGGTGCGGTAGCGCTGCCGAATGGTGGCGGCTCCGAACGGGATGTCTTGATAGAGGAATTGGGAGATGACCGGTCCAACAAGATCGTCGGCAGTGGAACCTCGGAAAAGATTGCCGGGAGTTACCGTCCCTGCGGCCTTCGGGCCGCGGAAGTCGGGTAAGGCCGTAAGGTCTGCGGCGGCGGCGGCGATGGTTGGGTCCGAACCATAGTCGAGGAAAGGGATATCCCGGGTCCAAGCGCGCCAGTAAACTTCTGTCATTTCCCCGGCAGCCCAGGCGCTGTTAAGCGGAGGGGCTGGAGGCATGGCCATGTGATGGGAGTCACCGCCTTCCAAACTGTAGGAATAAGCCGCCTGTGGATTGGCCAGCCGTGCCGTGCCGCCCAGTGGGATGGCCCTGAAGTCTGCTTGTCGGCCGGTGGTCAAGGCTTTACGCAGGGCAAGGTAGGCCGCTGGATTTACTTCGCCGAATGAATTGTGCGGCAAGCCTTTGGTGAAGGAGCCAATAAAAGTGGGGTAAGCGCTATCGTCCGACGATGTCGGGTGGTGCGGCAAGGGCAGGCTCTCTTGGGCCCTGGCGGCATCGCGCCTGATGGCGAAGGCGTTGTCCCGCCGTGTATCTCCCATATCTGGCCCTACCTCCACTGCATTGGCAGGGCGGGATGACAAGCCGAGGCAGGTAGAGATGAGTCCGGCTCCGCCGAAGCTCCGCATCAAAGAGCGGCGATCTAGGGCTGGTGTGGAAATAGGTTCGGATACGGGCTCTGTGTTCATGACTCGAAGAAGGATGCTCGGGGGCTGGCAGCTGAGGGCTTGGGGCTAGCTTTTCAATGATTTGTTCTAAAGTTGAGACTTATTCCAAATTTGAGATGCTTCACAATTTTGTTTAAAGGTTAACCTAAATATCGAGTGCCTATAGCTCCTCGAGCCGCGTACGATCATCAATTAGATAGTACAGACTATCGACTTATATTAAATATTAGCTTTGTATCAATCGCTCGTCGTGCAATTCCTCAGTAACTTAAGTCTGACTTGTGTCGAAGGTGGCTCATCCACAGCATGATGTCCGATAACGGGCCTGACACGAATGCGGGATCAAGGAGGCCTCCCGGCAAAACGTCAATGCGAATCAAGTAGGAGCCACAAGGGTTTCAGAGCTTATCGTGCCAGCCTGGTGCACGGCTGAAATCAGCCGCCTTCGTCGAAAACGGGCCTTAATCTCGCGTCCTTTGTGTCCGTCCCTCTGTGCACTCGCCCGGTTGGTGCCGGAGTTTTCATTTGCGGCGCGGCGCTGCCGCCGGGAGAGTCGGCGCACGCATGATCTCCCAGCTCCTCGATTTCGTCCTCCACGTTGACAAGCACCTGCAAATCTTTGCGCAGGAGCATGGGGCGCTGATTTACGGGCTGCTGTTTGCGATCATCTTCTGCGAGACGGGGTTGGTGGTGATGCCCTTCCTGCCGGGCGATTCGCTGCTTTTCGCCGTGGGAGCGCTGGCAGCGCAGGGCTACCTCAGGATCGAGTTCATCATCCCGCTGCTGATGTGCGCGGCGATCATCGGTGACAATTTGAACTACTGGATCGGCCGCAAGGCGGGGGGCTGGATCGTGAACCAGCGCTGGTTCAAGCGGGACTACCTGGCGAAGACGGAGGCCTTTTTCGTGAAGCACGGCGGAAAGGCGATCATCCTCGCCCGCTTCGTGCCGATCGTGCGCACGTTTGCGCCATTCACAGCGGGCTTTGGGCGCATGGATTACCGCCGCTTCCTGGCTTACAGCCTGGGTGGCGGCCTGATCTGGGTGCTGAGCTTCAGCATCGCCGGCTATTTCCTGGGCAGCATTCCGGTGATCAAAAACAACATCAAGCTGGTCTTCCTGCTGATCATCGTGGTTTCCGTCCTGCCGATCGTCATCGAGGTGATCAAGCACCGGATGGAAGCGAAGAAGGCGAAAGCGGAGCGCTGAGCCTCTCAGCGCTGCATGCGGGCTCCGGTGGCCGGATTCATGTAGTAGCCGGGCTGGCCGTTCACGCCGGGCACATAGACCGGCTGCTGTGCCCCCGGTGCGCCGAAGTAGGGCTGACCGGGGCGGTAGCCGGGCACCACAGCCCCGGGATAGACGGGCACCCCGCCGATGGTCTGGTAGCTCTGCACTCCGCCGGTGGACTGAATGACGGTACTGCTGCTGCGGCTGCCGAAAGGGCCGGTGACACTCTGCTGATGCATGAACTGATCACCCTGCGGCATGGCGGTGGGCCCGGAGCCGGGAGCGTAACCGCCACGCGGCACCGGAGCGCTACGGCTGGCGGTGGAAGGGCTGCTGGTAGCACGGGCAGGCGGCGCCGCCGGATCCGACGAGGGGTAGTAGTAGCTGGAGCCGTCCCCCGCAGGAGGCGTTTCGCAAGAAACGAGGCCCAGGGCGGTGAGAGAGAGGCAGAAGGCGCATGTTTTCATCCGCGCATGCTACCATGGGGGTCAATCCTGCGGCATAAAACTTTGCCAGCCGGACCAATCACGGCACAGTGCAGCGCATGCAGCCCGTCGTCGTCACGCATCCTCTGGCGCAGTGTCACCTCACCGCGATCCGCGCGGCGGAGACGCCCCCGCACCAGTTCCGCCGTCATCTGAACCTCCTGGCGCAGATGCTTTTCCTCGAAGCGACGCGGGAACTGCCCGTGCAGGAGGTGGCGGTGCGCACGCCGGTCCAGGAGACGACCGGCTCTGCACTGGCGCGCCCCGTCGTCTTCGTGCCGATCCTCCGCGCCGGCTTGGGCATCCTCGACGGCATCATGACGCTCGTCCCGGAGGCCATCGTGGCGCATGTCGGCATCCGCCGGGACGAGGAAACCGCCCTGCCGCAGGCCTACTACGCGAATCTGCCGGACTCCCTGGCCTCGGCGGATGTCTTCCTCCTCGATCCCATGCTGGCCACCGGCGGCAGCGCATGCGAGGCGATCCGCCAGCTCAAGGAAGCGGGCGCCCTGACCATCACCATGCTCTGCGTGGTCAGCTGCCCGGAGGGCCTCGCCGCACTGGAGGCCGCGCATCCAGACGTCCCCGTGGTCACCGCCGCCGTGGACGCCGGTCTCAATGAAAAGTGCTACATCGTGCCGGGGCTCGGGGATGCAGGCGACCGCTACTTCGGCACCTGAGCGCACCGCCGCCGGATGGTGCGCACGATTTCGCCATCCATCAGCGTTCTGTTTTTTCCCATGCCCATCACCCTGCCACCCCTGACACGCCGCGACTGGATCAAGCGCGGCACGGCCGCCGCCTTCGGCACGCTGGCCGGCCAAGCACCCGCACTCGACATCCCGGAGCAGGTCTGGGTGCTTTTTTCCGACACCCACATCGCCGCCGACGAGACGGCCACCGCCCGCGGCATCTGCATGGCGGAAAACCTCCGCCGCTGCTCCAACCAGGTGCTCAAGATCGGCCAGAAGCCCTTTGGCCTCATCGTGAACGGCGACTGCGCCCTCGCCGACGGCCAGGCGGACGATTACGCCGCCTTTCTCCGCTGCATGCAGCCGCTGCGGGAGCAGTCCATCCAGATCCACTGCACGCTGGGGAACCACGACCACCGCAACAACTTCCTCAACGTCGTCATCGGCCCGCCGCCGCCGAATGCCGAGCGGCCCATGAACGTGCCGGACAAGCATGTGGCCACCGTGACCAGCGCCCAGGTGAACTGGATCCTGCTCGACTCGCTCGACCTCGTGAACAAGACCCCCGGCATGCTCGGCGAGCTCCAGCTCACCTGGATCGAGCGCGAACTGCGCAACTCGCCCAACAAGCCGACCTTCATCGTCGCGCATCACAATCCGATCCAGGGCAGCATGGCGGAGAACAAAAGGGGCAGCTGCCTGCAGGACAGCGACGCGCTCTTCGACCTCCTCGCCTCGTATCCCAAGGTGCAGGGCTACATCTACGGTCACACGCATACCTGGATGAAATCGAAGCACGAGAAGACCGGGCTCCCCCTCATCAACCTGCCGCCCGTCGCCTACACCTTCGACCCCGCACGGCCGAACGGCTGGGTCATCGTGCGCATCGACTCCGACCGCGCCGAATTCGAACTCCGCGCCCTCAACCCCGCCCACGACCAGCATCGCGAGAAGCAGGTCATCAAATTCATCTGACCCCTTATGCATCCCGCCTGGTTCCACATCGAAAACGAAGCCGAGATCCCCTCGCCTGCGCTGCTCTTCTACCGCGACCGCATCGAGCACAACCTGCAGCTCATGCTCAAGATCGCCGGCGGCCCCGGTCGTCTGCGGCCTCACGTGAAGACGCACAAATGCGCCCGCATCATCGAATGGCAGGTGGCGCTCGGCATCACGAACTTCAAAACCTCCACCATCGCGGAGGCGGAAATGTGCGCCGCCGCCGGGGCGGCCGATGTCATGCTCGCCATGCCCTGCGTCGGTCCCAATGCGCACCGGCTCGCCACGCTGGCGCTCAAATATCCCGCCGTGCAGTTCGCCAGCATCGCGGATGACGAGGACAGCATCCGCAGCCTCGCCTCCGCCGCTCAGCAGCACAATGTCACGCTCGGCGTCTATCTGGAGCTCGACTGCGGCATGGCCCGCACCGGCATCGTCCCCGGAGACGCTGCGGCCTACCTCGCCCATGTCATGAAGGACACGCCGCGCCTGCAGTTTCGCGGCATCCATGCCTACGACGGGCACATTCACGACGACAGCCTCGACGTCCGCCGCGAGCGCTGCGCCGCCGCCTTCGCGCCCGTCCATCAGTTCCGCTGCCGCCTGCAGGGTGAAGGCATCATCGTGAAGGAATTCGTCGCCGGCGGCTCGCCCACCTTCGGCATCCATGCCGAACATCGGGACCGCACCCTCAGCCCGGGCACCACCGTGCTTTGGGACTTTGGTTACGGAGACAAGTATCCCGCCGACCTGCCCTTCTTGCCCGCCGCCGTCCTGCTCGCCCGCGTCGTCAGCAAGCCCGGCATCAACCGCCTCACGCTCGACCTCGGCCACAAGTCCGTCGCTCCCGAAAATCCGCATCCGCGTGTCCGTTTCGAAGAACTGCCGGACGCCACCGCCGTCATGCAAAGCGAGGAGCACCTCGTGCTCGAGACCGAGCGTGCGCATGAGTTTGTCATCGGCCAGGCCCTGCACGGCATCCCGCGACACGTCTGCCCCACGGTGTCCATGCACGGCGAGGCTTGCGTCATCGAAGGCGGTCGCTTCACCGAATGCTGGCCGATCACGGCACGCAATCGCAAGATCACGGTCTGACCGGCGCGGAAGCGATCTTTTCGATGGCTCGGAACAGGTAAGCATCGTTCCCCGGCGATCTCTGATTCTCCTCCGACCAGCGCTCGTAGCCGAGTTCGCGGAAGGCCTGATCGTCGATCTTTCCCAGCTCGACGATCACGTCTCGAATCAAAGCCCAGCCGGTAAGGCGCAGATCCTTCACCACGAGAGTCCCATCGGTATAAGTCATGGCCTGGAGCTGTTTCAGCGTCGCAGAATCCGGGATCGCACCCGTTTTGTCGATCCGGGCGGCCAGCGGATTCCACAGATGCTCCGAAGCTTCATAAGCCATCGCCGTCACCGCTTTCTTTTGCTCATCTGACAACGGCCACTGGCTCAAAACACGCGCAGTTCCCAGGCCGCCGGCACCCAGCGCACGCTCCGACCATCGGGCTGTGCCTTCGAGAAACCAGCGGTTCTTGAAGTAGGTCGTGCCGTACTGGATCAGGTGAAAAAACTCATGCGCAGGCGTCAGATTCGCCGGCGCTTTGACGGAAGTGGCCACCGTGAAGGCGATGCTCCGCGTGCCGGGCGGATCGCCGGGCTTGTTGAAGCGCTGGAGCTCGTCGTAAGCCACGCCGTTCATTTTCAGCACGTCTTTGTGCTGGAAATGGATGTCGATGAACCTGGCTTCTCTGAAGCGCTTCGTCTGCAGAGGCTCAGGAAACCCCAGCACCTCCACAAACATCCTCCGCGCCGCCCGCACCTGCGTCATCACGTCCTCGACTTGATCAGGAACGCCATTCGCATTCACGTCGGCGACATCCACCGCATTTTGGCCGCTGGTTTCATAAAAAATCCGGATGTCATCGACCTGCTGCGCCTGCTGCGCGTCCGCAGAGATGATCGCGAGGAGTCCGAGAGTGATGAACCGCGCGATCATCGTTTCAGAGCGCTCTTCCGCCATCCGTTCACGCCTTCACGGAACAGTTCATCCTTCAGCTTCGTGCCGAGTCCCGTCCCGGTCGGCAATTGCGCCCTGCCGTTCGTGATCACCGGCAGCGTATCGACCAGCTTGTCGTAAAACGAGCGGATGTGCGCACGCACCGTCTCCTGGAACACCACATTCGCCGAGGACGCGGCCAGGTGCAGGCCGCTGAAAAGCGTCAGCGGGCCGGTGCAGTCGTGGATCGTGGCAGGGATGTTGAAGGTCTGCGCCATGTCGATCACGCGCCGTGTTTCGCTGATGCCACCGTTCCACGTCGGATCGACCATGCAGTAGTCGCAGGCCTGCGCTTGCAGCACGGCCAGGTATTCCTTGCGACCGAGCAGCATCTCGCTCGCGGCGATGGGCAGCCCGCTGCGGCGGCGGAAATCAGCCAGCGTGGCGGCATTATCGACGCGCAGCACATCTTCAAGCCACAGCGGCTGGATCTCGCGCAGCGCCTCCGCGATGCGCTGGGCGGCGGGAAGCTGGAAAAACGCGTGTCCTTCGATCGCGATGTCAATTTTCATCCCAACTCGTTCGCGGATCTCGCGCAGCGGCTTCATCGCCTCCTCGACATCCGCCCACGAAATGTGCAGGCCGCCGTTGCGATGCGCCGCGCGATCAAAGGGCCACAGCTTCATCGCCGTGATGCCTTCCGCGAGCAGTTCCTCCGCCAGATCACCGGCGGCGAAATGGGAGGCCCAGTTGTCCTGCAGCGGACCTTGGCTGCCGATGTCGCCATAGCCCGGCCAGCCGGGATGCCGCGGCGATTCCATGGCCCCGGCGAGTGCACCGTAGCTCGGACCGCCGCTCGTGTTGTACACTGGAATCGCCTCCCGCACCGGGCCGCCGAGCAGGCGATACACCGGTTGATTGCAGGCCTGCCCAAGGATGTCCCACAGCGCCAGGTCGATGGCCGACAGCGCCCGCATCTCCGCTCCCGGATGACCAAAGGGCGTGCAGCGCTCGTAGAGGAAGCGCCAGTGCGATTCGATCGCCAGCGCATCCGCGCCGAGCAGGCGCTCCGCCATCCAGTCATGGATCAGCGCCGCGATGGCATGCGGCGTGTAATACGTCTCCCCGCAGCCGATGAAGCCGTCCTCCGTGTGAATGCGGACGAGCAGCAGATTCGGCATGATGCCGGACGGAATGGCGGTTTCGATGGCGATGATGCGGGACATGAGATGGGAACAAACAACGCGACATTGGGCGCTGTTTGAGCACGTCACTTTGTGCCCGACTCCGCACCTAAACTTTCCTGGCCGACAAATGCTTCGCGGTCGCGATGTGGAGGATGTCCAGCGTGCGGTTGCCAGTGAGGGCGGTGTGCTTTTCGGAAAGGTGCTCGGCCATGCGCAGCACGGCATCGGCGTCGGTGGAGATGATTTCCACATGACCCTCTGCGATGTCGGATTTCATGGCAGAAAGGGTATCACAAATTTTTTGTCCCACTATCCAGCACGAGGTTGATCCCGAAGGGGTCGCGGCATCACCCACCTTTCGCGAAGGCAGCGGCCAATGACTTCACTTTATCGACTGGCGCGATCGAGCCGCCGATCCCGAAGGGATCACAGCCGGTAGCCAGGGGTCTCACGACCCCTGGTAAACGTATTACAAAACCGTTGCCCAAGGGTTCATGCCGGAGGCATGCTAGCGCCGTCTTCCCCCCAACCCGCATGCCCGGCACCTACGCCTCGCTGCACTACCATGTGATCTTCTCGACGAAGAAGCGGGAACCCATCATCGCCGCCGCGTGGCGTTCGCGATTGCATGAGTACCTCGGCGGCATGATTCGCGGCTTGGAGGGCACGCCGATCTGCGTCGGCGGCGTGGCGGATCATGTGCATCTGCTGTTTGGCCTCAAACCGACGCATTGCCTCTCTGACTTCATGCGTGATTTGAAGAAGAACGCGACGAATTGGGTGAAGGACACGCTCCATGAGCCGCATTTTGCGTGGCAGGAAGGTTACGCCGCGTTCACGGTGAGTCCGATGGCGATTGAATCGGTGCGCGGTTACGTCAGCGA
>CAMAZK010000068.1 GCA_945863205.1 Akkermansia muciniphila | reverse complement strand
TCATGTCATAAAGGTGGTAGCCCTCGCGGCGGCCGATGACGAGAGGTGTGCCGCGGGCGGCCCAAGCGTGGACTTTGTCGGGGTTCCAATAGCGGGCGCTGTCGGCGAGGACGACGGATTTATCGGCGTGGATAAGTGAATCGATGAGCGCGGACATGGTCAAGCGGGGGAGGGTTTCCTTGGTCGTGAGCTCCTGACGGTGGAACTCGTCGGCTGCGGCGGCGCAGGCATCGGTCACAACGATGACGTTGAAACTTTCATCGACGAGAGAGCACACCGTGCATGCGAAGCACTGGACGGTGAAGATACTGCAGACGACTACGTGGCGGACGCCGAGATTGGTTAAGAGGAGGCGGAGGTTCGTGGCGGTGAGGGCGCTGCCGGCGGTTCTGATGACGACAATCTCATGCCGCAGCGGGGCGACATGATGTAGGATTTGCGACTCGGGCGATCGGGCGAGAGGAGGAGCTTTTCACAACCGGGAACAGCCTAGCTGAGTGAGCGGTCGCGACCATCGGCGCCGAGGCAGGCAATACGGGCGAAGATGGGATCGTGCTGGAGCGAGTGGGGAGAAGTTGAGTGTTAGGCAGCCAACCGGCCGTGCATGTCGGCCATGCATACCAGGACGGTATCGAGCGTGCTGTCGGCGACGCGTGACTTGAATTGTTCGGGGTTCATGGAGAAATCATTTTGCGGCCTTGGCATTAAGGGCTTTGAGCGCAAATTCCTCTTCGGGCGCGAGGATGAGCCGGTGCCGACCCACGAGTGCGAAGTAAACAATGCCCGCAGCAAGCCACCCCGCCACGCCAAGCACTCCCATGCGGTACGTGGAGTCGAGCAGTTGATAATAAATCGTAACCAGGGCAATGACGATGGTGACCCACGCGCCAGCGTCGCCGAACGGGCTGCGATACGGCCGCTCAATGTGCGCATGGTTCCGACCCAGCAGCATGTAGGAGATGCCCTGCGCAATGTAGGAGAGCATCGCGCCAAAAACCGCCATGTTCAGCAGCGTGCCGCCGATCACCGCCGAACCCTTCTTCGCACCCAGGCCAAAGAACAGCCCCAGCATGATTGTCAGGCCCAAAATCCCGCCGGCGATCATCGCTACATGCGGCGTCTTGCGGCTGCCATGCGTCACTGAGAGGAAGGTTGGGAAGTAACCTGCGCGTGACAGCGAATAAATCTGCCGGCCCTGCGCGAAGATAATGGTGTGAAAACTCGCCACCAATCCCACCAGCGCCACCAGCGCTAGCGCCGACGCCGTGCCCCCGCCGAAGATCGCCTTGAAGCCGTCGAGCAGCGGTTCTCCTGATGTGCCCAGCGCGTGCGCGCCTATGCCTGCGACCGAGGGATTGATCCACAGGATCATGAGCGCGGAAAAGATCAGCGTGATCATGCCACACAGGATGCCGCGCGGCATGTCCTTTTGCGGCGCGACCGATTCCTCCGCGGCCAGAGGCAATTGCTCGATAGCCAGGAACAGCCAAACCGCGAACGGCAGCGCAGCCATCGCACCCGCCATCCCCATCGGCAGGAAGGGCCCGCCGCCGCCGGGCAGCAGCACGCCGCCAGGGCCAATGTTAAGTGCCCACACTTTGAAATCAATCTTCGGCAGCGCGCTCATCCAGAACACGACCAGCACACCCAGCGCCAGCAGCGTCACCACTAACGTCACCTTGAACGAAAGCTCCACACCCCAGATGTTCAGCCCGATGAACAAAACATAACCCGCCAACCACCACACAGGCTGAAACTCCGGGCTCGTTCCAAAAATTCCCGTCAGATACGAGCCGATAAAATAAACGATTACCGCCGGGGTCAATACGTATTCCACGTTCTCACACAGCCCGGTGACGAACCCACCCCATGGTCCCATCGTAGTCCGCGCAAACGAATACGCACCGCCGGTATGAGGCAATGCCGGAGACATCTCGGCAATGCAAAAAGTCAGCCCAAGATACATCAGCGCGATAATCGTCGCCGCCACCAGCATCCCTCCCCAGCCGCCTGAGGCTAGCCCCAGATTCCAGCCCGAGTAATGGCCCGAAATCACCGCCCCGACGCCCAGCGCCCAGAGCGACCAGATACCCGCGTATTTTCGCAGGCCGCGTTTCTTAAAATAAGCCTCGTCTTTTTTTTCGTAGTGAACCGGCTGCTCATTGCTCATAGTGGGATGACTGATAGGAAATTGCTTTTGATGGGAGCTGGTTCGAGAGTTAGGCGTCCGCAGCTTCGGGGTTATCGTCGGCGAACGTGCTAGCTTGCGCGGCCGCGGGAGGCTTACGAACCTGCAAGACAGTGAGCCTTCTTCGTTTGTGCGGGCTGTAAAAGTTGGGTCATAACCCAAACCGGCATGAACAAGACGAAAACGACCCAACGCACCTTCGACGAGCCGTTCATGCGTGACGCAGTCGCGCTGCTTGAGGGGCTACGTGGCTCGCCCGCGAGCTGGGCATCCTGCCGCCCCCCTGAAGCTAAGATGGCGTCACTCCTTGTCCTCCTAGTCTCTTAGTCCTCTGTGTGTTTCGTGCCTCTGGGGTCGAGAATCCGGGGAGGGTGGCCGAAAGAGGTCGAAAAAAGATGGGGAGGGCGCTTTTTGCCCTGCTTTAGTTTTTTTCGGCTCACTGGATTGGGAGACCATGCCTTCGCGGGCGCGGCTACGGGGAAGGGAAGGGGGGTTATTCCCGGCGGATGGCGTCGGTGAGGCGGTCGCGGACGGCGGTGGTGGCGGCGATGACGCAGACGAGGAGTCCGAAGCCGAGCACGGCGAGGATGAGGGCGCCGAGGAAGGCGAGCGGGAGATCTTCGGCGCGTCCGATCAGTTGCGGGATGACCGCGAGCGTGGCGGCGATCACGCCGAGAAGCACGCCCAGGACGAGCAGGACGGCGTGCTCGCCGAGGATCATGGCGCGCAGCTTTCCGGCGCGGAAACCGAGTGCCTGCATGAGGCCGAGCTCGCCGCGCCGCTCGAGCACATGGCGGGCGATGAGGACGCCGATGCCGGCGGTGCCGAGCAGGACGCCCAAGCCACCGAGGACGGTGAAGATGCCGATGTAGGTGTTCTGGACGCTGAGGAAGAGCTCCAGGCGCTGCTTGGTGGGCTCGAGGGCGAGGCCGCGCGGCTCCAGTTGCCGGGTGAGATGAGCGGCGACTTCCTCGGCGGTGGCTGCGGGGGCGTCGATGAGGAAGAAGCGGTAGCCGGCGGCATCGGGGTATTTTTCCAGGAAGGCCTGCTCGCTGATGATCATCTTTCCCTGCAACACGGAGCCGGCGAGGAGACCGACGATCTTGACCTGAAAGGTGTTCCCGCCGGAGTCCTGGTAGTCGAGGGTGTCGCCGACGCCTTTGCCCAGGCCCCACATGGCCGTCGCCTGATCGGCGATGGCGGGGACGAAGGATGAATCGGAAAGTTTGTCCCATGAGCCGGAGGTGAAGGCGAAGGTGCCGTCCAGGGCCTGCGGGGCCGCCCCCATGAGCACGGGCTTCTGGGCGCGATTGAGGTTCAAGCAGCTCGCGTCGTCGCCATCGCGGAAGCGGAAGGGCACGACGCGCACCTTGGCCATCATGGCTTCATCCAAGCCGAAAGCGTCCCAGCCGGGCTGCGTGTTCAGATCCTCGTAAACCGGCAGCGAGGATTCGCCGATGAGGGCAAAGCCGCCGGTGCCGGACTTCCGCTGCGTCGTGTCACCAGCGGTCATGCGAAAGGCATTGACCGCGACTACCAGGAAGATGCCGCCCGCCATCATGCCGATGACGGCGAGGCTGCGGGAGGGGCGGCGTGAGATGTTGCGGGCACTGATCTGCCAAAGGGTGGCGGCGAAGCCGCTGCTGTCACGGCGCATGCGGCGGCGCAGCCAGAGCAGGCCGGCGATCATGAAGAGCATTCCTGAGCCGAAGAACATGCCGGCGACGGCTTCCGGGTTCTTCATGAAGAATCCCGCGCCTAGCAGCAGCACCGCCAGTCCGACGAGTGCGAGCATCAGCCGGGGCCTGTCCTGGGCCGCTTTCGGGGCCGAGTCCTCACTGCGGGTGCCGGCGAGGAGGTCCCTCGTTGGGATTTCAAACAGCTTCCGGCTGGCGAGGAACAGGGTCAACAGCACCACGACGAGCGTTGCCAATCCGGCATTGACAATGGTGCCGAAACTCGCGCTGAACACCAGCGGCAGCCCCTGCGTGGCGCCATTCCAGACGCTGGCGAGGCCGTGGAGCGTCGTCTGCGTGTAGATCATGCCGCCGATGACGCCAAGCACGATGCCGGCCAGGGCAATGACGCCCGCCTCCGTCAGCCAGGCGCGTCGGACCATGCCGCGCGTCCATCCGACGGCCATCAGGAGGCCGATCTGCGATGCGCGGCGCTCCAGGGTAAAAAGGAAAAGCAGCGCCGCGAAAACGAGCGCCGCCGTGATGAGGAACATGCTGAGCCCGATGAAGAGGCCGCCAAAATCCACGCTGCCCTGCGCCGCCGCACCCGCAGCGCTTTTGAGGTCACGCGGCACCAGGCCGATCTCGGCGAGCTTCAGGCGCAGGGCCAGGGCGTTCGATCTCGCCTCCGCTGTCTGGCCCTCGTCGGGGAGGCGGACGGCGGTGAGGTTTCCGAAGCGGTTCGCCCACAGCTTCTGGGCGGCGGCCAGGGTGATGAAGCCCTTGGGCGTGCCTTTGTAGTCGTCCCAGTAGTCCTCGTCCTTGTCCCGGATGGCCTTCATGTCCATGGGGATGCCGGGCTCCCAGTCGCGGCAGTTGTCCACGTCGGAGACGCCGGGGAAATCGGGCGTCCAGGCCTTGGTGACCATCGGGTCGTCCATGGGCAGGATCTTGGCCACCTTGAACGTCGCCTCCTGCTGCTTCAGCTCGCGACCGATGCCGACGACGAAGTACTTCAAGGTCACGTCGTCGCCGATGGCGAGTTGGTGGTCGTCCGCCAGCCACTGGGTGATGGTGATCTCGTCGTCCTTCCCCTGACCCACGCCGGTGATCATGGAGTAGGGCGTGCCGCCCCTGGCGGATGTGATGCCATTGACCAGGTAGGTGAGCACGCCGCGGGCGCCCTTGTATTGGAAGAGGTTGTCCGCGAGGGAGCGGTCCATGAACACGCGGCTGGTGCTGATTTCCCATTCCTTGGTCCCTTCGCTCACGCGCTTGAGCTGCAAGGAGAAGTCCTCCAGCGTTCGGAATTCCTCCGTCTGCGCCCGCAGCCAGTTGAAGTCCGAATTGAGGAGGGCGTTCACCCGACCGTCCATTTCCAGCTGATTCTGCAAATCCGCCAGGTTGGCAAAAACGGTGTCCGGCGGAATCTGCGAGGCCACGAGCTGAAAGGCGCCGAAGTCCTCCGGACTGACGATGGCGGCGACTTTTCTCCGCAGAGAGATGTCCTCGTTCGTGCTGCCGGAGAGCGGTGCATCGCGGGAGATCGCGCTCGGCCGCTCCATGCGGACGAGAAGGGTGTCACCGACCTTGAGGCGGAGTTTGCGTGCCAGCGCTTCATTGACCGCCACGGCGCCCTTTTCGATGGTCACCGGCTTGCGGCTGAAGCTGAGCTTCCAGAACGCCTCGTCCACGCCGAGCACCTGGGCGCCATTGACACGCACGCTGCCACTGGTGGAGCTGGCGGAGCCGATGGCGATGATCGCCGGGGCGGACAGGGTCTTTCGCGCCAGGTTCTCCGTGAACCAGCGGTCACCGCCGAGCACGGTGCCCTGCACCTGGCCGAGACGCAGCGCGGCGACGCGGCGCAGGCTGGCGCGGACCGAGTCGCCGACCAGAAGTGATCCGGTGAGGATGGTTCCGGCCAGAAACGTGCCGAACAGCAGCCCCAGGTGCCCGCGCCAGTAAAAGCGGGCGGATTGCAGGACGTAATCCTTGAAGCTCATGACAGGACGCCTTCGTGAATCTTTAGCAGACGCTTCATGCACTCTGCCTGCTCCCGATGATGCGTGACCATGACGAGGGTGACGCCGTTGGTCTTTTGCAGATGCAGCAGCAGCTCGGTCAGGACGACCGCGTTCGCCTCATCGAGCGCACCGGTGGGTTCGTCCGCCAGAATGAGGCGCGGCTGGTTGATCAGCGCCCGGACAAAGGCCACGCGCTGACGTTCCCCGCCGGAAAGCTGGGCGGGTCTCCAGTTCATGCGGTCCTTCAGCCCGACCTGCTCCAGCAGCGTCTCGGCGCGCTGACGCGCGAGGATGGAGGCCGATTTCAGGGCCAGCGTGGGCAGCAGGACGTTTTCGAGCACCGAGCACTGCGGCATGAGATGGTGGAGCTGGAAGATGAAGCCGATCTTCTGACTGCGCACTGCGGCGAGCTGTGCCGGGGTGCAGTCGGTGAGCGATTCGCCATCGAAAAGGATCTCCCCCTCGTCCGGCGTGTCGAGCGTGCCGAGGATGTTCAGCAGGGTGCTCTTGCCGCAGCCGGACGGGCCGACGATGGCGAGGGATTCCCCCGCTTCGATCTTGAGATTGATGCCTTTGAGCACCGGCACGCGGGCTCCACTGCCGGGATCGGTGTAGGCTTTCGACAGGTTGGTGAGTTCGAGGAGGGCCATGTTGGAAAGTTTTTTCAGGTGCCGGAAACAAGCCGCCAGCGCTTTGCCTTGAATTCATGGCGGGGCAGGCTGTCAGGCTCGGCGAGCTTGACGGGAATGCGCAGAGAAAACGTGTCGCGGAGCTTGGTAGCGACCTTTTTGATCAAAGACTGGCCCGCGTTGGCTTTGACCTCGATCAGCAGCTCGATCTCGTCCATGGCGTCCACCTTGCGCTGCTCGACCATGAATTCGACGACCTCAGGGAACTGCCGCACGACGGCCTCGACCGCGCTCGGGTAGATGTTCACGCCGCGCACGACGACCATGTCGTCCAGGCGGCTCAAAATGCCGCCGTCCAGCAGCATGCGTCCGCGGTGCATCTTCTTCTTCACCCAGTCACCCGTGCGGTAGCGCAGCAGCGGGCAGGCGGTGCGGTCCAGCGTGGTCAGGACGAGTTCACCGCACTCACCGTCTTCCACTTCCTTTCCCGTTTTCGGGTCCACGATTTCCGCCAGATACGCCTCCTCCATGACGACGAGCTGCCGGGGCATGTCCTCCGTCTCGTAGCTGACCGGCCCGACCTCCGTCATGCCGTGGTGGTCAAAGATCCTGGCGTCCCAGAGCTTCTCCAGGCGCTCGCGCACTTCCGGGACGCTGCCGCCCGTCTCTCCGGCGACGATGATTTTGTTGATGCGCAGGCTCTTCCGCTCCACGCCGGAAGCGGCGCCGATCATTTCCCCCAAACGCAGCGCATAGGTCGGCGTGCAGCACAGCACCGTCGCGTCGTAACGCGCCATCGCCTCCAGCCGCGCCTGGCTGGAGAGCCCGCCGGCGGGGATGACGAGATACTCCTTCGCCGCCGCTTCATAGGCGGTCCAGAAGCCGAGAAAGGGGCCGAACGAGAAGGCAAAGAAGATGCGGTCCTTGCCCTTGACGAGGCCCGCCGCATCGAAGACGCGCTGCCAGCAGTTCAGCATCGCCTCCCAGCTCTCTGGCGTGTCCACCCAGGCCATCGGCTGGCCGGTGCTGCTGCCGCTGGTCTGGCAGAAGCGGGTGTACTGGTGGATGGCGCGGGTCAGATTCGTGCCGAAGGGCGGATTTGCCGCGCGGTCGGCCTGGATGTCCGCCTTGGTGGTGAAGGGCACCTGCTCGATGAAGTCATGGATGCGGTTCATCCGGCTGACCTTGATCTTCCACTCGTGAAGCTTGGTGCCGTAGAAACTCTTCGTGGTGGCCAGGTTCAGGACAATGGAGCGGAGCTTGCGCCACTGATTGGAGCGCAACCGCACGCGGTCGATCAATGGAGGACCTTCTGCCATGGCTCAGTAGATGGCGAGGGCAGCGCCAGGGTCAAGCAACGCGCACGCCCGAGAGTGACATGGCGTGGCGGAGCTCTCTGGATCAAGGATTTAGCCCAGGCCGGGCTTCACCCGCAGGCACTGGGACAGGACGTGCTCCTCTCCGGGCGCCAGCGTGATGACGTCCGGCGCGGCGTTGGCCGCCTCGATGCACACGAAGTGCGGGTAGGCATCGTCAGGCAGGTCGGCCAGGCGTTTCGACTTCTCGATCCAAGGATTCCAGACGATCGTGGCCCGGCTACCGGATTTCTCGACCACGAGGGTGCGGCCTGCCTTTTTGTCCAGCAGCCGCAGGGTGGCGCGGGATTCGTAGTTGCGGTCCACCTCCCGGTCAAAAATCACGGGCCCGCTTTGCTCGATCCGCTCGGGGGAGAGGCGCTTTTCGACGTAGAAGGCGTCGTCGAGGCCGATGACGGCTGCGGCGGTCACGTCTGCGACCCGCAAGTAGGTGTGCAGCGCCCCGGTCATGCTCCAGGCGGCCTCGTCCATGTTCTTGATGCAGAGCGCCACGCTCAGCTCGGCGCCCAGGCTCAGTTCCAGACGCAGCTCGAAGCGGTGCGGCCAGAGCGCCCGCGTGGCCTCGCTGTCGCTCAGAAAGAGCTGCACTTTCACGCCATCAGCATCCTCCGTGACGTCACCCGGCCGCCACATCTCATTCCGGACAAAACCGTGCGCCGGTTTGCCGGGCTCCGTCGGGTGATCGCCGAACCAAGGCCAGCAGACGGGAATGCCGCCGCGGATGGCCTTCCCCGGCTCCAGCAGCGCCAGCGGACTCATGTAGAGCACCGGCTTCTCGCCTGCGGGAGTCCATTCCATGACATGCGCACCGTTCAGGGCGATGCGACCGCTGGCGGCCGGATGGTCGATCACGAGGATGGGATAACCGGCAGGTTCTTCGATGAGGCGGACGCTGGAAGGTAGGTGCATGCGCCTCCACTCATATCCTGAAGCACTCCGGCAGCAACTCCGCCATCGTCAGCGACACGGGTTTTCCCTCCCGCAGAAACCACACGCTCGTCTCTGGTGCTGCAAATTCCGCAATGACCTGCCGGCACGCACCGCAGGGCGGAAAGGCCTGACCGAGGGCCACGACGGCCAGCGTCGCGATCTTCATCCCGGGCCCTTCCACGGCCACGGCATGAAAAACCGCATTCCGCTCCGCACAGATCGTCAGGCCGTAGCTGGCGTTCTCCACGTTGCAGCCGGTGAAAAGAGCACCCTTTTCAGTGAAAAGCGCACATCCGACCTGGAAGCGTGAATAGGGCGCGTAGGCCTGCGAGGCCGCCTTCTGCGCCTGGTTGAACAATTCGTCAGCGGTCATTGCGAATTCATAACCTCACGCACTCAGATGGCAACGCTGACGTTCCCCTCACCAAGGAGACCGTTCTTTGACCCCAAACATCGCAGTCTTCGACCTCACATGCCCCCATCTGTGACCTCACATGCACCCCTCTGTGAGAAGAGGAGCCGAGGGGACTGACGGGAGCCGAGACAGGCAACGCGCAGTGTTGGGCAAAGCCCGAGATGAGCGTGGGGCGCGAACGAGCCAAACTGGGAGAGGAGGCCTTTGGCGGTTCATCCTTCGCAGTCTTGCTACGGAGAATGGAACGGAGAATGGATGGTTGGCTGAACGGAACCGAGACGGGCAATAACGAACCACGATCAACTTTCCGGCTCTTCCAGCAGCCTGCGCGGCAAATCTCTGGCCCCATGCATGACGCGCTCAATGCGCAGAGTGTCGCCATCCCAGTAAAAGAGCAGATGGCGGTCGAAGGGCCTTCGGACCTGGATGCTACGGATGCTGGCAAGTTCTGGCGCGGCGAAGTGGCGGCGAATGCCGAGGTCAGGCTGACCGGCGATGCTCTGGATCGTTTCATGCACGGCCAGCAGGTAGCGCTCGGCGACATCGAAGTCGGCATTCTCCAGATACCAGCGGTATTGCAGGGTCATGTCCTGCTCCGCCCTTCTGGCGATGGAGATTTCAAGGCTCATGCCTGGAGGCGGGCATTTTGCCGGATGCGGTCCAGCACTGAAGCATCATACGGAACGTGGGGGGAACGCACGCCCTCCAGGATGGCCGCTTCCAAGGCGGGGGATTCATCGAACTCCTGGTGTTCCAGGACTCTGAGCGCCTCGCGCACCACTTCTCCTTCATCGGCATAGCGGCCTGTGTGCAGGAGTCTTTCGACAAGCTGGGTGAGTGCAGGAGGCAAAGCGACAGTCATGCACCAAGAATAAGAACTGGCAGGCGGTTGTCGAGAGCCAGATGCCTGATTTCACGGGGCGGTGAACTCCTGGACTGGCTGCTGCTGCTGCTGATGAACGGGCAGGTGACGGTGGGATGAATGGGAGAGAAGGCTGTTTGCGATGGTTTACGGTTGTCTGCCGTGGTTGACGATTCATCCTTCGCAGTAAACTGCTAAGGACAATGGATGGTTGGCTGAATGGAACCCGAGATGGGGTGATGATTGGCAGAAGAATGATCCTGTTTTTTGCCACCGATCTTTTTGCCAGCTCACACGGCTGAGTCGGTCATGAAGAGGGAAGCGGACGAGGGCGTCCGCGCTCCTGCGTTCCATCACCTGAACCGGTCGTTGCACGGCTTAGGGCCAGGGGCTACCGATCGGCGACTTGATTCGGCCAGAGGGGCGGAGAGTTCGCAGAAAAGGAGAAAAGAGATGGAAAAAGACCCGAGATTCAGCGCCTTTTTGACTTCTTTCCTCTCTTTCGGCCATCCATCCTTCCGGAATGCCCGACTTCATCTTCTCCACCTTCCGCACAGGAAAGTGACCTCGCGCCTCGTTTTCTCCCACGCCCCAACTTGAAACTTTAAACCTGAAACTTGAACCTCCAGCCATGAACCGCCGCCACTTCCTCACCACCGCGCTCGCCGCCACCGCCGCCTCCCGCCTGAGCGCCCAGACCATCGCCAAAGCCGCGGCTGATCCTGCCTACGTGATCAAGAACAAGGGCATCAAGCACACGCTCATGGGCTGGTGCTGGAAGCCGATGGACACGCTGGAACTGGCGAAGCATGCCAAGGCCATCGGCCTCGTCGGGATCGAGGGCATCGACTCCAAGCTCTACCCGGACGTGAAAAGGCTCGGGCTCGACATCTCCCTCGTCGGCAGTCACGGCTTCGCCAAAGGGCCGTGCAATCCCGAGTTCCATGACGAGGTCGTCACCAAACTGACGGATTCCATCAACCTGGCCGCGGATGTCGGCTGCAAGAAGGTGATCACCTTCACCGGGATGAAGTTCGAGGGCATGGACCGCGACAAGGCCATCGACGCCTGCCTTTCCACCTGGAAGGAAGTACTGCCGCTGGCGGAGAAGAAGGGCGTCACGCTCGTCCTGGAGCATCTGAACTCCCGCGACAGCTCCCACCCGATGAAAGGCCACCCCGGCTACTTCGGCGATGACGTGGACTTCTGCGTCGATCTCATCAAGCAGATCGGCAGCCCTAATTTCAAGCTGCTCTTCGACATCTACCACGTCAGCATCATGAACGGCGACATCATCCGCCGTCTGCGCCTTCATCAGGACTACATCGGCCACATCCACACCGCTGGGAATCCCGGTCGCTGCGAACTCGACGAGCACCAGGAGATCAACTACCCCGCCGTCATGCAAGCCGTGCTCGAAATCGGCTACCACGACTTCGTCGCCCACGAATTCATCCCCACCTGGGACGATCCTATCCTCGCCCTGCGGCACGCGGCGATGGTGTGTGACGTGTAGAGGGGGGGGCACACTCGCGCTCCACCGATCGCGTGCGCCGGGGGCTGCGAGCCCGCAGAAGCCCATCGCTCCCGCACCATGGAGCGCGAGTATGGCGAAGCCTACTCGCCACTTTCGCGGTGATTCGCACCCGGCCGGCAATCAAACAGGCGAGTGGTCTTCGACACACTCGCGCTCCACCCAACGCGTGCGCCGGGACCTGCAAGCCCGCAGATGCCCATCGCTCCCGCACCATGAAGCGCGAGTATGGCGAAGCCTACTCGCCACTTTCGCGGTCATTCGCACCCGCTGGGCAGTCAAACAGGCGAGTGGTCTTCGACACACTCGCGCTCCACCCATCGCACACGCTGGGCCTCCGAGCCCGCAGAAGCCCATCGCTCCCGCAGCATGGATCGCGAGTATGGCGAAGCCTACTCGCCAGTTTCGTGGTGATTCGCTCCCGCTGGGCAGTCAAACAGGCGAGTGGTCTTCGACACACCCGCGCTCCACAGAACGAGTGCGCCGGACCGGCGAGTGGACCTCCGAGGCGTGAATGCTCAATGACGGCGGCGAAGGCTCTCTGGAGGGTCGATCTTGTCGTCTCTGCCTGTTCGCGTCAATCGTAGCTCCTCCCCGGGTGCTGCTCCTGTCCTGGCTTTAGAAGATGACAGACCGCCACTCCTCACCACTGTTCACTCGAACCTATGGAACTCACGCGCAAACTCGAAATCCTGGCCGATGCGGCGAAGTATGACGCCTCCTGCGCCAGTTCCGGCGCGGCGCGGAAGGACTCGCGCGGCAGCACGGGCGTGGGCTCTACGGGCGGGATGGGCATCTGCCACAGCTACACGCCGGACGGCCGCTGTGTCTCGCTTCTGAAGGTGCTGCTGACAAACGTCTGCCTCTACGACTGCCACTACTGCATCAACCGCCGCTCCAGCAACGTGCAGCGCGCCCGCTTCACCCCGGAGGAGGTGGTGAACCTGACGCTGGATTTTTACAAGCGGAACTACATCGAGGGGCTCTTCCTCAGCAGCGGCATCGTGCGCAGCGCGGACTTCACCATGGAGCTGGTCATCGAGGTCGCGCGGCAGCTCCGGGAGGTGCATCACTTCCGCGGTTACATTCATCTGAAAACCATCCCGGAGGCCTCGCAGGAGCTGATCGAAAAAGCCGGGCGCTATGCCGACCGCATCAGCATCAATGTCGAGCTGCCCACGCAGGAAGGTCTGGACAAGCTGGCGCCTGAAAAGAACCTCGCGAACACGAAACAGGCCATGGGCGGCATCCGGGCGAAGATCGAGGAGACGCTCAGCGCCCGCAAAGAAGCGCGGCAGATCAAAAACGCACCGCGTGCGAAAGCGCCCGTCTTTGCCACCGGCCAGAGCACCCAGATGATCGTGGGTGCAGACAGCTCCGATGACGCGCTCGTGCTGGGCCGGGCTGATGAACTGTATCGCGACTACCGCCTGCGCCGCGTTTATTACAGCGGCTTCAGCCCCATCCCGGAGCCCAGCGTGCTGCTTCCCATCAAGCCGCCGCCGCTCGTGCGTGAGCATCGACTTTATCAGGCCGACTGGCTGCTGCGTTTCTACGGCTTCGATGTGAAGGAGCTGCTCCCCGCCACGAATCCGCACCTCGACTTGGAGATCGACCCGAAGCTGGCCTGGGCCCTGCGGAACCGGCAGCTCTTTCCCGTGGATGTGAACCGCGCCACGCGGGAGCTGCTCTGGCGCATCCCCGGACTCGGCACGGTGAATGTGGAGCGCATCCTCTCCGCGCGTCGTCATGCACGGCTGCATCTCATCGACCTCCAGCGGATGCGGGTGAGCCTGAAGAAGGTGCTGCCCTTCATCATCGCCGCCGACCACTTCCCCCGCCCAGCCCTGCTGGAGAGCGACCACCTCCGCCAGCACTTCCTCCCCGGCGCACGGCAGCTCGAGCTCGACTTCAACGCCGCACCCGCCACCACAAAGGCGGACGCTCACATGGCGCTGAGCGGACAGCTATGATCACAGCGGCCATCGAGCCCGGCTTTCCCGCATGGCGGAAAAAAGCCCGCGAGCTGCTGCGCCAGGGGGTGCGGCCTGAGGAGGTGGACTGGTGCGATGTCACGCAGACGGCCAGCCTGCTCATGGAAGACACTGCGATCTATGCCGCAGCCCCCGCGCAGGACATCAAAGTGCCGCCCGACTTCCTCTCACTGGCCGCCAGTGTCTGCGCCCACACGGACGAGCGCCGTTTTGCCATCCTCTACCGGCTGCTGCATCGGCTCACGCTCGGCGGCCAGCGGCATCTCCTCGCCATGCCGCATGATCCCGACACGCGGCAGTGCCAGGTCTGGGCGAAGGCCGTTTCCCGGGACATCCACAAGATGCACGCCTTCGTCCGCTTCCGGCTCATCGGCACCAGCGTGGCCGGGCGTGAGCAGTTCGTGGCCTGGTTTGAGCCCAGCTACCGCATCGTCCGGCTGGCATCGCCCTTTTTTGAGAAGCGCTTTGCAGGCATGGACTGGTCCATTTTGACGCCCGACGAATGCGCCCACTGGGACGGCAGCGATCTCACCTTCAGCCCCGGCGTCTCCAAAGGCGATGTCCCCGACGCCGACGCGCACGACGATCTTTGGCGCACCTACTACCGCAGCATCTTCAACCCCGCGCGGCTGAAGATCCAGGCCATGCAGTCCGAGATGCCGCAGAAGTATTGGAAGAACCTGCCCGAGGCGCAGATCATCCACGAGCTCATCACCGGCAGCTCGGGCAAAGTGACGCAAATGATCGCCACGCCCGAGCGGCCCGTGAAGCCCATGCCGGACAACGCCTACCTGAAATCCCTGCATCAGCAGCGCTCCGAAAAGAGCGAGCCTGGCAGCGCGTGAAGGTCGCGCAGTTACCGCAGACGCCCATCGGCGCCGCACGATGGAGCGCGAGTATGGCGGAGCCTACTCGCCTGTTTCGAGGTCATTCGCTCCCGCTGGGTAGCCAAACAGGCGAGTGGTCTTCGACACACTCGCGCTCCACCCATCGCGTGCGCCGCGACCTCCGAGCCCACAGACGCCCATCGGCGCCGCACGATGGAGCGCGAGTATGGCGGAGCTTACTCGCCTGTTTTGAGGTCATTCGTACCCGCTGGGTGATCAAACAGGCGAGTGGTCTCCGACACACTCGCGCTCCACCCATCGCACACGCCGCGACCTCCGAGCCCACAGAAGCCCATCGGCGCCGCACGATGGAGCGCGAGTATTGCGAAGCCTACTCGCCTGTTTTGAGGTCATTCGTGCCCGCTGGGTGATCAAACAGGCGAGTGGTCTCCAACACACTCGCGCTCCACCGGACCTCACTGTCCGCCTTCCTCATTCCACCTCTTCACTTTCACCTTTTTTCTCGCCTTGAGCGCAGATGTGCGCTCAAGCTGCGTTTTGTCCCACTCTCATTCCCACCATGTCCGACACCACACCCAAAACTTCCTCTCGCGGCGCCATGGCCGCCTTGATCGCCGCTTTCCTTGGATGGCTCTTTGACGGCTTTGAAATGGGACTCTTCCCGCTGATCGGCAAGCCGGCCCTGCAGGACATGCTGCCGGGGGAAACGGCAGCGGTGCAGGGGCAGTGGTTCACGGTCATCATCGCCATCTTCCTCGTCGGTGCGGCCACGGGCGGTGTGCTCTTCGGCTGGCTGGGGGACAAACTGGGGCGCGTGAAGGCCATGGCGCTGGCCATCTTCACCTTCGCCATCTTCACCGGCCTCTGCGCCTTTGCCACGCAGGCCTGGCAGTTCGCAGCGCTGCGCTTCATCGCCTCCCTCGGCATGGGCGGTGAGTGGGCGCTCGGAGTCGCCCTCGTGAACGAGATCTGGGGCGGCAAGAACCGCGCGTGGATCGCCGGCATGATCGGCGCAGCGTCAAACGTGGGCTTCCTGCTCACCGGCGTGCTCAGCCTCTATCTCAATGCCAGTCTGGAAACCGTATCGCACTGGATCAGCAGCATCGGCCTGAGCCAGGAGACTGCCGACTACCTGCTGCACAATCGCGGCTGGCGTTTCCTCGCCGTCAGCGGTGCCGCACCGGCCCTGATCAATTTCTTCATCCTCATCTTCGTGCCGGAATCCCACAAGTGGGAGGAGGAGAAAAAGTCCGGCACCACCTCGCACTGGGCCACCATCGACCTGCTCGGCGTCCTCGCTGCGGCCGTCGCCGCGCTCGCCGTCATCACGGTGTGGACCCCGCCCGTGCTGGAAAAAGTCGGCAACATCGTCGCCCTGCCCGTCACCGTCCTCGGTTTGGGCATCGCCCTTTGGGGTTACCTGCATCCGGTGCGCCGCTACATGACGCGTGCGCAGGCCGGCGGCAGCGTGCAGGCGGACGAGCGTGCGTTCATCATGAAGAGTCTGCTCATCGGTGCAGGGCTCGCCGCCGTCGCCCTCATGGGCACCTGGGGGTCCGCCCAGCAGGCCGCGAAGTGGGCCTCCTTCCTCTCCCCGGACGGCACCAAGTCGAACATCATCGAGTACGTCGTCATCGCCACGGCCCTGGGAGCCATCCTTGTCACCATCCTCACCCCGCTCGTCGCTGACAAGCTCGGCCGCCGTGTCACCTACTTCCTGCTCTGCGTGCTGGCCCTCGGCTCCGCTTTTGTCTTCTTCCAGACGAACCACTCCTACACCGGCTCCGGCATGCCCGTGTGGCTGATGACCAGCGCCTTCCTGCTCGGCGGCCTCACTGCGTCCTTCTACGGCTTCTTCCCGCTCTACTTCCCGGAACTCTTCCCCACCAGCGTCCGCGCCACGGGCCAGGGCTTCTGTTTCAACTTCGGCCGCCTCATCGCCGCCATCGGCGCTCTCCAGTTCGTCAATCTGATGAGTCTCTTCGGCTCTGAAAAGGTCACCGCGCTCGAGGGCGAGGCCCGCAGGCTCATGCAGCTCGAAGTCGAGGCCAATGCCTTCTCTGTGCTCTCCTGCATCTACGTCGTCGGCATGATCCTCATCTGGTTCGCCCCGGAGACGAAGGGCAAGGCCTTGAAATAGTCCGTTTCCCCCGCATTCTCCCGCCGCCATGCCCACCTACGTTTACGAAACCATCCCCCAAGTCGAAGGCGAGTCCGTGCAGCGCTTTGAAATGCGCCAGAGCATGAAGGACGCGCCCCTCACTCAGCATCCCGACAGCGGACGCCCCGTGCGCCGCGTGCCCATCGGCGGCACCGGCCTCATGGGCGGCGGCGGTTCATCTCCTGCGCCATCCTCCGGCGGAGGCTCCTGTGGCACCGGCTGCGGCTGCCACTGAACAAGGAGGAGGGGGCTCTGACCCCTCGGCAGAGGTCTGAAACGACAAAAAATTGGGGACAATAAATCTGCATCTCCGGCAGCCATTTTTTGCCCCTCATTTTTTTCTCCAGACACAAACCTCAACTTGCCCGCCTTAGTGAGTGCTACGGGAGAGGTTGCAGACGAGCACCCATCGAATTTCAGGTGGTTTGAGCCTGATCTTCGAGCTGGGACGGTTCCGCCGCAGCCGCATCCTCCTCGCCTTCCGTGGTCGAAGTCTCCGCCGCACCCGCCCGCGACAAACGCGCCGCGTAAAAGCCGTCGAATCCCTGTGAAGGTAGGCGGTGGAGTTCCTCCTCCAGCGTCCACTCCTCGCCGTGCTTGCTCAAAAACGCCTGCACTTGGCCCTCGTTCTCGCTCGGCAGCAGACTGCACGTCGCATACACCAGCTTTCCGCCCGGCGTGACCATGCGGCTGTAGCTTTCCAAGATCTCCGCCTGCAACTGCCGCAGGCGCTCCACCTCTTCCAGGCTCAGCTTCCACTTCGCGTCTGGATTCCGTCGCAGCACGCCTAGACCCGAGCACGGCACGTCCAGCAGCACGCGGTCTGCCGTCTTCGCCAGTCGCTTCACCGTCTTCGAGCCCTCGATCTCCCGCGCTTCGATGATGTCCACGCCCGCGCGTGACGCCCGCTTGCGCAGTTCCGCCAGCTTCCAGGCGTGCACGTCCAGCGCCAGGATGCGGCCCTTGTTGCGCATCGTCGCAGCCACATGCAGCGCCTTGCCGCCGCCGCCCGCGCAGGCGTCGATCACCCGCATGCCGGGCTCCGCCTGCAAAAACGGCGCGATGAGCTGTGAAGCCGCATCCTGCACCTCAAACAGGCCGCTTTTGAAGGACGGCGATCCAAACACATTCGCCCGTTGCTTCATCCGCAGCGCGGAGGGGATCTCATCCACCGCTTCCATCTCGAATCCCTCGCGCCCCAGGGTCTCCCGCAGCGCACGGCGATCTGTTTTGAGCGTGTTCACCCGCAGGAAAACCTCCGCCGGCACATTCAGCGCATTGCGCTCCGCCGCCCAGCCCGCGCCCAGCTCCCGGCTGCCGATTTCTTCCAGCCAGTCCGGGATCGCCGCGCGGATCGCCGGTGCCGCGCCTTCCTTCGCCCGCTTCAGCACATCCCCCGCCTTCACGATCGGCGCGGTCTCATCCGGCGGCAGATCGCGACCATTCGCGATCCAGTAAGCCGCCCACACCC
>CAMAZK010000067.1 GCA_945863205.1 Akkermansia muciniphila | reverse complement strand
CTGAAAGGCGAGGAGCTGCATGTCCATCATCAGCCTGATGTGCTGCTCGTAGCTGGTGGGGATGCCAGCTTCGGGTGATTCGACGCCGGGGTCCGGCGGCGGACCAAAGCGCTCCGAGGCAGCGATGCGCTGCTCGATTTCACGCACGCCGGTGATGTATTCGTCGAGCTTGTTGCGGTCGTTGCGGCCGAGCTGCTTCTCCAGGGCCTTCACATCACCCAGCACGAAGTCGAGGATGGAGCGCTGCTTTTCCTGCCGTGCGGCATAAGACCGCGCACGCTCGGCACCGGTGCCGGCACCGAAGAGCCGCTCAAAAACCTGCGCCGGGCTGGCCTCAGGCGTCGCGGGACTGGTCTCGGTGCGCCAGGAGAGATTGAACTGGTAGGCACAGGAGTAGCCGGAATCGCAGCCGCCGGAGGAGCGCACGGAATCGCAGGTCAGCTCCAGGGAACGGAAACGCGTGGCAGCGCCCACCTCACGCGCGGCGACCTGATCGACGGAGATGCCGACATGGATGTCGGAGCCGGAGGTCTTCCGCGGACGGGCGCCGGTGAGGATGGTGGAGTTCGCACGGGCGTGATCACCGCCGCCGTCGGGCCCAGCCCAGCCATTGGCCTGTTCGAATCCGGTGAAGACCTGCAGGTCGTTTTTGAACTTGGCGACCGGCGCCATCGTGGGGCCGAACTGAAAGTCCGCGCCTTCACCCTGCGGACGCCATTTGTCGAGAATGACGCCGTTCGGAATGTAGAGAAAGGCCATGCGACGCGGCGCGGCGACCGCAGCCGCCGGAGCGGCGAGGGACTCCAGCGCGGGCAGTGTCAAACAGGTGCCGAGGCCGCGCAGGAAGTGACGGCGATTGGAGGAGGATTGCAGGATCATGGGGTTCAGAGGGGTGGAAATGAACAATGAGGGTTATCGCAGCGAGCCATCACCGCGACGCTTCTGAAACGGGGCGCTGTGGATGATGCCGCGCACCACGGTGCGCAGCTTACCGCCGTCTTTTTCCAGATCGGCGACGATGCGGTCGATGGTCGGCGCGTCGTAGTACTCGGTGCCGCGACCGAGGGCGTAGGTGAGCATTTTCGAAACCAGGCAGCGGTAGAAATCCTTGCGCCGGCTGGTGGTCATGATGCGGCTGAGTTCTTCGACGGACGAGAAGGTCTCCCCGGTGATCAGCGTGCCCGCCGTGTCGATGGGCTTGCCGTTTTCCTCAGCGCGATACATGCCGACGGCGTTGAAGTTTTCCAAAGCGAGCCCGATAGGATCCATGCGGGCGTGGCAGGAGGCGCAGAGCGGCTTTTCGCGGTGGATTTCCATCATCTCGCGCATGGTGGCGTTTTTGTGAGCCTTCTTGGCCTCCTCCAGCGTCGGGACGTTCGGCGGTGCGGGCGGCGCTGGCGTGCCGAGGAGATTGTCGAGCACGAACAGGCCGCGCTTCACCGGCGAGGTGCGGGTGGGATTCGAGGTGACGACGAGCAGGCTGCCGTGGGTGAAGATGCCGCCGCGGTGGCTGTCCTTCGGCAGCGACACTTTTTGCATCGAGTCACCCTTTACGCCCGCGATGCCGTAGAACTTGGCCAGATGCTCGTTCATGAAGGTGTAGTCCGCAGTGAAGAGCTCCAGTGCGCTGCGGTTTTCCTTCAGAATGTAGGCGAAGAGCGATTCCGTCTCCAGGCGCATGGCTCGGCGCTGGCGGGCGCCGAAGACCTTGAAGGCCTCGCTAAGGTCCTTGATGCCGAGCACGCGGCGGGGATCGACATTGATGCCCTCCACGTCGCGCGTGAGCAGCCACTGGCCGACGAAGTTTTCGATGAAACGCTGCGACTTCGGATCGGCGAGCATGCGGTCGATTTCGTCATCGAGGTTCGTGCGGAGCTCGCCTTTCTTCGCGAGTTCAAACAGCTCCGCGTCAGGCATCGAGCTCCACAGGAAATACGACAGGCGGGAGGCGAGCGCGAACTCGTCCAGCGGCACCACCTTGCCCGGATTGTCCGGTTCCGGCTGCACCTCGGCGCGGAAGAGAAAGCGCGGCGAAGCGAGGATGGCCGTGGTCGCGTGCGCGATGCCGCTCTCAAACGTGGCCTTCGGCTCCTTGGCGGCCAGTTGCGCCAGATTCACCAGGCGGTCGAGGGTCGGCTCGTCCACCGGACGCCGGAAGGCGCGGTCGGAGATGCGGCGCAGGATTTCGCGTGCGTAGGTCTCGCGCTCTTTCGCATCCGCAGGCGGGCCGCCTTTGAAAAAGACGCGGTAGTAGTCGCGGGGATAGACCTTGTGCCTGCCGTCCAGCGGCCCCTGGAGGGAGACTTTCAGCAGGCTCATGTTCAGCGGCTTGTCGTCCTCCTTCGGCGGCGATTTTTCTGCGATGCGGAAGCTCAGCAGGTTCTCCCCGTCGGTCAGCGGAGCCTTGGTGGAAAAGGTGATGCTCTTGCGGTTGTCCCAGCCGACGCTTTCGTCACCGGCCTCCTTGCCGTTGACGAGCGTCGTCAGAGTGGCCGTGTGATCGGAGGCTTCAGCGGAGCCGCCGATCTTGTACTCCACGGTCACTTTGTATTCGCCCGGATGATCAATGACGTACTTGGAGATCACTTCGGCCCCTTGGTTGAAAGGGAGGTATTTGCCGGTCTTTTTCGAAGGCGCGGCGGATTTGAACTTCTCCCCGGCGATCGAATAAACCGGGATCGTCGCCTGCTGCGGGCGCACGGCCTGCGAAACGATGCTGCGGGCTGCCGCGAGGTATTTTTCCATCAGCATCGGGGAGATGGAAAGAACGTCGCCGATGGTGTCGAAGCCGTAGCCGGTGTCGTCTGGCGGCAGCGCGTCCTCGGCGTCGAAATCCACACCGAGGAGGTCTTTGACGGTGTTTTCATACTCCTGGCGGTTCATGCGGCGGATCGTCACGCGGCCGGGATCGGGATTGTCGCGGTCGAGTTTGAAGACCTTCTGCTCGATCCATTCCGCCAGCAGTCGCCGCTGCTCGTCGCTGGGCTGCTTCTTATTCGAGGGCGGCATCAGCTGGGAGCGCGAATTGTCCCACACGCGCAGCCACAGCGGCATGTCCGCCAGATGCTCCTCCAGCGTCTTGTAGTCGTCCATCGCGAAGTCGCCCTTCGCCACGCCGTCGGCATGGCAGTCGTAGCAGTACTGCGAGAGGATCGGCTCGATGTCCTTTTTGAAATCAGGAGCGGCAGAGGCGGCCTGGCAGCAGAGACTCAGGCAGGCGGCCAGACAAACGGCGGAAATGGAGGAATGGGGGGGCATTTAGCAGGAAGACGGAGTGAAACGGTTCACACAAGGGTTACAAAACATTACGTCGGCGCTGCGGTTGCGCTTCGCCAAAGATCGCCGCCCACGATTTTGCCACAATTGAGGGAGCCGGGCGCAAGACAGGATCGGCCCACGATCCGGAGGCCGCCTCAGCCCTCCATCAAGTATCCCGAGGCGAGCGCCTGATAGCGCCCGACCTGCCGGGAAGTCTCCTCGGCATCCCAGCCGAGTTCGGACGCCATGAGTTCCGCCACCCGGGGCGCGGCGGTCATGCTGGCCTGCGCATCGAAGAGCAGACTGCGGCTGCGCCGGGCCAGCACGTCGCCCACGGTCCTGGCCATCTCTTGCCGGACATGGAAGATGACCTCGGCACAGGTCAGATCGAGACGCGGATGCACTTTGCCTGCCCATTCGGGCATCTCCGCGGCCAGGGCGCGGATTTCCGCCGCGTCGCTGCCATAAACCGCGAGCGGATCACCGGGATCGAGGACGGTCGCGCTGCCGTGGATCATCAGGTCCTGCGTGACGCAGCGCTTCACGCCGATCCCGCCGATCATTTCGGCATGGTCGATCACGTCCTCCGCCATGCGGCGGTAGGTCGTCCATTTGCCGCCCGTGATGGTGATCAGGCCAGAGTCGGAAACGAGGATCGTGTGGTCGCGGGAGAGCGCGGCGGTGGAGTCCGCATTCTTCACCGCCACCAGCGGTCGCAGGCCGGCGTAGATGCTCAGCACGTCACCCGGACGGGGATCGCGCGTCAGGTAGCGTGCCGCATGGGTCATGAGAAACTCGATTTCCTCCGGATGCGCCCGGGGTTCCACCGTCGCATGGTCCACCGGCGTGTCCGTGGTTCCCACGATGACGCGCCCGTGCCACGGCACGGCGAAGAGCACCCGGCCGTCGTCCGTCTTCGGGATCATGATGGCCGAGTCACCGGGCAGAAACTCGCGCGGCAGCACCAGATGCACCCCCTGGCTGGGCGCCACGATCTTTTCGGCCTGAGCGTCGTCCATCAGCCGCACGCCATCGACGAAGACGCCCGTCGCATTGATCACGCAACGGGCGCGGATCTCATGCTGCCGCCCGGTTTCCACGCACTCGGCCTTCAAGCCGGCGACATGCCCGTTTTCCTTCATCAGGCCGATGCACCGCGTGTGATTGAGCAGGATGCCGCCGTGATTCACCGCCGTCCGCGCCAGGTGGATCGCGAGGCGCGCGTCATCGAACTGGCCGTCATGATAAACAATGCCGCCGTCGAGGCCTTCCGTTTCCAGCGTGGGCAGTTTTTCGATGATCTCCTCCCGCGTGAGCCAGCGCGAAGGCGCCAGACCGAGCTGGCCCGCCAGCGCGTCGTACATTTTCAAGCCGATGCCGTAAAACGGCCCCTCCCACCAGTGGTAGCTCGGAATCACAAACGGCAGGCTGTGGACGAGATGCGGCGCATTGCGCACCATCAGCCCGCGTTCGCGCAGCGCCTCCAGCACCAGTGAGACATTGCCCTGCTTCAGATAGCGCACGCCACCATGCACCAGCTTCGTGCTGCGACTGGAGGTCCCCTTCGCAAAGTCCGACTGCTCCACCAGCACCACCGAATGCCCCCGCGAGGCCGCATCCACCGCCGCCCCCAGCCCCGTCGCCCCGCCTCCGATGATCGCGACATCAAACGGGCCGCTGTGAGACGTGAGCTTTGAGACGAGGCGTTCGCGATTCATGGCGTGAGTGTAGCGTCATTCTGCATTCGTCATTCGACATTTTTCGACCTCTTGCTAGCCTCGCTCTCCCAATTCAACCACCCACACACATTCCATGTCCGACATCGCTCTCGCCAAAGGTGAAAAATTTCTCGAAGACAACGCCAAGAAAGAAGGTGTGACCGTCACGGCCTCCGGCCTCCAGTACAAAGTGATCACCGAAGGCACCGGCAAGAGCCCGAAAGCCACCGACACCGTCGAAGTCCACTACGAAGGCACGCTGATCGACGGCAAGGTCTTCGACAGCAGCTACAAGCGTGGTGAAACGATCGAATTCCCGCTGAACCGCGTCATCCCCGGCTGGACGGAAGGCGTGCAGCTCATGAAGGAAGGCAGCAAATTCCGCTTCTACATCCCCTCCAAACTCGCCTACGGCCCCCGCGGTGCCGGTCGCGACATCGGCCCGAACGAGGCGCTGATTTTCGACGTGGAGCTGTTCAAGGTGAAGTAATTCGCCACCCGCAGTCGTTGAGTTTGGCATGCGAGCCTTTCTCTTCCTGATTCTCTCGGCTGCGTGCTTCGCCGCGCAGCCGAACATCGTTTTCATCATCAGCGATGATCAGGGCTACCCGGACCTCGGCTGCATCGGCACGAAGCCGCTGATCACGCCTAACCTCGACAAACTGGCGGCGGAAGGGGTGCGGGGGACGAGTTTTTATGTGACCTGGCCGGCCTGCACTCCGTCGCGCGGCAGCGTGCTTACCGGGCGTTATCCGCAGCGCAACGGTCTCTATGACATGGTGCGGAACGACTTGGTGAACTACGGGCATCGCTTCACCGCCGAGGAGTATGCGGTGTCCCCTGAGATGACGCTGGGGCTGGACGTGCGCGAATTGACAATCGGCGACATGCTCAAGAAAGCCGGCTACGTGACCGGCTGCGTGGGCAAGTGGGACATGGGGCAGGCAAAGCGCTTCCTGCCGCTGCAGCGCGGCTTCGATTTCTTCTACGGCCACGGGAACAACGGCATCGACTACTACACGCACGAGCGCTACGGCGTGCCGTCTCTCTTTCGCGGGAACACGCGCACGGAGGAGGACAAGGGCAAGTATGTGACCGATGTGTTCCGCCGCGAGGCGCTGTATTTCCTCAATGAACACGCGGGGCAGAAGCCTTTCTTCCTCTACCTGGCCTTCAACGCCCCGCATGGAGCGTCCACCCTGCCGGAGGAAACCGTGAAGGGTGAAAAGAAGAAAGGTGTGGGTGTGCAGGCACCCGAAAAGTATGTCGCCATGTATCGCGACAAGGTGAAGGACGAGAAGCTGGCCCGCTACTGTGGCGCGGTGACGTGTATGGACGAGGCGATCGGCGCCCTGATGGACTCTCTCGAAAAAGCCGGCCAGAAGGACAACACCCTGGTCATTTTCATCTCCGACAATGGTGGCAGCGGCAATGGCGGTAACGCGCCCCTGAAGGGCAGCAAGAGCACCATGTGGGAGGGCGGTCTGCGCGTGCCCTTCATCGCCCGCTGGCCGGGAAAACTGCCCGCCGGGATCATCACGGACGAGTTCCTGACCTCGCTGGAGTTTGTACCCACGCTGCTGGCCGCCGCTGGTGCAAAGGGCCCGGAGGGTGTGAAAATGGACGGTTTCGACATGCTGCCGATCCTGCGCGGCGAGACCAAATCACCGCGAAAAGAGATGTTCTGGCAGCGCCGCAGCGACAAGGCGGCGAGATACGAAAACTGGAAGTGGCTGGAGTCCGCCAAGGGCAACGGGCTCTATGACCTGAGCTCCGACCCGGGCGAAACCAAGGATCTGAGCGCTGAGAAGCCGGAGGTCGCTAGGATGATGCGTGCTCGCTTTGAGGCCTGGAGGGCGGAAATGGATGCCGCCGAACCGCGAGGCCCTTTCCGGGACTATTAGGAACCACCAAAACCCGGTTTTGCGCATTTTGCGATTGGGCCCCAATTCCTTGCGCGAAACAGTTTTGCTCAAAAAAATGTGGGGCAAATGCTTGAAAATCTGCTATTTACGCCGCTTCGACCGACCATGACCGCCTCACAAGACCGAGTACAAGCGTCCATCTCCGAGTGGAAACAGATCATCGCCCCTTTTCAGACCCCCTCCGTCCCTCGTGCGACGTGGCAGGTCGTTAATACCCTGGTTCCTTACGTGGCTCTGTGGTACCTGATGTGGCTGAGCCTTTCTGTTTCCTACTGGCTCACGCTCGGTCTTGCTGTCGTTGCTGGTCTTCTCCTGGTTCGCGTCTTCATCATCTTTCATGACTGCTGCCACGGCTCCTATCTGAAGTCGAAGCGCGCCAATGACATCCTCGGTTTCATCACGGGAATGCTCACCTTCACGCCCTACGGCCACTGGCGCTGGCAGCACAATGTCCACCACGCCACCTCCGGCGACCTGGACCGCCGCGGAGATGGCGACATCTGGACGATGACCGTGGAGGAGTATGAGAAAGCCAGCCCCAAGATGCGGTTTTTCTATCGCCTGATTCGCAACCCGATCGTGCTTTTCGGCCTCGGACCCCTCGTTCTCTTCCTCATTCACCAGCGTTTCCCTTCCCCCCGTGCCAAGGGCAAAGACCGCTCTTCCGTCATGGCGATGAATGTGGCCGTCACTCTGATGGTGATCGGCTTGAGCTGGCTGTTCGGGTTTAAGAACTACCTCATGATGCAGCTCCCCGTGACCATGGTGGCCGGCATGGCAGGCATCTGGATGTTCTATGTTCAGCACCAGTATGAGGATGTGTACTGGGAGCGTCGTGAAAACTGGGACTACACCACCGCCGCCATCGAGGGCAGTTCCTTTTACAAGCTGCCGAAGATCCTCCAGTGGTTCACCGGCAACATCGGCTTCCACCACATTCACCACCTCAGCTCCCGCATTCCGAACTACCATCTGGAGCGCTGCCACCACTCGCACCCGATGTTCCACACGGTGAAGCCGCTGACCCTGTGGTCGAGCCTGAAGTGCATCAATCTCCGCCTCTTTGATGAGAAGGGACGCCGCCTGATTTCCTTCGGCCAGTGGAAAAAGATGCGTCAGCAAAAAGATTCTGACATCGGTCTCGCGGCGTAGCCTGTCGCGTGGACTCGCCATCGTTTCAGCTCAATCCCGAATTCCATCCGCGCGGCGACCAGGCCCAGGCCATCGCCAAGCTGTTGAAGTCGGTGCGGGCGGGAAACCGCCACCAGACGCTGCTCGGCGTCACCGGTTCGGGAAAAACCTTCACGATGGCGAACGTCATCGCCGAGATGGGCCGGCCCGCGCTGGTGTTTTCTCACAACAAGACGCTCGCCGCGCAGCTCTACTCGGAATTTAAGAACTTCTTCCCCGAGAACGCGGTCGAGTACTTCGTCAGCTACTTCGACTACTACCAGCCGGAGGCCTACATCGCCCGGACGGACACCTACATTGAGAAGGACAGCGCGGTGAACGACGAGATCGAGCGCCTGCGCCTCTCCAGCATGGGTGCCCTGCTGACGCGACGCGACACGATCGTCGTGGCGAGCGTGAGCTGCATCTACGGCTTGGGCTCCCCGGAGGACTACGAAGGCATGATGGTGCCGCTGCACACCGGCCAGCAGATCAGCCGCGAGACGCTGCTCACGAAGCTCGTGGACATGCTCTACGAGCGGAACGACTACCAGCTCATGCGCGGCAAATTCCGCGCCCGAGGGGACGTGATCGAGGTCGTGCCCGCCTACCTCGAAAACGAGGCCATCCGCATCGAGTTCTTCGGCGACGAGATCGACCGCATCAGCGCCGTGGATGTGCTCACCGGCACGGTGACGCTGAAAATGCCGAGCTACACGATCTTTCCCGCCAAGCAGTTCGTCACGCCCGGCGACAAGCTGCGCAAGGCCATCGTCAAAATCCGCGAGGAGATGGAGGAGCGCGTCGCGTGGTTTGAAAAGGAGGGCAAGCTCCTCGAAGCCCAGCGCATCAAAATGCGCACGCAGTACGACATCGAGATGATGCAGGAGATGGGCTTCTGCCAGGGCATCGAAAACTACAGCCGCCATCTCACCGGTCGCGAACCCGGCGCCACGCCTGGCACCCTGCTCGACTTCTTCCCGGAGCCGCCGCTCGTCTTCATCGACGAAAGCCACGCCACCATCCCGCAGATCGGCGGCATGTATGAAGGCGACAAATCGCGGAAAACCGTCCTCGTGGAGCACGGTTTCCGACTCCCTAGCGCCCTCGACAACCGCCCGCTGCGCTTTGAGGAGTTCATGGGGAAGGTCGGGCAGCTCGTCTATGTCAGCGCCACCCCCGCACGCTTTGAGATCGAGAACAGCGTGGTGGGCAACACGAACTACATTCCCCACCAGCGCGACCGCATCGGTATCGAGGAAGGAGTTCCCGCCGCACTGCCCGGAAAGGCCGTGCGAGTCAGCGGTAACACACAATCTCTCGAAAACTTCAATGTCACCACCAAGGGCAGGCCGCTCGTCGTCGAGCAGATCATCCGCCCCACAGGCCTGCTCGACCCGATCATCACGATCAAGCCACTGAAAGGCCAGATCGATGAGACGATGGAGCTGTGCCGTCAGCGCATCGAAAAAGGGGAGCGCGTCCTCGTCACCACGCTCACCAAGCGCACCGCCGAAGACCTCACCGACTACCTGCGCAATCTCGACTTCAAAGTCCGCTATCTGCACAGCGACATCGACGCCATTGAGCGCGTCGAGATCCTGCGCAGCCTGCGTGCGGGAGACTGCGACGTGCTCGTCGGCATCAACCTACTGCGCGAAGGTCTCGACCTGCCGGAGGTCAGCCTCGTCTGCATCCTAGACGCCGACAAGGAAGGCTTCCTGCGCAGCGAGACCTCCCTCATCCAGACCGCCGGCCGTGCCGCGCGTCATGTCATGGGCGAGGTCGTGCTCTTTGCCGACATCCAAACGCAGAGCATCCAGGCGCTCGTGAACATCTGCACCTACCGCCGCACGGTGCAGGCCGATCACAACGAAAAGCACGGCATCACTCCGCAGACCGTGCGCCGCGCCGTGCAGGAGAGTCTGCACGTGCTCGGCAAGGCCAAGGAGCTTGAAGAAAGCGTCGTCCGCGAAGGCGGCGGCGACTACGCCATCACCGAAACCATCCGCGAGCTCGAACAAGAAATGGCCGAAGCCGCCATGAAGCTCGAATACGAACGCGCCGCCCTGCTTCGTGACCAAATCCGCGAACTCAAGAAGCGCGCTGGTCTGAACAGCGATGACAGCGGCACCATTCCGCCACGACAAGAGGTGAAATACGGCAAGCCGAAGCGAACTGGCGGCAAGAAGCGGAAGTTTTGAGACGCTAACAGGGTCTCATGAAACGACGCACCTTCCTCCTCGCCTGTGGCTCGGCGGCTATCGCCGCGAACGCACCGTCTCGTTTGCGCATCGGCCAGATCGGCACGGAACACGCGCATGCAGCCGGGAAGATGACGGCGATGCGTTCGCTGATCGAACTGTGGGACGTGGTCGGCGTGACAGGACCGAAGAGCTATGAGGGCGTAAAGTCGATGAGCGTGGAGGAGCTGCTTGCCGTGCCCGATTTGAAGGCGGTGGCGGTGGAAACGACCATTGAGGCTTCGTGTGAGATGGCGCGGCGCTGCATTGAGGCCGGGAAGCATGTGCATCTGGACAAGCCGGGCGCGTTAAAACATGACGACTTCAAATCCATGCGGCTCGAAGCCGAGAAACGCGGCCTCACGGTGCAGATGGGCTACATGCTGCGCTACAATCCGGCGTTTGAGCTGCTGTTTCGGGCCGTGCGTGAAGGCTGGCTCGGCGAGATCACGGAGATCGACGCGGCGATGGGCAAACTGGCTGATCCGCGCACGCGGCAGCAGATTGGTGCGCTGGAAGGCGGCGGGCTGTTTGAACTGGGATGCCACATCATCGACGCGGCGATGACGATTCTCGGCAAACCGGCTTCGGTGAATGCTTTTTCGACACCCGTGGGCACCGATGGCGTTCAGAACAACCAGATGGCTGTTTTGAAGTATGCGAAGGCCACGGCAGTGATCCGTTGCAATCACACGGACCCGTTTGGCGGACCACGTCGGCGCTTCAACGTCACCGGAACCGAAGGGACCTTCGAAATTGTGCCGCTGGAGTCCGGGAAGGTGAATCTGTCGATCACCAAGGCGCGTGGTGCCTACAAGAAGGGTGTGCAGTCATTCCAGCTTGATGTGCCGAAGGATCGCTATGCGGCGGAGTTCGTCGATCTGGCGAAGGTCGTGCGGGGTGAGAAAAAACTGGCCTGGGACGCGGCGCATGACATCGCTGTGCATGAGACGGTGCTGCGTGCGGCGGGTGTGTGGAAGTGATGCAAAGCGCAAAGTAGGCCTGTTCCTGTGGAACAGGCTTTCTTGTTGCACAGCAACAAGGCTACTATTGCGTGGCGAACTTCGTCAGCAGGCCGCGCTTGCGGGTCATGTTGAGCACCCAGACGAACAGCCAGCCGGCGAGGGCGAGGTAGATCACGTTCAATCCGGCTGCGAGCCAGAGGTGGTTCCAGTTCATGGTGCCGGACTTCATCACCTCGCGCATGCCTTCAAAAATCGGTGTGGCGGGAAAGAGCCAGGCGAAGGGCTGCGACCACGCGGGCATGTCCTCGACGCGGTAAAACACGGCCACCACCGGTTGGATGAAGAACGGCACGGCCCAGGCGAGCGATTCAGCGGCCTGGCCCCAGCGCAGGATGAGCGCGGTAGAGATCATGCCGAGCGCCCAGCCGAAGACCATGAGGTTGAGGAAGAACGGCAGCAGCCACCACTGAAGCTGGAAGATGTTGAACGAGTAGCCGAGCCACGACACGAGACTCATCACGACCACGGTGACGAGGATGCGCAGAAAGCCGACGAAGAAGGTGGCGCTGAGGTATTCCACGGTGCGCACGGGCGCGACGAAGACATTGAGCAGGTTGCGGGTCCACACGTCTTCGAGGAAGGAGATGGCCACGCCTTGCTGGGCGCGAAAAAGCACGTCCCACAGGATCATCGCGCCGAGGAAGAACAGGATGAAGCCGCCGAACTCCGCGTCGCTGTTCTTCTGGATGAAGACGGTGACGTTCCCCCATACGACGAGATCGACGAGTGGCCAAAACACGAGCTCCACGAGGCGCATGGGCGTGCGGGTGTAGAGAAACAGGTAGCGCAAGACGAGGGCGCTGATGACATGGAGATTCATACGGTTTCTTCTTTCTTCGATTCGTCCACGACCTCGCCATCGCGGGCGATCTTGATGAAGACATCCTCCAGATTGCTGCTGCTGGACTGTGCGACGATATCCGCAGGCGTGCCTTCACACACGATCTTGCCTTTGTGCAGGAAGATGACGCGGTCGCAGACCTCCTCGATGTCGCGCATGTTGTGGGAGGTGTAGAGGATGCCGATGTCGCGCTCGCGCTGCACCTTGCGCACGACTTTGCGCACCTTGTCCGCGATGTCGGGGTCGAGCGATGCGGTGGGCTCGTCGAGCATGAGCAGCTCGGGGTCGTTGAGGAAGGCTTTGACGAGGTTCACGCGGGTGGACTCGCCAGCGGAGAGTTGGCCGGTGACCCGCTTGTCGAGGTGCGAGATTTCGAGCATCTCCATCAGCTCGGCGATCTTCTTCTTTGGATTCGGCACACCGTAGATGCGTGCAAACACGAGCAGGTTCTGCCATACGAGCAGATTGCCAGGCAGGGCGGTGTAGGCGGAGGAAAAATTGGCGCGCCGGAGGATCTGGATGCGGTTCGCCTGCAAGGGCAGGCCGAAAGCGGTCAGCTCACCCGAAGTCGGCAGCGTGAGGCCGAGCAGGCAGTTCATGGCGGTCGTTTTTCCCGCCCCGTTTGCGCCGAGCAGGCCGAGGACCTCGCCCCGATGCAATCTGAAGCTGAAACGGTCCAGCGCTTTCACACCGTCGAACTCACGCGTGAGTTCGCGGGCTTCCAGGATGACCTCGCGATTGTCGGGAATGGCTGCAGGCATGGGTTGTGTTGAAAACGCTGATTGATTGCAGGTCTCTGTGATCAGGATGAGACCAGTCGGTGGAATGACGAAATCAGAATTCCGAATGACGAACGAATGACGAAGCTCAAATGATGAAACACGCGGCTTGGCGAGCTACGAGAGCGAACCATGCTTCGAACCTGGGCATTCGGCATTATTTCGTCATTCCTCATTCTGGTTTCGTCATTCCGCTCGGCTTTGCTGAAAGACAGCGTTTTCTCAGAGATATTCCTCAATAGGCAACTTGCCGTTCGTGGCGCAGATGAACATGGTACCGGGCTTCGTGGTGCTGGGCTTGAGCATCACCTTGCCGCCGCCTTCTTCGACCATGAGCTGGCCGGCGGCGATGTCCCACAGGCTGATCTGCTCCTCCACATAAGCGTCGAGTCGGCCGCAAGCGATGTAGGCCATCGCGAGAGCGGCACTGCCGAGCATGCGCGTCTTGCGCACCTCGTAGGCGATGCGCTTGTAGCGCTCGAAGCCGAGATCGAGTGCCTCTTTGCTCTTCGAGAAGCCGACGGTGACGACGGCTTCGGGCATTTCGGCGCGATCACTGACGGCGACCGTTTTGCCGTTGAGCATGGGCTTCTCGCCGCGCACGACGGTCCACGTTTCGTCCTGGTTGGGATCAAAGATGACGCCGATGAGCAGTTCCTTCGACTCGCGCTTCCGGGCGGCGATGGAGACGCAGTAGTGCGGGATGCCGAAGAAGAAATTCACCGTGCCGTCGATCGGATCGACGATCCACTCGACATCGCCGTCGCCGCCGGTTTCACCGCCTTCTTCGCCCAGGATCGCGTGATCGGGGAAGCGGGCGAGGATCATGTCGGTGATGAGCTTCTGGCTCTGCACGTCGAGTTCCAGCTTGATGTCGTGGCGCTGCATCTCATTCACCGTGAGTTCGGAGCCGAAGTTTTCTTTGATCATTTTGCCCGCTGCATGGGCGGCTTCGGTGGCGGTGGCGAGGAGTTCGTTCACTGGAGGCTGGATTCTGAGGGCTGGATGCTGGATGAAATGTGCGCCATCACTACGTGCGCGAGGGCGGCCTTGGACTGCCGCGGGAGTGCAATCGTCCGGCCGCCGGGGAGGCAGAGGGTGACTTCGTTTTCCACACTGTCAAACCCGATACCCGCCTGCGACACGTCGTTCGCCACGATCATGTCACAGCCTTTGCGCTCCAGTTTACCCTGCGCATAGGCGATCACGTTTTCGGTCTCCGCCGCAAAGCCGACGAGGAAGCCGCGAAAGCCGAATTTCAAACGAGCGGAGCCGAGGATGTCCTCGGTGCGTTCCAGTTGGAGCACAAGCTTGTCCGAAGTCTTCTTGAGCTTCTGCGCACCGACGATGACGGGTCGATAATCGGCGACTGCAGCGCTAAAGATAGCCGCGTCACAGCCGCTGAGGTGGAGCTGAACCGCATCGAACATCTCGCGGGCGGTCTCGACCCTGACCAACTGCACGCCTTCAGGTTCGGGAATCGTCACGGGGCCGGAAACCAGGACCACATCGTGCCCCGCCTCGCATGCGGACTCGGCAAGGGCGTAGCCCATACGCCCGGAGGAGCGGTTCGAGAGATACCGCACCGGATCAATGGCTTCGCGAGTCGGGCCGGCGGTGATGAGGAGACGCATGGGTGAAGGTCCAGAGATGAGTCGCGCCGGTCAAGAGCGGGGACCACAGAAGCGCACCGGCTCAGCCGCCCGTCACGGTCATTGGCTTTCCGTTATCCTTGGGGCCGAGTTTGATGAAGAAGGGCACGGCGCGTCTGGCCCAGTCGTCGGCATCCGGAAAGCCGCCCGCTTCGCCGCCGAAGGTGCTGCGGAGCATGTCGGTGTCGATGATGCCGGGATTCATCGGGATGACGGCCACCTTTCCGCCCGTGTCCTGCGCGGTGGCCATGCTGAGGCCTTCGATGGCGTATTTCGTGGCGCAATACGGCGCTACATCCGCCGCAGTGCAGCGGCCCCAGCCGGAGGAGAAGTTTACGATCACGCCGGAGCCGCGCTTCAGCATCGCCGGCAGCAGATGGCGCATCATCGCAGCGGGGCCTTTGATGTTGATGTCGATGATGCGGCTAAAATCCTCGGCGCTCGTCTCCCACAGCGGCGCGTTGGGATTGATGATGGCCGCGTTGTTCAGCACGAGATCGGGCGGACCGGCTTTCTCGAGAATGGCGGCGCAGAAAGCGGCCACGTCTTCGTCGCGCGAAACATCGCAAGGGCTGAAAAAATGCGGCGCAGGCCAGTGCCGGCCGAGTTCGGCGATTTGGTCCGCATTGCGCCCGCAGCCGGCGACCCGCCAGCCTTCATCGACAAAGAGAGGAATCATCGCGCGACCCAAGCCGCGCGTGCATCCCGTGATGACGACGGTTCGGGCCGTTTGCATCAGAACGTCGGCTTGAAGTAGCCGAGCCAGGCGAGCAGCGCACCGACGATCATCGCGATGAGCACCACCATTTGGGCGGAGATCACGCGGCGTTTCGCCAGCACAGGCAGGAAGCCAAGCACGAGCCAGAGGGCAAATTTAGCGATCACCCAGGGCTGGGTGTAGTAGGACGGTGCGTCGGGCGGCAGCAGCTTCGAATACTTGGCCGCCATGCCGAAACCGGACACTAGGCTGATGATCAGGCCGATGCCGTGCCATTTCATGGACTTCTTGGCGCCTTCGCTCGTGAGCAGTCCGCCAAAGCCGACGAAGACAAGGATCAGGCCGATGAGATGGAGAAAGTGATAGGTCTGGAGGGTCATGGCGGAGTCTGTGGCCCAAAGAAACGCCTCCCACAAGTACGGGGATGCGATGTTTTCGCCCTCGTGGCGGGACGAATGTGCGTTTCCATGAGGGAACGCCAACGATGTTCCGAATCTGCCCGGGGACCAAGCCGGTGCGGAACACCTTTGGCGTCCCCGGCTTCGACACGGGGTTTTCCAGGGTAGCTTCGCCGCGACGGTTCACAGACAAGGCTTGCCAGCGTTCGTGTCGCGCCCACCTTGGCCGCCATGAACACGACGAACGATCCGCTGTGGCTCAAGCTCAAGGACTTCGCCTTCGACCATCAGGACGCGCTGACCTTCACCCGGCGTCTCGCACGCGAAAACAACTGGTCGCCCAAATTCGCACGACGTGTGGTGGATGAATATCGCCGCTTCCTGTTTTTGGCTCTTCGTGCGGGGCACCCTGTCACTCCCTCGGATGAAGTCGACCAGGCTTGGCACCTGCACCTCGTGTACACACGGTCCTATTGGGAGGAACTCTGCCGGGACATCCTCGGACGCCCGCTGCATCACGGGCCCACACGGGGCGGTGCCGCAGAAGATGATCGCTTCGAACACCAGTATGCCCAGACCCAGGCCAGCTACGCTCGATGGTTCGGCCACGAGCCACCCGCCGACATCTGGCCGCCTGCGGCAGTTCGGTTTGCACCTCGGGCCCGCTTCGCACGGGTGGACACGGAGGCATACTGGATGCTGCCCAAACAACGCGTCAGCCGCGTAGCCGCAGCATGCCTGCTGGCAGCGCTCCCGCTGGTCACTTTGGCCGCATGCGCCACCCAGACGGGCGAGATCAGTCTCGGTGATGCCTTTGTATTCTTGATCGTACTGCTCGTCATCGGCCTCGCGATCAGGGCGGCGCGCCGTGGTGGCAAGGGAGGAGGAGGCGGTTGCGGTTCGGGCTGTGGAGGCGCCTCCAGTTGCTCCAGCCACCACGACAGCTCCTCGGGCTGTGGTTCATCCGGCTGCGGCTCGGGCTGTGGCGGCGGTGGAGACTGACTTGGGGCTGCAAGCCACGCGATCAATCAGCGATTCCCGGAATCGGCCCAAACGCCTCCGCCGGCAGGCGCCGGATGAACCGCCCCTTCGCATCCCGCTCCTCCCAGCCGAGCCAGCGCCAGGCCTCGGGGGTGGCGTGGAGGATGTGTTTTCGATCAGCGCTGATGATAGCGGACTGTTGTTCGGGCATTGTTTGAAGGGTCCAACCATCCGCAGCTAGTCGTGCAGTGGTGCCGACATAAGGATCCGCGACGAACTCGGGATGATCTTTGGGCCATTGTGTGATTTTAGAAGGCTCTTCGCCCCAAAAACACCCGTGCTGTGTCGGATGATGAGCTGCCATGCACATCACAAGCTTCATGTCTGCAGCGCTCAAAATCTTCAAATTGCCGCTCCAATCACCAATCAGCACACGGCTCCCATCCGGGCTCCAGGCGCATGCTTCGACCAAATCGTTGTTGGTCATCTCAATTAGAGGTTGCGGCACATCCTCGACAGCGAAGATCGACAACAGTCCTTCCCGAGTGCTAAAAAGAATCTGGGTGCCTGCGGGGTTCCAAGACACTGACGTGATATCATCCAAGTCCTCCCGCAACTTTTGACAGCCCAGACGATCGTCGGCATCTCGCATCAACAAAACACCGTCAATGCCTCCGGAGATGATACGGCGGCTGTCAGGACTCCACGCGCAGCAAAGTACGCCGTCTTCATGACCGAGCAGCCTGCCAATTCTCTCTCCGCTTTGTGCGTTCCACACGGACAGCGTGCCGTCTGCGGAGCCTCCAAGCAGCCATTTTCCGTTCGGACTCCATGCGCAGCAAAAAACCGACATCGTAGGTCCTGACAGCGTGTGCAAAAGCCCACCAGAGGCCACGTCCCAGATTTTGAGCAGGCGGTCATCCGCGCACGAAAGCAGCTTTGTGCCACACGGACTCCAGCAGCAGCCGTTCACGCCTCTTTCATGCGCGTGAATAGTGCGGATTTCCAAGCCGGTGATGACATCCCAGATTTTGAGCGTGCCGTCAAACGAGGATGAGGCAATCCGCGTCCCATCGCGATTCCAGGCACAGCAGGAAACCCAGTCCGTATGACCGCGAAGTGTCATCAAGATGAAGCCGGAGGAAGCATCCCATAGTTTGAGTGTGCGGTCCCAGGAAGCGGAAACCAACATGTTTCCTGCCGGATTCCAGGCGCACCTAGCCACTCCTCTGGAGTGCATGACAAAAATTTCGGCACTCACTTCGCCTCTCACCACTGGCTTCATTGTAGGAACACCGTCCACATGGATGAGTTGGGCCAGATCCAGCTCGGTTCCGGTGCAGTCGGCGTTTTGAAGCGTGCCTCCCCGCCACTGCAATCCCGCCAGATCCGCATCCACCAGCTTCGCGCGAGAGGCATCCACATGCAGAAACAAGGCCTGCCGCGCCGCTAGGCCCGTCAAATCTGCGTCGGTGGTATCGAGAAACTCGACACGAGTTCGATTGAGCTGCACGCCCCGCAGGTTGGCTCCGCGCAGGTTCAGCGGGCGGTCTTTGCTGTGCCCTTTGAGCCGTTGCTCATCGAAATTCGCGTCGGCGAGATTCACATGCTTTGGCTGCGGCTCGGGGTGGCCGTGCTGGATGGCTTGGAGCCAGTATTGGAAGGCCATGGTGGCCGCAGGCAGGCAATCGCTGCCAAGGAGGCGTTCGAGAGACTGGATCGACGCTGTTTGCGGTTCCAAGGCGAGGATTTGGCCGAGAAAGTCGAGGGTTTCGAGCGAGGCCATGGGCATGTCCCACTGGGCATCGGCTTTTTCCTTCAAGGCGCGGGCGAGGTGGCAGGCGAGGAAGTATTCCTGCAAGGAGGTGTGGGCGAAGCGGAAGCTTTTCTCCTCGGTGTCTGGCCGCAGGACGAAGGTGGCCGTGCGGAGGTCTTCCTTGAGAAGGGAGCGGTCCTTGTTGGCGTAGGCAGCGGCGAGGGCGGGGTTTT
>CAMAZK010000066.1 GCA_945863205.1 Akkermansia muciniphila | reverse complement strand
GCTCATGCCTTTGAGCACCGTCCGGCACACGAAAGCGGTGTCGCGCCAAGGCTTGCCACACGCACTCCACGACGCTTCGCGAATCTCGATGGCCCCCGATCAGCCGCATCATTCCGGCGATGCAGCGTGGCATCACCGCTACAGGAGGATAAGACCAGGACGACGGGGAACGGCGTAGATTCCTCAAAAACAGTTCTTCCCAAAAATCGAGCCGTTTGATATAACGCGCCTAATTCCAGGAGGCGGTCCTCAACCAGCCGCATTCTTGCCATGAAGTCGCTCACGCCATTTTTTGTGCTGGAAACACGGCGCCGTCCCACGGTGACCGCGGAGGTGGAACTTTTCCCAGACTCGGACATTGCGGGACCATGCCCCGCTGACCCTTTCAGGATTGGATTTCAAACGGCCATCCGCATCTCCCAGGCCGTCAAGATTGGATTTCAAACGGCCATCCGCATCTCCCAGGCCTTCAAGATCGGATCTCAATCGGCCATCCGCATCTCCCAGGCCTTCAAGATTGGATCTCAATCGGCCATCCGCATCTCCCAGGCCTTCAAGATTGGATTTCAATCGGCCATCCTCATCTCTCAGGCTTTCAAGATTGGATTTCGGAGGCATGCGGGCACGGCTGGCAGCCGTCGGGACCGCCTGCGCAGGCTCCACACGCAAACCGCAACCAGACACAATGAAAACGCTGACATGGGACTCCAGCTATACCTGGGATGATGTCAATATTCGGTGGGGAAATCCTTCCTACATTCTCGAATTTGGCGATCCCGGCTACGTCGGTCCTCCCTCGACGATAACGACACCCAAGAAAGGAAAACGAACCATGAGCAACAATCCCATACCTAAAAATGGAAAGGTGGTCCTGGCGATGGCCGAGGACTGCTATGACGGCTGTATGGACCACCAGGACGAGGTGGGCCTGAAGCAGACCCGCGCGCCGGAGTTCGGAGCGCTGATCACCGCCCTGAAGGGCAACTCGCCAACCTCCCCCACGCCACCAGGCGCACCAGCACCGCCGCCACCCCTGCCGCCAGAGCCCGGCCTCATCTACCTCTACGATGAGTCCAAGGTGACCACGGGGGCGGCCATCGCCGCGCTGACCGCCAAGGACAAGGAAGTCAGCCAGTTTCTCTCCGCAGCGCGCACCGTGCTGGTCACGCAGCTGGGGAAGGCCTGGTCCCCCGAGTGGGTGCTGGCGGGCTTTACCGATCAGGGCTCCACCGCCGTGCCGAAGTCAGACGACGACCGCTTCACCAGCATCAACACCATCGCCATCTACCTGTCCCAGCATCCGCAGTACGAAGTGCCCGCCGGCGGTCCCATGCAGGAGGTGACCTACGCCAAGGCGCAGGCCCTGCACACCCAGCTCAGTGACGCCCGCACCGCCGTCAATGACGCGAAGCGGGATCAAAAAGCCGCCAAAAAAGCGCGGGACGCCGGCTACGCCGCGCTGCGCCGCCAGTTGATCGCCTTTGTCGATGAACTGACGCTGCTGCTGGGGCCGGACGATGCGCGCTGGGAGCTCTTCGGGCTGAACGTCCCGTCCAACCCGCGCGCCCCTGAACCCGCCACGAACCTGCAACTGAGCCTGGCCGGCGACAACCGCGCCGTGGCCGAGTGGACACGCGGCACCCGCAGCGACAACAACCGCGTGCTCATCCAGATCCTGGGCGTGGACGCCGACTACCGCGAGTACGGCAAGAGCGGCAACAGCAGCGAGATCGTGATCAAAGACCTGCCACCCGCCAGCACCGTGAAGGTCAAGATCATCGCCCTCAACGGCAGCCTCGAAGCCCCCACCGGCCCCGAGGCGCAGATCACCCTGCCATGACCGCAGGGCATCGAGGGATGCGATGACACCCAAGCCCCCGCCCCTCCTCGAACTCCCCCTCCCCTCCGCCCCCGCCGCCTCAAACCCGGTGCGCGGGCGGAGCGGCTGGGAGGTGTCGAGCGCTTTGTTCGGCTAATTTTTCAGTGGGTTTCTTGCTGTGATTCAGATGAACCTGAACGCTTGCTTCTGAAGAATCCAACAACGATCGCCCAAACTCCATATAGAAGAGCAAGGATGCCGCACCAGAGAACGATCCCAATGAGAAAGATGAAGTCAAAATCGGAATCAACGGCCTTTAATTCCAGGTAAATCATGCGCGCGATGAGGATCGGACATCCTGAAAAACACGCTATAAGCCAGCCGACAAAGGGAGCCTGCGTAACCTTGAAGGCGCAGAACGGAATAGCGACCAAGAGTAAAAAGTAGGCGGCGTATTCCATGTTTGGTGTTTTATCCCGAACGTCTAGCTCATCCACGGCGGGGAAGGAAGCCCGAATTCAAACTGGAGCGTTGCCCGCCGTTGGATGTGCCGTCTTGTTCGCTTCGTTGTTTGCTTCAGAAGCGCTTCGACCACTCAGGGAGCCCGTGCCTCCTCTTCAGTTCGTCAAACTCCTTTGCCGTAAACGGACCAAGGACAACCTCATCGCCGTTTTTATATGGGCCATCCGTTGCCTTTGCGAAGTAGAAATACTCAGGATTCGCCTTATCGCCGTTCGGGTATCTCGCCGCAACAATCCATTGCTCATCGGCACCGACTGCAAACACCTGCGGATCGACTCTTCCAATTGCGTTGCCGTCCGGGAGCTTCCTCCCCAGGGTCAAATTGCTCGACACGTCGATCCAATAGACTTCGTAATCGCCCGACTCCCATTTAGTGCCAGAATCGCAGCTGGATAAGAGAAGTGCGAATGTGAAGGAGACGGCAGTCGATACAATAGTTTTCAAAGCGAACGTTTCGGATCAGGCGACGGCGAGCGCAAGACTTTGCTGGCACGACAGATAGTCTTCGAGCCGTTGCCTGCATCCGTTTGGGGGTTCGGCTTTGGTGGTCGGTAGTAGTGACTGCTTCATGCCTTGTTTTTCGCTCTTTGATCGTTCTTGGAGGTCAACTTGCAACGACGGTTGTAATCCGCCAGCTCATTTCTGTAGCGCTTCAAAGACAACTTAGGCTCGCTGTAACGATATGGGATCCGCTCCAGCTCATGCCGTGTCATGTGAGGCAACTTCAGAACGTGAGCCATCTGCTCAGGACTGGGCAGCGGTGCCAACCACCCATCCAAGAACTCACGAGTAGTCTCGTCACCGTAGCCCCAGAGGCAGACGGGGAAGGTAGAGCTATACTCCGCTAACTCCACAAGCTCGGTGATAATGGAGAGAAAGTGCTCGGAACGTGAAACATCGTCCCCTACCAGCTTTTCAAAGTCTCGGTAAAGCACCGCTGCCAGATTGTAGAGATGGGTCTGCACTGTCGCAGATGTCTCGCTACAAACACAGTCCCGACCGAAGAACCGGTAGTGAAGAAAATACCAGGAGTCCTCGAATGTGAGCGACTTCCTGAAATCATCGTCCTCAAGCATCTCAGATACGGCCCAAGAATGGCCGCTGAACTCACGATGCATGAAGTAGAGATTCGTCATGGTGTTCAATTCTTGGCTCAACGTGTTTATCCACACTTGATTGTGGACGAATCAGATTCGCCCACAGTTTTGGCGGATTGATTCCAGGGAGTCAATCCTCCTGGCGACCGAATTCCGTCGGACGCTGCCAGACGTCAAGCCGACAATCAGGCGGAGGTCCAATGCGCCCAGGGTTGCGCAGCGGCGCTTTCCTTTCCCCGCTTTCAGGCTTGTATGTGGCCACACCATGTCCGCCCTGCCCACCGTTCACCTCGTCCAGATCGATCCGGTCTGGGAAGACCGCGCCGCGAACCATGCGAAGGCGCGGCAGTTCATCGCGGACCTCGCGCCGCAGGCGGGGGCGCTCATCGTGCTGCCGGAGATGTTCGCCACGGGCTTCAGCCTGAACCTGCCGGTGACGGCTGAGCCGCGCGGCGGGCCGACGGAGCTCTTCCTGCGGGAGATGGCCACCACGCGCCAGTGCTGCGTCGTCGGCGGGCTCGTCACCACGCTCCCTGACGGACGCGCCTCCAATCAGGCGCTGGTCATCGCGCCGGATGGCAGCGAGCTGGCCCGCTACGACAAGAACTATCCCTTCAGCATGGGGGGCGAGGATCGGGTGCACGCGGCGGGCAGGGGCGTGAGCGTGTTCGAGTGGCAGGGCCTGCGCATCGCCCCGCTGGTCTGCTACGACCTGCGCTTCCCCGAACTGGCGCGTGAGGCCGTGCGCGCCGGTGCGGAGGTGCTCATCTACATCGCCGCATGGCCGGCCAAACGCACCCAGCACTGGATCACGCTGCTGCAGGCGCGGGCGATCGAAAACCTGGCGTATGTCATCGGCGTGAACCATTGCGGCGCCGATCCCCAGTTCACCTACCTCGGCCGCAGCCTCGTCGTCGATCCCCACGGCGTCATCATCGCCGATGCGGGAGGCGAGGAACACGTGGTCAGTGCGCGTCTCCAGCCCCAGATCGTCCGTGACTGGCGGGCCCAGTTCCCGGCGCTCAGGGATGCTGGATTGGCCTGATGGGTTGGCCGAAAGGAACGAAAAAGGTTAAAAACTCAGAGTCTGATTTTTTCCACTCTTTCGTTTTTTTCGGCTAATCCCTCAAACTCGTCCGCAAGCGTCCGGCTTCGAGGATGGCGTCAAACCTGCGCGCATCGTCCTCACGCGCACCGCTGACCAGGACGTAGCCATACCTGCGCCAGTGCTCCATTTCGGCGGCGGCATTTTGCATGCGGAGTTCAAACGCCGCCGGATCCTCGGTGGCGCGGCCGGAGAGGCGGTTGCGGAGTTCGTCGATGCTGGGCGGCATGACGAAGATCTCCAGCAGGCAGCGCTTCACCAGGTCGTCCTCGCAGGCACGCACCTGCATGGCGCCCTGAACGTCGATGTCCATGATCACGTCCATGCCGCGCTGCAGATTCTCGTACACGTAGCTCTTCAGCGTGCCGTAGAGCCGGCCGTGCACGCGGGCGTGCTCAAACAGCTCGCCGCGCTCCACGCGGGCCATGAAATCCTCCTCGGTGAGGAAGAAGTAGTCCTTTCCATCGACCTCCCCCGGCCTCGGCGCACGCGTGGTGCAGGAGACGGAGAACACCGCCTGGCCACGGTCGCAGACCTTCCGCGCCAGCGTCGTCTTGCCGGTGCCCGAGGGGCCGGAAACGATGATCAACTGACCGAGGCGCTGGTTTGAGAACTCCATGCGCCAGCGAATAGGCCCGGCGGTGCCATGTGCAAAGGAAAACTCCGCCAGGGGAGGCACTTTGGGATTGTGAGGCGCAAGGAAGCCACATGCCCACTCGTTCCATCTCCCCCCAAGTCCACCCCTTTTAATCCAACCATGAACAAACCCGCCTCACGCCGTCATTTCGTCAAGGCCGCCGCCGCTACGGTCGCCGCCCCCTTCATCCTTCCCTCCCGCGTCTGGAGCGCTGACACCGCGCCGAGCGAGCGCCTGAACCTCGGCTTCATCGGCATGGGGAAAATGAACAGCGGCCACCTCAACAACTTCCTCGGCCGTTCCGAAGTGCAGGTCGTCGCCGTATGCGATGTCGATACCAGCCGCCGCGAAAACGCCAAGAAAACCGTCGAGGAACGCTACAGCAAGAATCAGGACGCCCAGTTCAAAGGCTGCACGGCCTACGCCGACTTCCGTGAGCTCGTCGCCAACAAGGACATCGACGCCGTCGTCATCGCCACGCCCGACCACTGGCACACCATCACCGCCATCGCCGCGATCAATGCCGGCAAGGACGTGTACTGCGAGAAGCCGCTGACCCACAACATCCACGAGGCCGTCACACTCATCAAAACCGTGCGCGGCAGCAAGCAGATCCTCCAGACCGGCTCCCAGCAGCGCTCGAACAACAAGGAATTCCGCATCGCCTGCGAAATCGTTCAAAACGGCGTCCTCGGCAAAATTCAGCGCGTCGAAACGCAGTTCGGCAATCCCGCCAAACCCAACGCCAATCCCGAAGAAGCCATGGAGCCCGGCCTCGACTGGGACATGTGGTGCGGTCCGGCGCCGCTCGCGCCTTACAGCAGCGTGCTGAGCCCGCGCGGCGTTCACGGACATTTCCCCGCCTGGCGCATGACCCGCGAGTACGGCGGCGGCATGATCTGCGACTGGGGCGCGCACCACATCGACATCGCCCAATGGGGCCTGGGCGAGGACCTTCGCGGCCCGGTGGAAATCATCGCCCCCGAGAAGCATGACGAAGCCACCGAAGGCGCGAAGCTCGTCTATGCCAGCGGCATTCCGCTCACCCACGTGAACAAAGGCTTCGGCGTCTCCTTCTACGGTGAGAATGGCGAGGTCCACGCGAACCGCGGCAAGTTCAAGCTCGTCATGGGCGGCAAGGTCGTTCACGAATTCATCGGCAAGGAAACCAAGGGCACCAGCCTCGACCGCGAAGTCGTCATGGCCGAGCGCACCTTCCTGGCCGATGCGAAGGTCAAGCTCTACAACTCGACCAACCACCACCAAGACTGGCTGAACTGCATCAAGAGCCGCGAGAAGCCGATCTGCGACGTCGAAATCGGCGCCAGCACCGTCATTTCCTGCCACCTCATGAACCAGGCCTACTACCACGGCGGCACCCACAAGTGGAACCCCGAAACCCACGAGTACACCAGCGGCGGCGATCCCAAGTGGCTGACCCGCGAGTATCGCGGCGAGTGGAAGGTCTAAAATGCGTGAAACAGGCTGCCAGCCTGTCCCATTCCAAAGGCGGCTCCGCGAGGGGCCGCCTTTTTTCGTGCCGCCTTCCGCCTTGCGCCCCTCCGCAATCACGCTATGACCAGCGGCGCACCTTGATGAAGAAAGCCCTCCTCGCCCTCGAAGACGGCCGCGTGTTTGAAGGAACGGCGTTCGGCGCCGAAGCCAGTCACACCGGCGAAATCTGCTTTAACACCTCCATGACCGGCTATCAGGAGGTGCTCACCGATCCTTCCTACCGCGGGCAGATCGTGGCGATGACCTACACGATGATCGGGAACTACGGGGTGAACCCGCTCGATTTCGAAAGCAACGCGCCCCACGTGCGCGGCTTCGTCATCGAAGAACTCTGCGACACCCCCAGCAACTGGCGCAGCACCCAGAGCCTCGGCGACTGGCTGAAGGAATGGAACATCCCCGGCATCCAGGGCATCGACACCCGTGCGCTGACCACACACCTGCGCACCCGTGGCGCGATGCGCGCCGTCATCACTTCCGAAGACATGACGCCTGAGGAGGCGGTCAAAATCGCCGCAAACAGCCCCTCCATGGCCGGCAGCGACTTCGTGAAAGAAGTCACCACACCGACTCCCTACCACTGGGATCCCGAGGATCAGGACAGCCGTGAATGGGACATCCCCAGCCCCTCCCAGAACCGTGAAGGCGGCCCCACCGGCGCGTTTCACGACCTGCCGCCGATCAAGCACCGCATCGTCGCCTACGACTTCGGCGTGAAGCGCAACATCCTGCGCCGCCTGCGCCAGGCCGGTTTCCACGTGGATGTCGTTCCCGCCACCACCAGCGCCAAGGACGTTCTCGCCAAAAATCCCGACGGTGTCTTCCTGTCCAACGGCCCCGGCGATCCCGCCGCGCTTGATTACATCCACCAGGAGATCAAGCAACTCATCGGCGTGAAGCCGATCTTTGCCATCTGCCTCGGTCACCAGGTCCTCGGTCACGCCTACGGCGGGAAGACCTTCAAGCTGAAGTTCGGCCATCGCGGCGGCAATCAGCCCGTCAAAGACCTGCGCAGCGGCAAGGTGGCCATCACCAGCCAGAACCACGGCTTCGCCATCGACCCGTCGTCGCTCCCGAGCAACGTCGAGGTCACCCACATCAATCTCAACGACGGCACCGTCGAAGGCATGCGCCACCGCGAAGCCCCCGTGCTCAGCGTCCAGTACCATCCCGAAGCCGCCCCCGGCCCGAACGACGCGAAGTACTTCTTCAGCGAGTTCGAGCGGATGATCGAAACGGGACGGTGATCAAAGGATCGCGGCTGCCCACATCCTCATCTTTGGAGTGCCGACGAGTCGTCGGCTTTCCTGTTTCTTGAATAGCGACGATTCGTCGCCACTCCATGGGTTCTCGTTCACACCGCGATCTCGGCTTTGATGGCCGGATGCGGGTCATAGCCTTCGAGGGTGAAGTCCTCGTAGCGGAAGGCGTCGATTTCTTTGACGGCCGAATTGAGCTTCATCACGGGCAGGGGACGCGGCTCGCGGGTGAGCTGGAGCTTGGCCTGATCGATGTGGTTCGAGTAGAGGTGCAGATCGCCGAAGGTGTGGACGAATTCGCCGGGCTGGAGATCGCAGACCTGCGCGACCATGAGCACGAGCAGCGCATAGCTGGCGATGTTGAAGGGCACGCCGAGAAAGAGATCCGCGCTGCGCTGGTAGAGCTGGCAGCTCAGCCGTCCGCGATCGACGAAGAACTGAAACAGGCAGTGGCAGGGCGGAAGTGCCATCTTGTCGATGTGCGGAACGTTCCAGGCACTGACGATGTGGCGGCGGCTGTAGGGGTTCGTTTTGATGCCATGGATGAGATTGGCGATCTGATCGACCGGCTCCGCGCCGGGTGCGCCCTGCCAGCGGCGCCACTGGGCACCATAGACGGGACCGAGGTCGCCGTTTTCATCCGCCCACTCGTCCCAGATGGTGACTTTGTTTTCGCGCAGGTAGGCCACGTTGGTGTCACCTTTGAGGAACCAGAGCAGCTCATGAATGATGGAGCGCAGGTGCAGCTTCTTCGTGGTGACGAGCGGAAAGGTGGTGGCGAGGTCGTAGCGGCTCTGCTCCCCAAAAACGGAGTACGCGCCCGTGCCGGTGCGGTCCTCACGGTAGCTGCCGTGGTCGAGCACTTTGCGAAGCAGGCGGTGGTATTCTTCCATCGGCGAGACATAGCGGGCCACGGAGGGAGTGCAATTTTTTAGGAGAAGGAGGAAGGGCGGCGCATGGGCTCAGCGCTGGAAGGGAGGCGGCCTAATAACGAATGACGACGATGCGGCGAGGAGGGCTGCATCAGGGGCCTTTTCCACACACCGACAGACTCTGGACGCCTATTTTTCGTCATTCGGACTTCGCCATTGATTCGCCATTCATCATTCTGGTTTCGTCATTTTGGCTACCCACGCCTACGCAGCGGTTGCGCCATCCCTCCCCCGCCCCGATGCTCCGCCATGGCCGATCTGCCTGATGACAACGCCCTGCTCACCCGCATGCAGAAACTCCGCATCCGCGAGGAGGATCTGGAGGAGTCGTTCATTCGCGGCTCAGGCGCCGGCGGCCAGAAGATCAACAAGACGAGCTCCACCGTGGTGCTGCGGCACATCCCCAGCGGCATCGAGGTGCGCTGCCAGCGCGAGCGCTCCCAGTCCCAGAATCGCCTGATCGCCCGGCAGGAGCTCTGCGAGCGCCTGGAGGCTATTTTTCAAAAGGTGCGGCTCGACGAGCAGAACGAGCGCGAAAAGAAGCGCCGTCAGACCCGCGCACGCCCCCGCGGCGTGAAACGACGCTTTGTGGCCGGAAAGCGTCACCGCGCAGGCATCAAAGAGGGGCGCGGCAGAGTCGGCGGCGAGGAGTAAAAGGGGCGAACTTCCTTGCCACACGTCGCACTCGCGGCATGATCGCCGCTCCCATGAAAGCGCTCGTCCTCACCGCCCCCTCCGAGTTCAACTACGACCTCAATTTCCCCGACCCCACGCCCGCTGCCGGGGAGGTACTGGTGAAGGTGCAGGCCTGCGGCATCTGCGGCAGTGACATTCACGGCATGGACGGTCGCAGCGGCCGCCGCCAGATGCCGATCGTGATGGGCCACGAGGCGGCAGGTGAAATCATCGCCCTGGGCGAAGGCGTGAGCGGCTGGGACCTGGGTGACCGTGTGACCTTTGACTCCACGGAATACTGCGGCGAGTGCGACGAGTGCCAGCAGGGCTACGTGAACCTCTGCCCGAACCGCAAGGTGCTCGGCGTCTCTCCGGGCGAGTACCGCCGCCATGGCTGCTTCGCGGAAAAGATCGCGCTGCCCACCCGCATCCTCTACCGCCTGCCTGACACGCTTTCCTATGAAAAGGCCGCCTTCGCGGAGCCGGTGTCCATCGCCCTGCACGCGGTGAACCTGGCGGACGGCGTCGAGGTGGGAGAGGCCTTCACGGACGCGGAAGACGCCTGCGGCGACGAAAGCTGCGAGGGCTGCGATTGCGAAGAAGAAGCCAAAGGCGGCACCGCCGTGGTGGTGGGCGCGGGTTTGATCGGCCTGCTCGTGATCCAAGCCCTGAAGGCGCGTGGATGGGAAAAGGTGATCGCCGTCGATCTCGACGACAGCCGCCTCGAACTGGCTCGCAAGCTGGGAGCGGCGGAGGTTTTCAATGCGAAGCAGGAAGGTCTGGCCATGCACATCCGCGAGATCTGCGGTGGCGACGGCGCAGATGCGAGCTTTGAAGTCGTCGGCGCCGGTGCGCCGCTCGATCTGGCGATCCGCAGTGTCTGCAAAGGCGGCCAGGTCATTCTGATCGGCAATCTCCAGCCGAACACTCCCTTCCCTCTCCAGGAGGTCGTCACCCGCCAGCTCACGATCAAGGGCTCCTGCTCCTGCGCCGGCGAGTATCCCGAGGCCATCCGCCGCATCGAAGACGGCAGCATCCAGGTCGAGCCGCTGCTCAGCGCCGTCGTGCCGCTGGAAGAAGGCGCGGGCTGGTTCAAGCGCCTCTACGACAATAAAGAGGGCCTGCTCAAGGTGGTCCTGCAGCCGGCATGAGCGCCTGCCGCGCTGATGAACGAATGGCCGGACGGTGACGCGTTCGTCATTCATTCGGCATTCTGAATTCGTCATTCGTCATTCCCCATCATGATCCGCCTCTTTCTGCTGCTCTCTTTGCCGCTCTACATCCTCGACCAGCTCACGAAGAGCTGGATCGTGGCGAATTTTCGGCTCTATGAGACCGAGCGGGAGATCATCCCCGGCATCTTCTGGTTGCATCATGCCGCGAACACCGGCGTGGCGTTTGGAATGTTCAACGGCACGCAGTACGCGAACTATGCCTTCACGGCGGTGTCACTCGCCGCTCTCGTTTTTATCTATGTGATGCATGGCAAAGGGCTGTTTCCTGGCAAACTGAGCCGCACCGCCGTGGCGCTGCTGGTTTCCGGCGTTTTTGGCAATCTCACCGACCGCCTGTTCCGGACGGCGGACGGCGGGCATCTCTTTGCGGGCACGTTCCTTGACGGCTACGTGGTGGACTTCCTGAAGTTCGACTTTGGCTTTCCGCCCTTCCATCCGTGGCCCTCGTTCAATGTGGCAGACTCCTGCGTGGTTTCCGCCGCGATTCTCCTGGCGCTGGCGTCCTTCGTTGAGAAGCCGGCGGAGCCAGAGAAGAACTGACGGATCATTCCTGCGGCGCAGGCATCCAGCGGTAGATGCCGTCAAACCAAGCCCGGCTTCCCGGCGGGGCCACCTTCCGCTTCGTGGCGACCCAAAGAAAGCCACCCTTGCGACGCAGGGTCACCTGAACGTCACGAGCATCTTCCGGCACGTCGGCTTGGCGAAAGACCGCTTCCGCCGAGGACTCGCCGCCTTTTTCCCGCACCTCTGCCGCCGGTATGGCGCCCTCGATGTCGCTCCCCTGAAATTCGTTCCCGCGTGTGCAGGACAGATTCACCCGCAACCGGCCATCCAGGGCACGACGGATGCTGACCCTGCCGCCAAAGCCGTCGTCGTAATCCCCTTCCCACTCGCCCTTTCCCGTCGGATCGGGAGGCTGCTGGATGAAGCGGTACGCCATGGCAGTAGCCTCGGCTCGTTTCAGCCACCAACCGGCCTCTTTTTCGAATGAGGGGGCCTGCTTGGGTGCGAAGGGCTGCATCTGGACGGGCTTCGCATCCGCTGAAGTCGTGGCTGGCGGCTGCCAAGCTATTTCCATCCAGCGTCCCTGCAAAGCGGGCCAGCGCCCCTTCCAATCTGCGGCGACGGGCTTGTCCGCAGAAGGCCAGGAACGGGAGGCCGTCTTCGAGAATTCTGCAAGGCGGTCATCGGCGGCCTGAAATTCCTTTTTCGCCAACTGGAGCCGCTTTTCATCACTGACACGGCGATAGCTGCCGAGGATGCCCGGGTCCTGCGGGATCCGCTGGCCCGGGCGGAAGAGGATCTCCTGCTTGGACTCTCCCCCTTTGGTGATGAAAAAGGCACCCCGGTCCTGCCCCTCATCCACGACTGCCGAAAAGGAGAGCTGAAGATCCGTGCGGGTCCCCTGCCCCACCCATTCGCCGGTGGAACCTGGTTCGGCGGCCCATCGCACGCGCACCTCGACACGCGATCCACCCATCGGTATCACGGTCAGATGCCGCTGCCCGGCCTCGTCATGGTAGTAGGCCGGTCCTGCCGGCTGGGCAGACGCCGAGAGCGCTAGAGCTGAGACGGCAAACGCGAGTGCCTGGAGAAAGGGAGAGGTGGGGCAACTGCACATGGAAGGCGATTCTCATGGAGAATCTCAAACGTGCAAGAATTAGAACGGTAAGGCTCTCAGGCACCGCCAGATGTCGCATTTATGCGCGGATATGGGGGTAAATCGGGCGGTTTAGAGGGCAATTTTCGCCGGAATCGGTTCTGGCGCGGGCAAATCTCAGGCTATTGTCAGTTTTGCTCAAAAACCTAAAGCATTGGTTTTCAAAGCTTTGAATTCTACGGAAGAGCTGTAAATTATCAAATTTACAATTTTATGAGTTAAATCTGAGATACTGGTTGCAGTGATTCTAGTTTCTGGTTATAAATACCACACACACGAGAAACACCGCACGCAGCCATGAAAACCTTCATTCTCCTCGCCCTCGCCGCCACCTTCGGATTCGCCACCGTCGCCCAAGCGCAGAATGGATACGCCGCCGCCGGTTACTACGCAGCTCCCCAGGCACAGGCCGCCTACCAGGCCAACGCACAGGCCTGGGCCGCTTACAACGCCCAGATGCAGGCCAACGCCCAAGCTTGGGCCGCCTACAACGCTCAGCAGCAGGCCAACGCCCAGGCTTGGGCCGCTTACAACGCCCAGCAGGCCGCTCAAAAGGCCGCCGCCGCCCGGGCAGCCGCCGCTCCCTCCAAGGAAGTCGGCAACTCCCAGATCCGCTTCGACGGCCGTTTCGCCTCGGTTGGCCAGACCGCCCCTAAGGCTCTGCAGTTCGCCGTTTACGCTGCCAACACCCTCCAGAACAAGCCCTACGTCTTCGGTGCCGGCCATCGCAGCATCGAGGACAGCGCTTATGACTGCTCGAGCAGCACTTCCTATATCCTCATGAAGGCAGGACTGCTCGACCGCTGCCTGACCAGCCAGGGCTTCGCCACCTACGGCCAGCCTGGCAAGGGCCGCTTCATCACCATCTGGGTGAAGCCTGGTTCCCACGTTTTCATGACGATCTGCGGTCTTCGCATGGACACCTCCGGTCGCGTCACTGGCGAAGGCCCACGCTGGCGCACCGAGAGCCGCAGCTACGCTGGCTTCAGCCCTCGTCATCCTGTTGGCATGTAATTCTCATTTTTGTGACTCGATTATCACTCACTGAATTAACAATACCCTCCATAACTGCGAATCACCTCTCGAAACACCTCAAAACTATCAAACCTGCAACTCATATGAAAACCGCCTCCACCCTCCCTACCACCGCTCAGAACGAAGAAGTCACCCTCGGATGGAGCTCGATGCCAGCCTACGGCGAAGTGATGAATCAGCTCATCGGCACCTCCCAGACGAATGTCGTCAGCAGCCTCAAGACCTCCAAGTCCTTCACCGTGACCTCCTTCTGGAGCATGCTCAGCAACGTCCGCTAACACTCCCCACCCTGGCCATCCAAAGGAGAGAGCAGCCCGTTCTCACCTGCGACAGCCGTCCTCCCCCGAAGAGCCCCAGATCCACACCCGACGCGTCGCCTCCCCCCCAGACTCCTGCCAGCGCTCCATTGAACGGCAGCCTTGCCCTTGCGACCCGCAGCCAGCCCTCGTATGGCTAGGACCTCAGCCCAGATGCAGGTCCTCCGCTCCATCGACTCCCTCTCCTCCCTTCCAGGGCCCCTTGCGCTCGCCGTCGGTGTTTTCGACGGTCTTCACCTCGGCCACCAGGAGGTCATCCGGGCCGCGCAGGAGCATGCCAACCAGCACCGCGGCACCGCCGTCGTCGTCACCTTCGACCCGCATCCGGCACGGGTGCTGCGCCCCGAACATGCGCCGCAATTGCTCTGCGGACCACGCCATCAGCAGCGCGAGCTCGACCGGAGCGGCATTTCCTGCCTGCTGAACTGTCCTTTCACGACGGAAACCGCCCGCACACCGGCCCGCGAATTCATCCGGCAGTTGATCGAGGCATCACGCCCGCTGGGCTGCATCTCCGTGGGTTACGCCTGGCAGTTCGGACACAGGCGCGAAGGGAACATCCACCTGCTCATGGAGCTGGGACAGCAGTTCGGCTTTGCCGTGTACGGCGTGCCGCCGGTCAAAATCGGCGGGGAAACGGTCAGCAGCACCCTGATCCGCGAAGCCATCGCCAAGGGTGATTTCGAGCGTGCCGGCTCTCTCCTGGGCCGCAGACACAGCGTCTTTGGCACCGTCGTCGAAGGGCAGAAGCTGGGACGCCAGCTCGGCTTCCCCACGGCGAACGTGGCCGTCGAAAATGAGCAATTGCCGCCGCTCGGCGTGTACGCCGCCGAAGTGCTCGTCCAAGACGAATGGCTGCCCGCCGTCGCCAATCTCGGGCGGCGGCCCACAGTAACGGAAGATGCCGACCCCAGTCTGGAAGTACACCTCCCCGACTGGAGTGGCGACCTCTACGGCCAAGATCTTGAAGTCAGATTCACCCGCTTTCTCCGGCCGGAGATGAAATTCAACGGCCTGGAAGAACTCAAGGCCCAGATCCGGCGCGACATCGCCGCAGCAAAGTAGCCTCGTTGCTGTGCAACAAGGACGCCCTGCTCCACGGGAACTGGGCGACTTCCGTTATGGTTTCTTCGGCTTCGGCGCTTCCTGCTTGGGGTAGCCCTCCAGCTTCACCACGGTGATCGCCGTTTCCGTGGGAAAATCTGCCGGCACCGCTGCGGTGCGCTCCACATCTCCCGTAGCCACCCACTCCGTGCCGCGCTGCAGGATCGTGTAAAAGCCGCGATCCAGCATGGAGTAGTCCGCGTGGCCCAGAGTCGTGTGAAAGACGCGTCCCTTGTGATAGCTGAGCACCATGTTGTTCGGCTCGCTCACGCCCGTCAGGTCAGAGACCGCAGTGCTCAGGATTTCCACATTCTCCGCCGGACCGCGAAGACGGCTGTAAAGCTCGTCCTTCGCATGCAGCCAGCGCTTGGGCAGACCACGAGTGATGGGATGGTCGGGATTCTGCATCTCCACCACAAACTCATGCTGGGGGCCGTGCGCACCGCCCTTTCCGGCCACCGGATCGCGAAACAGCTTCCCGTCCTTCACATACAGCCACGGACCGCTTTTTTCATCACGCCCGCCCCAGCCGCCCACGCCGATCATGTCGTTGTATTCTTTCCAGTCCCCGAAGGAATTGTTCGCCGCATGCACCGACACAAATCCGCCCCCCTCGGCCACATACTTCACGAACGCATCACGCACCGCCTTTGGCCAGGCTTCGCCATTGTAGTTGCTGACCACCGCTTTGTACTCCGCAAACGCGGGTTTCCATGAATCCCATGCCTCGGGGGGAGAGCCCTTCGGCGGCGTCGTGCTGACATCGACCGTGAACGCCCCGCCGCCCTCCAGCGCATCCTTGAGCACCGGCGTGGTGATGTCCCACTTGTGATTGTTTTGTCCGTCAACAATGAGGACCTTGATGCTGTCCGCAGCCTGGAGGCTGACGGCAAAAACGGGAAGGAGGATCGGGAGGAGGAAGCGCATAATCACAGCTATCTGCTATCAACTCGCGCCGGGATTGGCAAGAAAGAACGCAAAAACCTGTTCCCGCACAGGGACGCCCCGCCACTCACTTCTTCGCCGCTTCCTTCACACGAATGCGGATGGGATCGGACCAGACCATAAAGAGCCCGTCTTTTGGCGCGGCTTTGGCGGTGAAGTCTTTGACAAGCTTGTCGGCTGCGGCTTTGGCCGCGTCGGCGACTTTCAGGGCTGCGGCGGCCGCCTGGGTGAGCTCCGCCTTCTTCGGCGTGGTGTCCACATTCGCGGTGGCGACTTGGCCTTTGGCAGCAGCCTGCGCTGCCACTGCTTTTTTCGCCTCCGCCTCTGCGGCGGCGAGTTCTTGAAGATTCCTCCGCACCTTCATCTTCGCCGGGCCCTGGAGGATGAGGCCGTACTCCCCGGGAGCGAGTTTGAGCGCCTTGGTGTCCAGCGTCAACTTGCCGGCCTCCGCCTTGGCGGGAATCGTGGCTTCAGGAGCTTTCGCGGCGTCGATGAGTCCGAGAACCTTGAGCTTCAGCGCGTCGGTGAACTCGGCGTGACGGGTGACCTTCAGCGGAATGTCGAGCGTGCCTCCAGCATCGACTTCGAAGACATCCGTCGTCCCGGTCCGGACGAAGGCGGGCGCGGTTTGGGTGCTTACACCGAGCGCGGGAGCGCCGGTGATGCGGTAGAGCGGGCTTTCCTTGGTCATGTCGGCCACGTTGTAGCTGACTAACTGGCTTTTGGAGATGCCGCTGAGCACGCTGGCGCCTGCGGGCGCATCGGCGGCGGCTTGAAACGCGATGTAACCAAGCGACTGGCCTTTACCGATGAAGCCGCCGAGGCAGGTGACGCCTGCGGGGAGGTTTTCGGCCTTCAATTCGATGGCTTCACTCAAGGCGTTGCGATTGGGCACGACGACTTCGAGTGCGGCGATGCCGTTGCGCGGGACATTCGAGCTGCCGGACTCGGCGGTCTTGGTTTTGGCTCCGGGCAGGATGGGATTGATGGCGATGAGCGCCGGCGGTTTCGGCGCTTCTTTGAGGATGCGCAGTTCAAAAGGATGCGTGGAGCCGAAGGCGTCGTTCACTGTGAGGCGGAAGGTGCCGTCGGCCTTGGCCTCGTAAGCGTAGGAAGGATCGCGGTTGAGCACAACGAGACTCGGCGCGGGTGTGATGGCGGGCGCGTCAGCGACTTCGGCCTGCGCGGTGAGTGTGCCGTCGGCTTTGAGATTTTCGATGACGAGATGTGGATCGGTGGGATGGCCGAGTTGATGCGAGTGGACTTCGATGATGAACTTCTCGCCGGTTTTGAAAGCGAGATCGAAGCTGTGCGCGCCACCGAGCGGCAGGAAGGCATCTTGAATGGCCTGACCGATCTGAACGGGACGCGTTGGGCCTGCTTTGCTGGCGAGTCGGGCGGGAGGTGGCGTGGTGCTGAGCGTGACGCGGTAGCTGTAGTCGTCGCCGGGTCGGAACATGAGTTCGTTCAAGCGGAGGCGGTAAGTGGCGTCGGCTTTCGCGGTGAAGCTGAGCACGCCATCGCGCATGCGGGCGAGTTCGCGGCCCGTGGGAGCGCTGACGGCGGCGAGAAGCTCCGTGCGTGTGTCAAAACGACGTCCATTGAAGGTAGCGGTGACCGTCTGGCCACTTTTCGCGTCGAAGGTGAACCAATGCGGCGCGGCGGACTTGAAAGCGCCCTGGATGACGGAATTCAGCGCGACCTTGTGCGCTTTGTCGGCCTTGGTGTTCGTGCCTGGAGATTCGATGGTGTCGAGCGTGCTGATTTCAAACACGCGCGGATTGGAGACGCCGTAACGACCGACGAAACGGAGATCGTAAAGCACGGGCTTCAAATCGGCTGGCAGCGCGAGACTGACGACGTTGGGCTTCGGGCTTTTGACGGGAATCGAACGCTCATTCAGCAGAATGGCGATGGGCGCATCGAGATCGGTGCCGCGAAGCGTGAGTTCGACGGTGGCACCAGATTTGGCACCGAGAGGAGTAATCGAAGTGAGTGCTGGTGTGGGAAAAGTCGCCTGGGAGAATGCGGGGGACATCATCCAAATGGATAACGCGCTAACAATCCGTGAAATCTGTCGGTAGTTCATTCTAGCTGTGCTCCAGTTGTTCAAGTTCTTGCAATATTTGCTCTACCTTTTGCTCGATCTGATTGCGTTTATTTATAAAACTAGATGACGAGTGTTCGAGAGAGACTTGCGAGAGCATGTCCTGCCTGCCCGCATACCTAGCTTCAATCGCGGCAAGCTGTTCATTGCAAGACTGTAACAAGCCAGAACTCGCAGATAGCCTTGAGGAAAGAACCGAAATTCTAAGCTGATTCGTCAGAACTCGTGCCGCTTCTGTATGCGCATCAGCAGAACGATGCAGTTCTTCTCGTGTTAACTTGAGTTCCTCTCTTTGTAATTCGAGTTCCTGTCTTTGAAGTAAGATCGCGTAAATTACTCCAGAAAAGGCCAAACCTGAGAAAAGAGCATTCACGGCCCCAAATTTATCACCAAAGACACCTTGCTCGCTTTGTGCAAAAATCCATGGGAGAAGAAAACCGCCAAGCGCCCAGAGGACAACGACAACAAGCGCCAGGACTAGTGGTGAAGTCAGTCGCTTCATCGCCTCAATGATTGAAGAGGAACTCCTTCGTGTTCAGCAGCGCCCACAGGATGTCCTCATAGGCCTCTTTTTTGCCTTTGAATGCCTCGTCGCCGGTTTTGCCGGCGGTTTTCTTGTCGAGATGGGCGTGGCCGAATTTCACTTCGTCGGCGTTCGGATCACGGCTGAGGGCGATGTGGTAAAGATCGGTGATCTTGTCGTCGTCGGGACGGGCGTCCTTGGTGAGCATGT
>CAMAZK010000065.1 GCA_945863205.1 Akkermansia muciniphila | reverse complement strand
CGGGTGGGTGAGGGACTGAAACTGGCGCATCGTGGCCGCATCCGGGGGCTGGCCTTCGAGGCTTTTCAGCCAAGGCATGGCCATGCGACCGAGGACACGGCCCTGCAGATCATATTCGCGCTGCGTGAGGCCATGGCGGGTGGCTTCATCAATGAGGCGGGAAAAGTCGATGTGCGTGGTGAGGTCGCAGTCGCCGAGGTCTTCCAGCACGCGGCCGTCCATCTGATGCTGGCGATAGCGACGGATCGTGCCGTCGGCGCGGGAGTCGGCGTGAAATTCCTCCGCATCCAGGCCGTAGTCCGCGATGAAGAGAGCGCCGCGAAATGTGGCCTGCGCGAGGTCCCGGATCCAGGCGAGCATGGCGAGGTTGATTTCCAGCGTGTGACCAGGGGCGAGGTCATGCGGCAGGCGACGGGCTTCCTCGACAAGTTCGGGGGATGAGAGGTCACCGCTGACGAAACGGAAGGCCGCCCGTCCGTCCGCTTCGACGAACAATTCCTGCCAGCGCCCGCCATCCCAGCGCACGAGGTGGACGGGGAAGGCGTCGGGCAGTTCGTTGCAGAGGAAAAAAGCATGCCTTGGACCGGTTTGCAGCGCGGCGAGGCTTTCCACCCACTGGACGCGGTCGCCGAGGCGATGCGCCTGGGCTTCGCGATAGCTCGGGTTCGGCTCGACGATGAGGTAGCGCACGGGACGGTCGACAACGGCAGCGAGGACGTCTTCGGCGAGCTGGCCATCGTGCGCGCCCTGCTCAATGATCGCGAAATCCTCCGGCTCGCCGAGCGCCTGCCATTCCTGCAGGGCGCGTAGGGCGAGCAGTTTCCCAAACAGCGGCCCGACGCTCACACTGGTGAAAAAATCGCCCTTGCGCCCGATCCGCCTGGGTCCGGCGCCATAATACCCATGCTCAGGATGATAGAGCGCCAGTTCCATGACCTGCGCGAAGGGCAGCCGGCCAGAGGGGGCTGCGGAAAGCCGGGCGCGGAGGAGATCGGCAGCGGAGGACATGACTGGGGCGGGAAAGAACTGGCGCGGAATGTGAAGGACGGGTAATCTTCCCGCCCACCTTTCTTACCCCTACGCCATGTTCCGTGACGATCCCGATGTGAAGCCCGAGCGCAACTGGCGCGGCGAATCCGGCCTAAAATTGCCGCTCTACCGCCGTGGCTGGTTCAATGCGCTGCTGGCCCTTTTCATCCTCGGCCTCGTCGCGGCCTTTGGCGTTTACAGCGTGGTGGTGGCACCGCTGCGGCGGGACGCGGAGAAGTTTGACCTGGAGGAACTGAAGAAGCTGGAGGCCGCCAGCATCATCTACGACCGCAATGGCGATGAACTGGCCCGGCTTTACGTGCTGAACCGCACGCCGGTGCCGATCACCGATGTGCCGCAGCATTTCATCAACGCGCTCGTGGCCCAGGAGGACAGCCGCTTCTTCAAGCATGACGGCGTGGACTACATCGGCCTGGCCCGCGCCATGAAGGAAAACATCACCGCCGGACAGGTGACGCAGGGCGCCAGCACGATCACCCAGCAGCTGGCGCGGCAGACTTTCCAGCTGCTGGAGCGCAGCTACCGGCGCAAGATCCTGGAGGCCGCCCTGGCCCAACGGATCGAGAAGCACTTCTCCAAGCCCGAAATCCTGGAGCTTTACCTGAACCGCATCTTTTTCGGCCTGAACTTCTACGGCGTGCAGGCTGCGGCCCGCGGTTACTTTGGCAAGGACGTGAAGGAACTCACCATCGAGGAGTCAGCCACGATCTGCGGCCTCATCAAGAGCCCGAACAACATCCAGCCGCTCCGCCACCCCCAGCGGGCCCTGAAGGAGCGGAACTCCGTGCTCGACCGCATGGTCACCGAAGGCACGCTGAGCATGGAAGACGGCGCAAGGCTGAAAATGAAGCCGCTCATCACCGCGCCGCAGAGCAGCGATCCACGCCTCAGCTACGTCTTCGACGCCGTGCGCCGGGAAGTCGTGAACATCGTCGGAGAGGAGCGTGCCTCCATCGGCGGCGTCCACATTTTCACAGGCATCGACCAGGACCTCCAGAAGGCGGCGGAGATCTCCGTGAACAAGCACCTCGCGGAGGTCGAGGCGCGGCCCGGCTACGAGCACCAGACGATGGCCCAGTTCAACGCCATCATGAGCGACTACCGCGCCCGCATGAAACGCGGAGAGATCGACCCCTCGACCCCGCGGCCCATGCCCGAGTACCTCCAGGCGGCCGCCCTGATGATCGACAACAAGGACGGCAGCATCCTGGCGATGGTCGGTGGGCGTGATTTCGGCGACAGCCAGTTCAACCGCGCTACCGACGGCGTCCGGCCCGTGGGCACCGCCTTTACCCCCTTCGTCTATGCGGCCGCTTTCAGCAGCCCCGGCATCTACCCGGGCACAAAGGTGGACGACGCGCCACTGGACAACCGCCGCGTGATGATCGGCGGCCTCACAGGCATCCTCGGAGAGTGGGGGGCTGAAGTGGAAAACCCCAAGTGGACCCAGGCCCCCATGAGTTCCCGTGACGCGCTCGTCCTCGGCCGCAACTCCGCCACCGTGCGCCTCGGTGAGCGCGTGGGCGTGCCGATGGTCAAGGAGGTGGCGAAAAAGGCCGGCATCCAGACCGAACTGCGCGACTACCCCTCCACCTTTCTCGGTGCCAGCGAGGCCCGGCTCAGTGAAATGTGCATCGCCTACTCCAACTTCCCGAACGGTGGCAGCCGTCCTCAAAAGCTGCACCTCATCCAGCGCATCACCGACAACAGTGAAAAAGTCGTTTACCAGATCTCGGACCAGGCACTGGAAACCGTTCAGAGCATGGACCCCATCGCCGCCTACCAGACGCACACCTGCCTGGTCGAGGCGCTGCACCGCGGCACCGGCAGCCCGGCGGTCTCGGACTACAAGCTCGGAAGCTTCCCGGCGGGCGGCAAGACCGGCACCCACTATGAATTCAAGGACCTGTGGTATCTCGGCTACACCTCCGGCGTGACCTGCGGCCTGTGGGCCGGCTTTGACAAGAGCAAGACCATCTACCCAGGCGCCTTCTCCAACCGCATCCTGCTCCCCGCTTGGGTGGACATGATCAATGCCAGCACCAGCCGCTTCGCCCCGGAGGAGATCGCCCCGCCGCAGATCGCCGACCGCATCGAAATCTGCCAGCGCAGCGGCATGCGCGCCACGGACTACTGCTACGAAAAGGTCAAAGGCCCCGACGGCACGGAGAAATCCGTGCGCTCCACCTACTTCGAGTACCTGCGGCCCGGCACTCCCCTGGACGGCTTTTGCACCGCCCACACCGGTGAAGGCGTGGACATCGCCGCCGACGACTTCAAGTATCGCATGCCTGGCGGCGGCATCTCCGCCGCACCGCTCATAGCCGAGTCCTCAAAGTGGGTCCACATCGAACCCGTGCGCATGCGCGCCCTCACCGTCATTGGCGAGGACCCCTACGAGTCCGAGCAGGCCATTCCCCGCGCCCGCGCCGTGAACGACGACGGCACCCCCGTCCTCAAAGCCATTCCCGTCGATGCCGTCGGCAGTGGCGAAGAAGAACTCCCCATCAAGCTCGCCCCGCCGCCGCCGATGAAGATCGAGCTGTGAGAAAGGGCCGCACTCGCGGCAGCGTCGTGGAACCGAAGCGAAGCGGAGATAGACAGCTCGGAGTGCTGCCCGAAGGGTGAGCGAAGCGAATCAATGCGGTGGCAGAGATGCAAGGGTGCCTTGCATCGGCGACACCGCTGTCGCGAGCCGGGGGGCTTCAGCAAACGCACGTCCTTAGCCACGCGAGAGCGCTATCACGATCCCAGCCCACCGCCTAAAACTCGACGGCCCCACAGCCACCGCCACTCTCACCGAAACCCAAGACGCCAATCCGCAAGTCCTCGAAGCCACTCTCGAAGGCCCATCCAAAGGCCCCGTCGGCATCGCCGACTTCGGCACTCCCGTGACCTTCGCGAATTTCTTCGTGCGCGAGCAATTTTACCGGATCAGCATCTCTTCAGTTCCGGGAAGTACGATGGACAAGAGCCCATCGTTCAGGATCACATCCCCAACGCCTTCACCAAAAACACCCACTCGTCCGCCGTCTTCTCGATGGTCTTGTTCAGCGCCGTTCCAGCACCATGTCCAGCGCTCGTTTCGATGCGGATCAGCACGGGCGGGCCGTCCTTGGACTGGCATTCCTGAAGACGCGCACCGAATTTGAAGCTGTGCGCGGGCACGACTCGGTCGTCGTGATCGCCAGTGGTCACGAGCGTGGCAGGATATCGGGCGCCTGGCTTGAGATTGTGATACGGCGAGTATTTCACCAGCGCGTTGAACTCAGCTTTGTTTTCCACCGTGCCGTAGTCGCTTTTCCATCCCCAGCCGATGGTGAATTTCTCAAAGCGCAGCATGTCCAGCACGCCCACGGCGGGCAAGGCAGCCGCATAGAGCTCCGGACGCTGCGTCATGCACGCACCGACGAGCAGGCCGCCGTTGCTGCCGCCCTGGATGGCAAGTTTTTCACGTGAGGTGTACTTGTTCGCGATCAGCCACTCGGCGGCGGCGATGAAGTCGTCGAACACGTTCTGTTTCCCGAGCTTGATGCCCGCCTGATGCCACTCGCGGCCATACTCGCCACCGCCGCGCAGGTTCGGCATCGCGAAGACACCGCCCATCTCCAGCCACACGGTCCGCGAGGTCGAAAAGCCGGGCGTGAGGCTGATGTTGAAGCCGCCGTAACCGTAAAGCAGCGTCGGATTCGAGCCGTCGAGTTGCAGGCCCTTTTTGTGCACGATGAACATCGGCACCTTCGTGCCGTCCTTGCTCTTATAGAAGACCTGCTTCGTCTCAAAGGCCGAACCGTCGAATTTCACCTCCGGCTTGCGCCACAGCGTGCTTTCGCCCGTCTTGAGGTCCATGCGGTAGATCGCACCGGGCTCGGTGAAACTGGTGAAGCTGTAAAACGTGCTCGTATCGGTGCGATGACCGCCAAAGCCGCCCGCAGATCCGATGCCGGGCAGTTTCACATCGCGCACCTCCGTCCCGGCCATCTCGTAGCCTTTCACCTCGGTTTTCGCATCGCGCAGGTACTCGCAGAACATCCAGCCCCCGACCGTGCTGACGCCTTCCAGCAGCACCTTCGGGACCTCCGGCACCACGATGCGCCACGCCTCGCGCTGCGGCTTGCGTGTGTCGATGGCGATGACCTGGAAGCACGGCGCGTTCAGATCCGTGCGGAAGTAGAAAACGGGACCGTCGTTGTCGATGAAGGAGTAGCGCGCATCGTTGTCATTCAGCAGTTCCACCACCGGGCCATCGCCGCCGATCTTCTTGTAAAATACACGGTTCTTCGGCTCCGTGCCCAACCACACCTGGATGATGAGATATTCGCCATCTTCCGTCACATGTCCGCCGAAACCCCACTTCGGCTCGTCCTTGCGTTCATAGACGATCTTGTCATCGATCTGCGGCGTGCCGAGCTTGTGGAAGCAGAGCTTGTGAAATTCATTCTTCGCCGTCAGCGCCGCGCCGGGCTTCGGTTCGTCGTAACGCGAGTAAAAGAAGCCGCTGCCGTCTTTCAGCCACGACACGCCGCTGAACTTCACCCACTTCACCACATCGTCCAGATCACGCCCCGATGCGATGTCACGTACGCGGATCGTCGTCCAGTCGCTCCCGGCTTCTGAAACGCCATAAGCCATGAGCTTGCCGTCTTCGCTTGGTTCGTAGTCCGACAAGGAAGTCGTGCCGTCGGCCGACATCGCATTCGGATCCAGTAGCACACGCGCTTCCCCATCCAGAGTCTCCGCCGTCTTCAGCACCGCTTGATTCTGCAGTCCCGAGTTGTGCGAAAAGAACCAGCGACCGCCACGCTCAAACGGCATGCCGAAGCGCTCGTAATTCCACAGCTCCGTCAGTCGCGCCTTGATCTCCTCCCGCCGCGGCAGCTTCTCCAGATAGCCGAAAGTCACCTCATTCTGCGCCTTTACCCAGGCTTTCGTCTCCTCGGAGTTGTCGTCCTCCAGCCAGCGATAGGGATCCGTGATCGTCACCCCATGCAGCGTCTCCACCACATCCTCCTTGCGGGTCTGGGGATAGGTCAAAACATCGGCGGCGAGCGTGGTGGCGGTCATGATGAGCAAAAATGCGAAGCGCATGCCCCATGCTGGCCGGATCAGACCACTTTGCACTTTCCAATTTCCAATTCTCCCGTTTCAATCAGCCCTCAGCCTCCCATTACGGCCCATTCGGCATTCGTCCTTCCACCTTCGTCATTTCCCACCCATGATCTCCCCTGACCAATACGAAAAGCTCGGCTCCTTCTACCTCGGCCGCGAATACGATCTCGAAGCGAAGCAGATCCAGGACGACCTCGTGCTCTATGATTCAAAGGACCTCGTTACGCACGGCGTGGTGCTCGGCATGACCGGCTCCGGCAAGACGGGCCTCTGCCTCGCGCTTCTCGAAGAAGCGGCCATCGACGGCATCCCGGTCATCGCCATCGATCCGAAGGGCGACATCGGCAATGCGCTGCTCACCTTCCCGAATTTGAGCGCCGAGGAGTTTCGTCCATGGATCAATGAGGACGAGGCACGCCGCAAAAACCAGTCGCTCGACGAATACGCTGCCTCACAGGCCGCGCTTTGGAAGAAAGGGCTCGGCGAATGGGACCAGGACGCCAGCCGCATTCAAAAGCTGCGCGAGACGGTCGATATGACGATCTACACGCCCGGCAGCAGCGCCGGGCTGCCGGTGTCGATTCTCAGCTCGCTCGACTGCCCGCCGGAGGCTGTGATCGACGATGCCGAAACCTTCGCCGAGCGCATTGAGAGCACCGTTTCGTCATTGCTCGGCCTGCTGGGCATCGAGGCCGACCCCGTGCAGTCGCCGGAGCACATCCTGCTCAGCAACATCGCCGCGCACGCGTGGAAGAACGGGCAGAACCTCAGCCTCGCCAATCTCGTGCGGCAGATCCAGAACCCGCCGATCCGCAAGATCGGTGTGGTCGATGTCGAGAGCTTCATGCCGGAGGCCAAGCGCTCCGCCCTCGCGATGAAACTCAACAACCTCATCGCCAGCCCCGGCTTCGCCTCCTGGCTGGAAGGCGAACCGCTCGACATCCAGCGCATGTATTACACAAAGGAAGGCAAGCCGCGCGTCACCATCTTCTGCATCGCGCACCTGAGTGACACGGAGCGCATGTTCTTCGTCTCGCTGCTGCTCAATCAGCTCCTCGGCTGGATGCGCTCACAGCAGGGCACCACCTCCCTGCGCGCCATGTTCTACATGGATGAAATCTTCGGCTACCTGCCGCCCACGGCCATGCCGCCGTCGAAGAAGCCCATGATGCTGCTGCTCAAACAGGCACGCGCCTTTGGCATCGGCCTACTTTTGGCCACGCAGAATCCCGCCGACCTCGACTACAAGGCGCTGGCGAACATCGGCACCTGGTGGCTCGGCCGTTTGCAGACCGAGCGCGACAAGATGCGCGTGCTCGAAGGCCTCGAAGGCGCTGCCAACACCGCTGGTGGCAAATTCGACAAGGGCGCCATGGAGCGCACGCTCGCCGGTCTCGGCAATCGCATTTTCCTCATGAACAACGTGCATGAGGACAAACCCGTCTCCTTCCATGTGCGCTGGGTGCTCGCCTACCTCGGCGGCCCGCTCTCGCGTTCGCAGATCAAGCAACTCATGGATCCCATCCGCCCGCCGAAGAATGAAGCGGCCGCCGAAGACGATGGCTTCGCTCCTCCCGGCGCCAGCAGTTCCGCCGCCGAACGCAATACCGTGCGCCCGCGCCTGCCGGAAAACGCCACCGCCCTGTTCCAGCCGACGGACGAAGACGGCGAACGCATCACCTACGTGCCGGCCATCCTGCGCAGCGCCGTGGTGAACTTCGATGACGCGAGAAAGAAGATCAGCGGCAAGAGCAGCATCACGCTCGTGAACGTCATCGACGTCGAGAAGCAGAAGGTGCTGTGGGACAAGTTCGTGGACATCCCGAAGGACGCCGATCTGTCCAAATTTGACTCCGAACCCGCCGCCAATGCCGCCTTTGCCGACCTCCCCGGCCCCGCGCTAAAGTCCAGCACCTACACCAGCATCAGCAAGGACTTCGAAGACTGGGTCTATTCGAATCACTCGCTCGAGGTCTATTACAGCCCGCTGCTCGACGCCTATTCGAATCCCGGTGAGAAGCAGGACGAGTTCAAAGCTCGCATCACGCAAACAACGCGCGAGAAACGCGATGCCGCCATCGAGGAACTGCGCCAGAAAACCGAGAAAGCTCTCAAGTCTCTCGAAGCCAAGGCCGTCAAAGCCGAGCTCAAACTCGAGACACAGAAGTCCCAAGCCACCAGCGCCAAGCTCAGCACTGTCGTGCAGATCGGCAGCAGCCTTCTGGGTGCCTTCATGGGCCGCAAGTCCAGCATCCTCAAAACCAGCACCATCAGCAGCGCCAGCCGCGTCATGCGCGAGTCCTCGGAGGCGAAAGCCGCCGAAGCCGAACTCGACCGCGTCAAAGCCGACATGGCCGAAATCGAACAGCAGACCGCCGACGAAACGCAGAAAATCCGCGATCAATACGACCCCGCCGCCCTCACTCTGGAAACCGTCAAACTCACGCCCGTGAAGAAGAACATCCAGGTGACTGCGACGGGAATTCTGTGGCTGGCGAAAGCGTGAATGTGAAACAGGCTGCCAGCCTGTGGTTCTGATAACACGCGCTCACCCGAACAGGCTAGCAGCCTGTCACACGTTCTAATACACATCCCGGCGATACCTCTTCGCATCCTTCATCGCCTGAACGTAAGCATCTGCTTCTTCGGGCGTTTTGCCGCCTTCTTTTTCGATGATGGTGTGCAGGGTCTTGTCCACGTCGTTGGCCATGCGCGAGGCGTCGCCGCAGACGTAGAAGATCGCGCCCTGCTCCAGCCAGGCCCAGAATTCGGCGCTGGCTTCGAGCATCTTGTGCTGCACATAGACCTTCTCGGCCTGATCGCGGCTCCAAGCGGTGCTGAACTTCGTCAGCGTGCCGTCGGCGAGATAGGCTTCGAACTCCTCCTTGTAGAAGAAGCAGGACTTCGCGCTGACTTCGCCGAAGAAGAGCCACGCCTTGCCCTTGGCGTTCGTGGCTTTGCGTTCTTCGAGGAAGGCGCGGAACGGGGCGATGCCGGTGCCGGGGCCGCACATGATGATGGGCGTCTCCTCCTGCGGTTCGGGAAGGCGGAAGCCTTTGCCGTGGTTCACGAAGCACGGAATCAGCGTCTCGTTCGGCGTCACGCGTTCGGCGAGGAATGACGAGCATACGCCGGCGCGAGCGCGGTCATTGCTGCTGTAGCGCACGGTGGCGACGGTGAGATGCACTTCGTCAGGATGCGCCTTCTGGCTGCTGCTGATCGAGTAAAGCCGGATGTTTAGCTTCTTCTGCGTCAGCATGAATTCCTCCGGCGTGAACTTAGCGGTCGGATTCTCAAGCAGCAGATCGAGCACAAAGCGGCCCCAGAGGTAGGACTTGAGCTCTTCCTTCTTCTCCGGCTGCGAAAGCTCCGCCAGTGGCGTGTTGCCGCCAGTTTTCTCAACGATGGCCTTGATGAGCTTGTTGTCGATTTCGGTGATCAGAGCGCCTTCGATCAGCGCCTGACGAATCGGCACCTCGGCCTGCGCCTTTGGGTGCTTCACGATCTCCGTGCCTTCGAAGCCGAGCGCCTTGAGCGTGTCATCGACCAGTGCAGGATCATTTGTGGGCTGCACGGCCAGAGAATCCCCCGGTGTGTATTCGAGGCCGCTGCCAGCGAGGTCGATTTCGTAATGCGCCGTGTGCTTGGGCGCATCCGGGCCGGAGAGATCGAACATGCGCTTCACTTTCGCGATGCAGGGGTTCTTGACGTTGTAAACAGGCTTTCCGGCTTCGGGTGTGCTCATGATGATTGGTAATCGAGGTGCGCGAGACTAGGGAGGCGGGCTGAAATTGTCAAACCGTAGGCCGGATGTGTTCGGCGAATGCGACACCACAACTGCCTTGGCTCACAACGCCGAACTATCCGGCTGATGCGGGCGCTTTGGAGAATGAGCGCTCTCAGAGCCGGATAGCTTGGCGAAGGATGGTTTGGCATGAACCGCAACTGACGCACGCCAAACACATCCGGCCTACGGGGATGCGGTGAGAATCAGCATCGCCTTCGCCCCCGGTCCGTTTTCGAGATTGGCCAACTCTACGCTTCCACCGTGCAGTTCGGCCACCTCCTTGACGAAGCACAAACCGAGTCCCGTGCTCTTTTTCCCAGTGTCGGGCCTCGGCAGCGAGTAAAAGCGCTCGAAGACACGCTGGTGGGCATAATCAGGGATGCCGGGCCCGCGATCTTCGATCTCGATCACCGTCTTCGAGTCAAAACGGTAGCCGCTGGCGATGATCGCGCTGCCTTTCGGGGCGAAGTCGATGGCGTTTTGAATGAGATTGCTCAGGGCCATCTCGACAAGCCAGGGATCACCTTCAACGATGAGGCGCTCCGCCAGTTCACGCTGCAAAGTCACGCCCCGGGCGGAGGCGACGAGCGCATGATGATCCCACGCACGGTCCAGCATCTCGCGCAAGTTCACTGGCACCGGGTCTTCGAGCTTCTTCTGCTTTTCGAGCGCCGCGAGATGCAGGAGGCGTTCGAGCAGGTCGCGCAACCTTCCGGCTTCGCTGCGGATGTTCTGGAGAAAACGTGCTCGCTTCGGCTCCGGCACGTCGCCTTGCAGAATCTCGCTCGCACCGAGAATGGCGGCCACGGGGCTCTTCAGCTCATGCGTGAGGCTCTGGACGTAGTTCTCGACGTATTCGCGGCCTTCGAGCGCATCCCGCATGTCTTCGAGCGCCTTGGCCAGCGTCTTCATCTGGTGTCCCGGCATGTGCGGCGAGGTGGAGCGCTCGCCACGGCTCACGGCCATCGCATGCTGTGTCAGCACCTCCAGCGGCCGCGTGGCCCAACGTGCGGCGAGGTAAATGCCGAGCAGCATGAGCACGACCGTGGTACCGATGGACCACTTCAGCCAGCGCTCCGTCTCCCACACAAAGGCCAGCACGCCGCGCTGTGGCTTGGCGACGCTGATCATGCCGATCGTCCGACCGTTCTGCCGGATCGGTGCTCCGACATACATCACGATGGAAAGCGGATCGTATTCGCTCGTGCGTGAGGAGCGGGCGCCGTATTCGCCCATCAGCGTGAGACTCACGTCGCGCCGATTCGCGATCTCGCCGGGCCTTTCGATGCCGGCGGAATCAAACAGCACACGCCCGCTCGCATCGGTGACATAGACCTGCATGTCCACTTTCGTCTTGTTCAGGTTGTAGATCTGAGCGTTGAGGTCGCGGCCTTTCGCGGCGCGGACGGCGGATTCGACGATCCGCGGCTCCAAAACACCGTCCTTCGCCTGCGCGGCGAGGACTTCGGCCAGGATGTTCGCCACATCGACCATCGGCTCCTCGATGGCCTCAAAGTACTGCCGCTCCACACGCCGGATGAGCTGGGAAAACAGCACGCTCAGGCCGACAACGGCAACGAGTGCAAACCCGACGAGAAATCGTGCGGTGAGGCTCATGCGTCGGGCCAGGTTTCGAGCAGCGAGTAGCCCATGCCGCGATGCGTGACGATGGGATCGAGCCCCTCACGCACGCCGCGCATCCGGGCGCGCAGCGTTTTGACGTGCGTGTCCACCGTGCGCTCCATGGAGGCGTCCGGCTCTTCGGAAGCGTGGTCCATGAGCTGTTCGCGGCTGAAGACGCGGCCCGGATGCGCGGCGAAGGCCTTCAGCATGCGGAATTCGTAGCGGGACAGGTTCAGCGATGTGCCGAAGTAGATGGCCTGGCAGCGTACTTCATCAATGACCAGTGGGATGGACGAGTCGTGGCCGTTCGGTGGCAGTGGCGTGGCCGAGACGCGCCGCAGGACGGCACGCACGCGGGCCACGAGTTCACGGGGACTGAAGGGCTTCACGACGTAGTCGTCTCCGCCGATCTCCAGCCCTACCACGCGATCCACCTCGCTGGATCGTGCGGTGAGGAAGAGGATCGGCAGCGACTTCGTCTTGCGGATCGCTTTGCACACCTCAAAGCCCGTCATGTCCGGCAGACCGACATCGAGGATGATGAGGTCAAAGGTCTGCGCCGTCATCTGATCGAGCGCCTCGCGCCCCGTGGTGGCGGTGGAGACTGCGAAGCCGTCAGCTTCGAGGGCATAGACGACGTTTTCGCAGATGGAGGGTTCGTCTTCGACGACGAGGATGCGGGCGGACATGACGGTTGAGGGGTGATTTAACGAGTTCGGAGTCGGGACATCAAGCAAGTCTTGGCGAAACCGCGCCCAGCTTCTGGCTCCAGTCCACTTTGGCCGTGAGAGCCATCAGGACGCCGAGCGTGACGATGCCACCGACGGTGAGCGTGAGTCCGGTGAGGCCTTTGAAGAAGAAGCTGTAGCTGAACAATACCATGTAGGCGGACTGGGCGACCACGGCGACGCGGAACAGAAAATCTCCCGCCGCAGCTCGGAGATAGCCGCAGACGAGCAGCAGCGAGCAGACGGCGGCAATCACAAAGCTCAGATGCACGGGGAAGACATCGAGCATGTAGGAGAACAGCAACGGGAAGGCGAAGAATCCGGCGGCGAGGAAGAAGTAGTTCACCGGATGCAACGACATGCCGCGCGAGATGACTGTGATGATGATGACCGTGAAGAACAACAGCAGCGAAAGCGGCGCGTAGAAGGAGATCTGGGCCGCCACGGGTCCGGCATTGAGTTCGCGCGGCATTTCCATGCCGATGCCGGGCGCGGAGATGGCGTCTTCGTATTTCCAGACGAGTTGCATGCCCTTATCAAGCTGTTCACGGTCCGTGGGCGAGCTGATGGGGAAATTCACGTCCGTGAAGTCGGTGTTCATCGTGAGCAGGAAGTCGCGAATGCGGCTGGCATCGGCAAAGGCGTAGCGCCAGTGGTCCATGCCTCGGCATTCGTAGCTGACGACGATGGGAATGCTCTCGCCGGGAGCGAGTTGCACACTGTCGGTGATCACGCCCTGTTCCGGTGCTGCAATGGAATCACGCGCATTGCCACCCTCACCCAGGGTGAACTTGATCTTGTCCAGCAAGGCTCCCGAACTGGGCAGCTCGAAGTCGATGTCGAATTTTTGCGTGATGGCGGTGCTGTTGGTGAAGGTGTAGTGGCCTTCGAAAGTCGCGCCATAGGTGCGGTGCCACAGCAGTCCCATCTTCACTGGCTGATAGGAAAGCTGCACTTTCACATCGCTCTTCGCCGGTTGCAGCGACACGCGGGAACCACTGGATGATGTGTAGCGTGCCGATGGATGTTTTTGCAGCAGCGGCGGCCCCCAGCGGCCGCTGACGCTGTCGCCGGTCTGATAGGAGACATGGCTGGTGCGCTGGGTGATGACGGCTCCGAGCAGCCACCAGGCGATGCTGGTGCAGACGAAGATGAAGGCGATGACGATGAGGTGAGTGAGTTTCATAATTCAATGTTCAAAGTTCAATGTTCAGGGTTCAATGTTCAGGGTTCAATGTTCGGAGTCAGTTGGTGGTGCGTTTGCGGTAGGTGATGCGGGCTTGGGGTTGTTGATCGCGGCTGAGGGATTTGCGGAGATGGAGGCCGGGCTCGGTGGCTTTGTCGGTTATGGCATCGACGTTGCCGGTGAAGGTGAGGTCGTAGGTGGCGGGGAGCTGCACGTTCCAGTCGATCTGTTTGGCAAAGAGCGGCGTTTGCGGCAGGGCGAGGTCGAGTTCGCCTTCGGCCGTCTGCAAGGCGGCGAGCGTGGCGGTGAAGGAGAGTTTCACCTCGGATTCCGCTCCGTCGGTGGTGGGATCATCGAGCGGGATCTCGATGCGGTTGGCGTCGCTGGCGCTGGGACGCACGGGTTCGCCGTTGACGTGGCACTGGAGAAGTTTGGCGGCTTCAGGGAGCTGAAGGACAAGTTTTGCCGGATGATCGTGACGCACGATGATCGCGCCCTCAGTGAGCACGGAGCCGTCGCGCACGACCTGCGTCGTGTAGGTGCCGGCGGAGATGATGGCGTCGTCGATGGAGCCTGCGAGGTGTGATTGCGCGGCTTTGCGCGTGTCTTCGAGGATGAGCGTCACCGCACCGCCAGTGGCTGGAAAGGCATGCGTGCCGGCCTGGGTGATCGTTTTCGTCGTGGAACCATGCTGGAGGCGCAGAACCTTGTTCTCCGGAAGCTCCGGGACATCCAGCGCAGCGACGGGCGATGCGGCGAGATGAAGCACGGTTCCCAGTCCTTCACTGTGGAGAGGAAAGGTGAGCTTCAGCGTTTGGGCACCGGTTTGATCGGTGACGAGGCATAGGTGCTCATCATTCACGACAATGCGTGCGTCCTTGGGCTCCACCGAGATCGCACCCGATCCCGTCCCGGTGATGGGAATGAGATGCCAGCCAGCGTCGAAGCTCTCGACCTGCATCTCGGCGATGATCGCACCTGCCTTGGAATCAAGGCGATAGAGGCTGGAGAGCAGCGCGGCGGATACCGGCGGTTTAGGTTTCGCCTCGGGTGCCGATTCCTTCGGCAGCGTGGCGGCGACGAGGCGTTTCAGTTCGCCGTAGGTGATGCGAACCTCGCTGTCATCGAGCGTGGCGGAGGTGACGCGTGGTTGGTTTTGAGCCAGAAGTGATCCGGCTCCGAGCAGGAGGATGAGGAGTGGTTTCATCGACGCCCATCTTCAAAAGGGCCGTGAAACTTTGATGAAGCGGGGATGAAATGGTCGTGAAATGCCGGTGTGGATCGCGTTTGTTGCAAATGCACCGCCTCCTCGTCCCGCTGCTGTTTGCCCATGCGGCCACCGCCCTCGAAATGCCGGAAAAGCTCCGCCAGTACGAACTGCCGGAACCAGCCCGTGCGGCGGAGAGCGGGGCGCACTTCGTCGATCTCAACGGCGACGGCCATGAGGACATCGTGCTCTCGAACCCGCGCGAGTATGGCGTCTTTCTCTTTGTCCCGAAGGAGCGGGCCAAGGCAAATCTGCAGTGGCATGAAGGCTGGTCGCAGGTGATGCGGGAGGGCAAGGCGGGCGATGCGAACAGCCTGCCGCTCATGATTGACGCCGAAGGCCAAGAGCTGGGAGTCACCTTCCGCGATGACGCGATGTGGATCGAGAAGACGAAGCAGCGCGTGCCGTTCACCGAACTGCTCAAGGTGCCGGGCCCCGCCCCGAAGTCGCCGCAGGAATCGCTCAAGGCGCTCAAACTGAAGCCCGGCTATGAGGCGCGGCTCGTGGCACAGGAGCCGCTGGTGCAGGATCCGGTTTTCATCGACTGGGATGCGCAGGGGCGCATGTGGGTGGTGGAGATGGGCGACTACCCTTTCGCGCCGGGTGAGAAGACCAAGGACGGAAGCGTGGGGCAGGAAAAGGTCTCCGAACTGCAAAGCGGTCGCGTGAAGATCCTCGAAGACACGGACGGCGACGGTGCCTATGACAAGGCCACGCTCTTTCTCGACGGCTTGAAGCACCCCACAGGCCTGGCTCCATGGAAGAACGGCGTCTTCATCGCCAACATCCCGGACATCTTCTTCGCCGAGGACACGGATGGTGACGGCAAGTGCGATAAGCGCGAGACGTGGTTCACTGGTTTCACCGCCGGCAATCCGCAGCATCTGGTGAACGGCTTCTGCTGGGGGCTCGATGGCTGGTTCTACGGCGCGAATGGCGACAGCGGCGGCGACCTCACCTGTGTGAAGACGGGCAAGAAGATCGCGCTCGGCACCAATGACTTCCGTTTCGATCCACGGACCGGCGAATTCGCGCTCGAAGGCGGGCGCAGCCAGTATGGGAAGTGGCGTGATGATTTCGGCAACTGGTTCGGCAACAACAACAGCACCATCGGCTGGCACTACTGGCTGCCCTTTCGCCATCTCGAGCGCCATCCCGAAGTGGTGGTGAAGTCCGTGCGCGGCAATCTGAACGACGAAAAGCGCGTCTTCCCCGCCAGTCCGCCCGTGCGGCGCTTCAATCAGGCGAGTTCGGTCAACACGCTGACCTCCGGCTGCTCGCCGATGCCGTTTCGCGACACGAGCTTCGGCGCGGATGGCGAAAACGTGATGTTCATCTGCGAACCGGCGAACAATCTCGTGCATCGCGAAGTCTTGAACTACGACGGTGCTTCGATCACCAGCCGGCGACATGCGGGCGATGCGGAAAGCGAGTTCATCGCAAGCGAGGACAACTGGTTCCGTCCCAGCATGGCCCGCACCGGCCCGGATGGCGCACTTTACGTCGTGGACATGTATCGCCTCGTGCTGGAGCACCCGGAATGGATCCCGGCGGAGATCGCGAAGGGGCTGGAACTGCGCGGCGGAGAGGATCGGGGGCGCATTTATCGCATCGGGCGGACCGGGCCGCCTAAAGGCGGGACTACAATACAAGATCCAATCGCCGCGATGGCTTCGTCGAACGGCTGGATGCGCGACACGGCACAACGCCTGTTGATTGAACGCGGAGAATTCTCTGCCATTCCTGAATTGAAGAAACTGCTGATGGCAGAGCCTGCGGTGCGTGTTCAGGCGGCGTTCACGATCATGCAGCTTGGCGGCATGCTCCCGGAGGAGTTGTTCGTCATGCTCAGACCTCTCGCACCGCGGGTCCGAGCGGCCACTTTAACCGCCACCGGTTCCACCAACGACGACATGTTCATCGATGTGGAAAAGCCTCTTCTCAAACAAGCCCCCGCCAAGCCGCCGACGGCGGTCGTATTGCCCGTGATCACGAACAACAACCCTAACCGGCAGAAGGTCGTCGCCCAATACGTCGCGGACGCAGGCAGACTCGAAGGCGATGCCAAACGCGGAGCCGCGGTATTCCAGAAAGCCTGCATGATCTGCCACAAGCTCGGCGATCTCGGCGTCGAAGTCGGCCCCGATTTGAAAACCGTCGCCACCAAGCCGCGCGAGCAATTGATTGAGGCCATCTTTGATCCGAATCGAGCCGTGGAGCAGCGCAACGCCGCCACGCAGGTGACGAAGAAGGACAAGACGCTGGTCGTCGGCCAGCTCGCCTCCGAAACCCCCGGCAACCTCACGATCCGCCTGCCTGGAGGCGCGGAGATCGTCGTTTTGCGCTCGGACATTCAAGAGATGAAGACGCTCACGACCTCCATCATGCCGGAGGGTCTGGAGAGCGTGCTCACCGCGCAAGATGTGGCCGATGTGCTGGTCTTCATCGGTGGAAATTAGGCGCTTTACCCGGAGCCAGCCCTTGCATCATGATCCCACAGGCTGGCTGCCCACCTCACCCCTCGGGAGGCGTTGGTGCGGGCGGTTCTTGAAGATGGCATCCAGGTGGTGCTTTCGAAATCATTCGTCGATCATCATTGTCCATTCGAATGCAGGAAGACAGTGCGGCGATCCATCTGTTCTTACAAACCCGCGGCGAGCCTGCCTGCGGCCTGACCGGTGGCGAGGCACGTGCCCATGACGCGGACGGAGGCGAGGGCCTCGTGATCGCAGGAGAGGCATTTTCCGGCGAAGAACATGCCGGGTACTTCAGCCGTGCGGAGGCATCGCGCGGGGATGCCGGCGGGCTCGGGTTTGTCAAAGTACACGAATTTTGGTCCACGGGCCGTTTCGCGGAATTCGAGCGGCCAGCCGGCCAGGGCGATTTCGTCTTCGAAGCGGCGGCTTTCGCGGAGTTCCTGAGCGGTGAGCACGTGATCGCCCTTCCAGCGACCGGATTCACGGACGCCGAGCTGTTCCGGCATGACGATCCGGTCGCTGGAGGCGAAGAGTGGATGATGGGCCGTGAGGTGCCGCCAGATCGCGCCAGCAAGTGCGTGCGCCTCCTGCTTCACCGCTTCGAGAGCTGCCTGATGCAGCGGATTCCAGGCCGCACCGCCGGCTTCGAGGTCCAGCGTCATGAAGACCTCGTCGCCACGCACGGGTGACTGACGAAAACCCGCGCCCATCGCGGCAGCGGGCAGATCTCCGGAGCGCACGGCCCGCACGAGGGTGGCAGCGAGCTGCAGCGGCGCATGTTCGTCCAGCGGTCCCGCCAGGCCGGTGATGCGGCAGACGAGCGCCGGGCGGTAGAGCCTTTCCCCCTCTGCGACGACGTGTGATTCGGGGGAGCACAGAGCTGCCAAGGCCGCAGCTCCCGTGGTGTCCACGACATGGCGGGCGGTGGATTCCGTCGTTTGGCCTTCGGCGGAGGTGATGAAGCGCCACGAGTCGCCGTCCCGCCGCAGAGAGACCAGATCGGCGGCGGTTCGCAGTGTCAGCGCGGGTTCAGCAGCGCAGAGCCGGGCGGCGAGGCGGGCAAACTCTGCCGGCTCGTGCCGCAGGACGTAAACACGGCCCATGAGGTCGGGTTTGTTCCGACCGGAGGCGGTGAGGAGGTGCTCGCCGATCTCGGTGGGGATGCCGGGATTGAGCCACTGCGGCGGGTGGGAGACATCCGGGTGAAAAAGGCCGCAGAAGGTGTGAACCAGCGCGTTGGCGCCCGTGCCGCCTAGTTGCGCCGAGCGCTCGACCAGCAGGGTGCGTGCCCCCGTGCGTGATGCGGCCAGCGCGGCGGCGATGCCGGCGCTGCCCCCGCCCGCGACCATGACGTCAAAGGTCTGCATGGCTCATGCGGCCCGCCTTTTGCGCCAGGAATGCTCCCAGGGCGCGGGCGCTGGCCAGGTTTTCGTGATTCATCTCCGGCGGGTCGAGCGTGACGCCGAAACGCTCGTCCAGGTGCAGCAGCAGTTGCATCACGGCCATGCTGTCCAGACCGGCGGCGAAGAGCGGGGAGTCCGCGGTCAGCGTTTCGGCGGCTTCGACGAGCTGGTGCTCCCGGATGAGTTCGAGCACGAGTTCAGGGGTGGCGGTGACGGGCATGGGACAGCGGCATAAAGCGGCCCGGGCCTGCCCTGTCAAGGCGCACGCTCCGCCGTGCGGTTGCGCCCCATGGCAAACAGCACCCCGCCGACGAGGCC
>CAMAZK010000064.1 GCA_945863205.1 Akkermansia muciniphila | reverse complement strand
GCTCGACACCACGCTCGTCGTGTGGGGCAGCGAGTTCGGCCGCACCGCGCTGGGCGAAAACCGCAAGGGTTCCTCGAAAATCACCGGTCGCGACCACCACCCCTATGCCTTCAGCCTCTGGATGGCCGGCGGCGGCATCAAAGGCGGTCAGGTGCATGGCGAGACCGACGACTTCGCCTGGCACGTCGCCCGCGATCCCGTGTCCATGCACGATTTCCACGCCACCATCCTGCATCTCTTTGGCCTCGATCACAACAAGCTCAGCTACCGCTTCCAAGGCCTCGACTTCCGCCTCACCGGCGTGAACCCGGCGAAGGTGGTGAAGTCATTGATCGCATGACACGCGCAAGCTGCATGGCCAGAACTCGAGCCCATCCTGCCCCCCGCAATCCTTGCATTCGCCATGAAACCCCTCCTTTGCCTCCTTCTTCTTTCCGCTCAGTCCTTTGCGTTCCAGATCGCCACTTTTCGCGCCGACGTCACGCCGCCGATCGGTGCTCCGTTGTGTGGCGGGCTAGTCAAACCGGCTGCTGGTGTGAGCGATCCGCTGCTTGCGCTCGGCATCGTCTTGCTGAGCGATGAGAAGCCCGTGGTGCTGTGCGCGATCGACTTCTGCGAGATTCGCGGCGCCGATCATGTGCACTGGCGTGAGGTTTTGGCAAAAGCCGCAGGCACCACACCCGAGCGCGTCGCTCTGCACTCGCTGCATCAGCACAATGCACCGCTGGTGGACACGGCGGTGCAGAAGCTGCTACCGGAGATCGGTGTCGTCGATGTCGTGGCGACGGAAAAGGCGCTCAGCGGTGTCGCCGCGAGCATTGTGAACGCCCTGAAGACGCCGCAGTCCGTCACGCACATCTCCACTGGCGAGGCCAAAGTCGGCGAGGTGGCAGGGAACCGCCGCGTGCAGGTGGTGGATGGCAAAGTCGGCAAAATGCGCGGCAGCGCATCGAAAGATGAGGTGCTGCGTGCGCTGCCGGAGGGCCTGATCGATCCGATGCTCAAGACGATCAGCTTTTGGAACGGCGACACGAAGCTCGCGGCGCTGCACTACTACGCCACGCACCCGATGAGCTACTATGGCGATGGCATGGTGAGCCATGACTTCGCCGGCATAGCGCGTGAAAAGCGCACGCAGGAAGACGGCGTGCCGCACATCTATTTTACAGGCTGCGGAGGAAACATCGGTGCGGGCAAGTACAACGACGGCACGCCAGCCATGCGACCGCTACTGGCCGGGCGTATCCATGCCGCCATGGTCGAGTCGGAGAAGAGCGCGAAGCGTGTGCCACTGACAAAACTCGCGTGGCGGCATATGCCCGTCGTTTTGCAGCCAGATCCTGACTTCCCAGAGGAGCGCATGCTCAAAGTCCTGCAAAACACCGAAACCCGCGCCACCACACGCATCACCGCCGCCTTACGCATCGGCTTCATCCGCCATCGCGAGCCGATTCCCTTCACCAGCCTGCATCTCGGCGATGACGTGTGCCTCATCCACCTGCCCGGCGAGAGCTTCGTCGAGTATCAGCTTTTCGCGCAGCAGCGGCGCCCAGGCGCCTTCGTCTGCACCGCCAGCTACGGCGATGGTGTGACCGGCTACATCCCGCTCGAGCAATCCTTCGCCGAAGGCGGCTACGAGCCCTCGCAGGCCTACGCGGCTCCAAACTCCGAAAAAGTGATCAAACAGACTCTCTCCGACCTTTTGAAGAAATGACCATGAAACGCATCCTCCTCCCCCTCCTCGTCGCAAGCACGGCTTTCGCTCAAACTGACCTCAAACCGCTCCGTGCAGGTATCATCGGTCTCGATACCTCCCATGTCCCGGCATTTACGAAGCTCTTCAACAAAGGCGAGACTGAAGGCGAGCTCGCGGGCATCAAAGTGACGACTGGCTACACCGGCGGCACAGACATGCCGGCCAGCAAGGATCGCAAAGAGAAGTTCACGCAGCAGCTTCGCGACATGGGCGTGGAGATCGTGCCGACGATCCCTGAACTACTCGCGAAGGTCGATGTGGTGCTGCTGGAAAGCGTGGATGGGCGCATTCACCTTCAGGAAGCGCGGGAGATTTTCAAAGCGGGCAAGCCGGTCTTCATCGACAAACCCATCGCAGGCACGCTGGCGGAGGCCATCGCGATTTTCGAACTGGCCAGGAAGAGCGACGTGAAGGTCTGGTCGAGCTCGTCCTCGCGCTTCGGAGCCGATTTGATCGCGATGAAAACCAATCCCGAGATCGGCGACATCCTCAGCGTGACGACGTGGGGCCCTTGCTCGTATCAGAGCGGCACGCCGGACCTCTTCTTCTACGCCATTCACGGCATCGAGTCGCTCTTCGCACTCATGGGCACCGGCTGCGAGACCGTTTCGCGCACCAAAGGCCCCATCACCGATCAAGTCACTGGCGTGTGGAAAGACGGACGCGTCGGCACCTATCGCGGTATCGTGAAGGGCAAGTCGGAGTTCGGTGCGCTCGTCTTTGGCAGCGCAGGCGTGCGACAAGGTGCCAAGACCATCAGCTACGAAGCCCTCTGCCGCCAAATCGGCACCTTCTTCCGCACCGGCAACCCGCCCGTGAACGAAGCCGAGACGATCGAGATCTTCACCTTCATGGAAGCTGCGGATGAAAGCCTGCGGCAGGGCGGCAAACCCATCGCGCTGGCCGATGTGCTCGCGAAAGCGAATGAAGAGGCGGCGAAGCTGAAATAGTCGTGAGCTATAGCTCGCGAACACACCGCGAGGTCACTCGATCCCGAATCACTCTTCCACACGATCACGGGCTAAAGCCCATGACTACTTTTTCTTCATGCGCCCGCTTCTTCTGCTCCTCATCAGCCTTTCCGGCATCCTCCCAGCCGCAGAGCCGCCTGCGGTCACCGTCACGAACATCCGTCGCGTCTTCCACAACGGCGAGCACAATGCCTTCACCGACCTCGTTCGCTTCAAAGATCACCTCTACCTAGCCTTCCGCAGTTGCCCGGACGGTCACATGGTCAATCCCACGGCCTCAGTCATCGTTTTGCGCAGCGCCGATGAAGGCACGACGTGGGTGCAGGTGCATCGTTTTTCCGTCAAAGATCGCGACACGCGCGATCCGCACTTCCTCGTCTTCAAAGACCGCTTGTTCGTTTACGCAGGAACGTGGTGGAGCGGCTCGACGACGCTGCCGCGCGACCAGTATGACATGAACAAGCACCTCGGCTACGCGGTGGTCTCGGACGATGGCACGAAATGGAGCGAGCCGACGATTATGGAAGGCACCTTCGGCCACTACATCTGGCGCGCTGCCACACACAACGGCAAAGCCTATCTCTGCGGCCGACGGAAGGCCAATTTCGCCGTCAGCGTGATGGGCGAGCGCGGCCACAACCAGTCCATCATGCTCGAAAGCGACGACGGCATCATCTTCCGCCATGGCGCCTACTTTCAGGAATCCGGCGGCAATGAGACGGCCTTCTTCTTCGAGAAAGACGGCAGTGTTTTAGCCCTGGATCGCAACGGAGGAGGCAACTCCATGCTGTGCAGTTCCAAGCCACCCTACACCAACTGGAACCGCCGCCCGCTCGACCGTTTCGTCGGCGGACCGCTGCTGGTGAAATGGGGCGATCACATCCTCGTCGGCGGACGCCATCAAACCAAAGATCGCGGCCCCAAAACCTCCCTCGGCTGGCTCATCGACGACAAGTTCCACGAATTCGCCGAACTACCCAGCAGTGGCGACAACTCCTACCCTGGCTTCGTCGAGCTATCGCCGACCAAATGCCTCGCCTCGTGGTATTCGAGCCACGAGAAGGATGAAACAGGTAAGACCATCACCGCGATTTATCTGGCGGAGTTGAGCTTGGGGCCATAAACGAAGCTCTGGCTATCCCCAGTCGTCGCCCATTTCTTCCTCAGTCCAGCGGCGCTGACGCTCTGCGTCTGCTTTCTCGATCTCGACGATTTTCTGGTAGAATGGGGCAAGTAGCAGGTCGTCTTTGAATGTCTGGGCTGCCCTTTCGGCTTCGTCCAACGCATAGCGATAACGTTCGTCGAGCACACCTCCACTATAGCTTCGAGTCTGCGGGGTAGAACCGTGAATCAAATCCCCATTTGGCTTTCTCGAATACTTCGATTCCCATGCTACGTGCCTTTTTTAGCAAGGATTGAATCAAACGGGGATATCGAAAGGCTATGACTGATCCCTCAAAGGCGGTGAGTGAACACAGATCCACCAAATCGTCTGAGTTTTCGACCTTCGCGAGACGTTCGAGGATTAACGGCTCCATCAGTGTACTCGTGCGGGAGACCGCCATCTTGAAGAGCTGCCGCCAGGGGTGGCGTTGTTCTTTGGGGCGACTGAGCATCTTAGCGATGAGGTCACGTGCCAGACTTTCGAAGTCAGGCTCCTTCTCCAGACCCACCAAGGGCACGGAGTCATAGAACGGCACCGCTGCAAATCCGCCTTGCCCGCCCGCTTCTAGCTCCTCTTCACGCGCGATTCGACGCACAAAGAACTCGAACATCTGTCTTGGATGCCGTTTTGCCAATGCGTGGAGGACGCCTTTGTCCTCGTAGGAGCTGTGCAGAATGGGAATCTGGATCAATCGTTCGAGCAACATGTCGATGGCTTCATCACACACCGGAGCTTCGGCATACCGGCCTCGTCCGATCATGGCTCCAGCCAGATGAAGAGTGTCTTCGTCACTCAGCACCCTTTTCGCCAAAGTGAGGGCCAATCGGTCAGTCCAGAAGTGCTTCCTCGGGAAATCAATCAACTGGAAGAAGGCGTGGAGCACCGGTCCTTGAGCCATTTCTGCTGTGGCCATCAACGCGTCAATGATCGTCGGCGTCATGAGCCAGTCCGAAAACTGGATGCTCGTTAGGACGCTGCGGATGATCGGGGCTGACGATGAAGCGAGTCCTTGCTTCACTCTGGATTCGATATCTTCGATCGAAGCGCCCGCGTCTTTTCGAACGAAGTTGCCAGCGTAACCAGCCAGGGTGGAGGATGTGTCTGCCAAGACGATGTCTAGAACACCCATCATCAGAGATTGGTTCTGGCGAGCCAGTTCAGCCAGCAACTCTCCGAGTTTTGCCTCCAATCCATGCTCGGCGCATTGAGCATTCCACTGCACGAGAAAGTCATGCAGGCTATTTGGCGAGTTGGTTCTACTTAAAAGGTTTGATGCCACCTCACTGAGCAGCGAGCGCCAGTGTTCCTGTTCAATTTCATACCAGCCACTTTGACGATCTGATTCATGTCGATTGAGCGAATCGTCATGACTCCACGACAGCGTCAGCCTTGCTAGACGCAGCTCGAAAGTATCTGGCAGTGACTGCACAAGCTGCTCGCAGGCTGCTCGATAGCCTTCGTCTTTTCCATAGATGATGGGCCAGCGGACCTGATGCCTGATGGCATAGTGGATCAACGGATGCTCATAGTGCTTGGCGAGTTGACAAATCGCTTCAAAGGCCATCATCCGCTCAGGTCGCCATGCTCGGTCTGCCGCTGGAGGCAGGTCGTGGAAAGCGGAGGTTTGCCGAAACGCCTCAGCCAGGACAGGCAACACATTCAATGCCGCTACCGTTCCACGAGGAATAACCACCCCGGTAATGAACGACAGTGCGCGATGGCGGATCGCCTTGGTGATCGCTACGGATACGGCCACCTTTCCGAAGACCAGTGTGCGCCTGTCCCGCCAATAGTTTTGCTCGATGATCTGTGCGAAATAGGGCCGCAGGATCGTGTCGAGCAACTGGCAAGGCTTGTCGGCGACAAGTTCGGCATCACTACCAGTCAGGAGTTTCTCAAGCCAGTCGAGGACTCCGCTGGGAGCGTCCGGATAGTTGTATCTGAAGGAGGCAATCTCGGCGAAATCAGCGAAACGTCCGCGATTGGATGTGTCGTCAATCGTGAAGTCACGATGAAGCTGCCAAAGAAGTTGGAGGGCACGCTGGCGATGGTCGTTGCTCCAAATGGCCAAGGGCTTCAGAACACCCGGCACACGACGCAGCACTTGATCGTGAGTGCTCATGCTTGCGTAGCCCACTTTCGCAGGCGCAGTCGTCATGTCCATGGCCCAACTGGCAAGGTCCAGTGACCGATCCGGCTGGTAGATCGCAAAAGCAGACCATTTCTCCATCATTTGGGAGCGATCCCAGAAAGTGGCTTGTTCAAACTCGTTCAAGAATCGATCCCAAATCGGCGTGACGATTCGGTCCGAGTTGCCGTCGTGCTTCTTTCCTGCTCTCCATTCAGCCTCAGCTAGGTTGTGGAGCACCATCGCTGAATACGCTTCGGCGAAGTGATTCAGGAAAGGGTCGATGAAGGCAGTTGAGCGGCCTTTTTCGTCGTAACATGCGACATAGACGAGGTGATCAGAGAACAAGTCTGGCGTGATGCGCAGGCCTTTGTGGGTCGTCACCAGTAGGCCGCATGTCATGAGTGCATCACAGGCTGCATGGATGTCACTTGGCGGCACTCCGATGAAGTCAGCCATCTGTTGAACGACCGAAGGTTCGCGAGCATCCCATGGCGAAAGGAGGGCAATCGAGCGCAGAAGTTTCTCCAACTGCGGCGTGGCTAGCTGGCAGCGAACTCGATCTAACTCCTGGCCTTCAAATCGGGTGAAGACTTCCGCTCGGAAGGTGTCGCTGCGTTCCAGATCAAGGTGTGTCAGCTCACCGCGCTTGAGTAACTCGGCCCCCACCAAGGTGATCAGGGCGCAGCCATCGGAGATGTCCGCGAGGGCGCGAGCTGTTGGGTTGTTCCCTGGGCCGAGGATTGAGCCTGCAAGCTCGACCATGGATTGCTTCGTGAGCTTGGGCAATTTTGGTGGGCGGCTGATATCCTCCGCTTGATAGCCAGCTTCCATGAGCCGTTGTTGCAGGCTGTCTTCCGCACCGGGCCGCGTGGAGAGAATCAATCGCGAGCCGTTTGCCTCTTTTTTTGTGAGCATCGCCAGCACAATTCCAGGCATATCCATCCGGTGAGCATCATCATGGATGACGGTCATATTGGCCATCTCCTCATCACGCGGTGGCTCGGCATCAGAGGATGCGTCTGGATTGATGAAGCGGACCAACCGACCGGGCACCGTGCTCTCCACCTGATCTGCGACTGCTGCCAACAGCCGGCTCTTGCCCACGCCCCCTTGAGCAGAAAGGATGAGAGCCTTCCTGCCTTTGCCTCCGCTGGCAAAGCTCACGAGAGCATCAAGATCTTTTTCTCTTCCCACCAGCGCCGCATGGTGATGGAAGCTTCGATTGTCTCCCCCCCAGCGGGAGAAGAACTCCTCACGAGTTGAAAGCAGGTGGTCGGGGATAGGAAAAAATGCTTTGGCCCAGCCAGGACTGAAACATTGCGTCAGAATGCGGTAACACCGGCTGCGTGGCGTATGCAGTAGAAACTCAGTCGAGAGCCGCTCACCGCTCCACAGAGACCAGTTTGGATGCTTCTCATGAACCAGCAGCGTGGCGTCGGCTTTGACGTCACCTGTGACCCACAGAAGGTAGTGTGCAGGATAATGTTTCCCGAACTCGGATTCGGCCTTCTTGATGGCGCGTTCCGCATCCGACTTCTTGAAAGTTTCCGTCCGCTTGCATTGCACCACCCAGGTCGCGCGGTTCTCCATGGTCACGAGAATATCGATGCCATGCTGCTTCTCACCCGGGTTCCCCACTAGAAGTGCATCAACGATGCGCAAGCGACTCGGACCTTCGCCGTCGAGTGTCAGATTTGGCAGCGTGGTCCCGGACACCAACCAAGCCGCGCAAAATCGCTCAAAGCTCTGCCAGCCGAATCCATCTGCATGGAACGGCAACTCACGGGGCGTTGGGCTGGCGTGCAATATTGGCATTTAACCTTGCAAATCTGGAGTCTAATTCCAATTTCGCAAGTGCATGAACCCATTTTTCCCGCGAGAGAGTCTCCAAGAGCATGTTTACGCTGCGATGACCACATCGCCGGTGACGGCACTTCTCGGACCTCGCCAGTCCGGCAAGACGTGGATAGCTCGAACGCTCCGTGTGCCTCAAGAGAACTACTTTGACCTAGAGGATGACGTTTCCTTGGTGCGACTGGAAGGCGGAGCCCAGTCTGTACTGGATCGCCTGACCGGCGTGGTGGTGATCGACGAGATTCAACGGCGTCCGCATCTGTTCATGTCACTCCGAGTGCTAGCAGATCGTCCTGAGCAAAAAGCCAGATTTTTGATTCTTGGCAGTGCGTCACCCTCGCTTCTCAAAGAGTCATCCGAGTCACTGGCGGGCCGCATCACGTTCATCGACATGGCGGGCTTTCACATCGGTGAACTACCGGAAGACGAGATTGATTTGGGATGGGAACGCTTGTGGACCGTTGGAGGATTCCCAAGGGCCTACCTCCAACCTGACGCACAATTGTCCTATCGTTGGCGCATGGACTATCTTCGCGCGCTCGCCGAGCGTGACTTGCGCGAGTTGGCGGAAACCAAGCTGACCAGCGATCAGCTACGACGCCTCCTCCTCGTGATCGCGCATCACCATGGGCAAGCATGGAATCATACATCAGTGGCTGCTACGCTCGGCATCACCAGCAAGACCGTGCATCGCCACATGGAGCTGCTCAAAGCTGCGTTCGTCATTCGTGAAATGACTCCCTATCATGCGAACGTTTCCAAGCGGCTGCGTAAAGCTCCACGCTACTACTACCGCGATACGGGACTGCTGCATGCGCTTCTCGGATTGAAGGACTTCACGAGTGTGATGAGTCATCCTGCTCTCGGTGCATCGTGGGAGGGCTTTTGCATTGAGCAAATCATCCGGCTGTTCGAACTCGATGAGACCCGCTGCTACTGCTATTCGGTCCAAAGCGGCACCGAGATGGACATGGTAGTCGATACCCCCACCGGCATGATCGGATTTGAGTTCAAAGCTGGCGCAACTCCCGGCCGAACTCGCTCTATGGTGGAATCCATTCAAGATCTCGGATTGACGAAGGTTTACGTGATCTACCCCGGCGACCGTCGCTACTCGCTGGATGAGAAGATCGAAGTCGTCCCGCTGAAGATGCTGACTTCAATTGAGGGGCTTCAATGAGTGTTTGAGCGCCCGACAGCAGAATGAGTGAATTTCCTGCGTATGAGTGTTCACCATGGTCACACCCACACGCCGACGCTTTTTCGAAGACTCGCTCATGGCCGCTGCGGCGGTCGCTTTGCCGAAAACTTTGCTCGGAGCTGATCCGGCACCGGTTTCGGCGAATGAGAAGATCACGGCGGCGATCATCGGCTGCGGGATTCGTGGGAAGGCGCATGCGCGGGAGCTGGCGAGGCTCGCGGACTGTGATGTGGCGTATGTTTGTGATCCAGATCTCGATCGTGCGGATGAGGTGGGCGCGTTGCTCGTCGAATTGAAGCGGCCGATGCCGAAGAAGGTGCAGGACTTGCGAATGGTGCTCGAAGACAAAGCGGTGGATGTCGTTTTCATCGCCACGCCGAACCACTGGCATGCGCTGGCGGCGATCTGGGCCATGCAGGCAGGAAAAGATGTGTATGTCGAGAAACCGGTGAGCCAGAATGTCGAGGAAGGCCGCCGCATCGTGCAGGTGGCGCGGAAGCTTGGGCGAATCGCGCAGACGGGCACTCAAAATCGTTCGCGTGGTGCTTTGGCCGAGGCGGTGAAGTTCATGCGCGAGGGCAAACTCGGTGAAGTGAAGCTCGCGAAGAGCATCATCTACAGCGGACGCGGCAGCATCGGCGGCCCGGCGGAGTGTGTGATGCCGCCGAGGTGCAATTACAACCTGTGGGCCGGTCCCGCGCCGATGACGAAGCTCACGCGACCGAAGTTCCACTATGACTGGCATTGGTTCTGGGACACCGGCAACGGCGAGATCGGCAACAACAACGTCCACTCGCTCGACATCTGCCGCTGGGGCCTCGGCGTGACCGGTTTGGGCAAAAGCGTGCTCAGCTACGGCGGCCGACTCGGCTACACCGATGTGGCCGAGACACCGAACTCGCAGGTCGGCATCTTCGATTTCGGCGACAAGAACATCGTCTCCGAAACACGCGGCCTCAAATCCGCGCCGTTCCATCCCATGATCAAATCCATGTGGTTCTTCTACGGCAGCGAAGGCATCATCGCTGACACCAGTCTCTTCGATGCGAAAGGCAATCTCGTTCGCGCCTTTGAAGGGGGCAAATCGGAGAACCACTTCGCCAATTTCCTCCGCGCCGTGCGCAGTCGCAAACACACCGACCTCACCGCCGACATCGAAGAAGGCCACCAAAGCACCGCGCTCTGCCACATCGCGAACATCTCGTATCGCCTCGGCTCCAAAACCTCCGTGAACGACATCTCGAAGCATCTCGGCGACATCAAAGCTCACGAAGACGCGCAGGACACGCTCGAGCGCACGAAGCACTACCTCGCCGAAGCCGGCGTCGATCTCGACAAGACCCAACTCACCCTCGGCCAGCATCTCCGCGTCGATGGCGACAACGAAAGTTTCCTCGACAACGCCGCCGCGAATGCACTGCTCACTCGCGAGTATCGTGCGCCGTTCGTGGTGCCGAAGGCGAGCGAGATTTAAATTGGGTATCCAAGCGCGTTCGCAAAACGCAGCGCCCAAGTCCGTTTGGACCTCATGCGCTCCATCCTCCTCGCTTTGCTCGCTGTGCCTGCTTTTGCCGCTGAACCGGTTGTTTTCGTCTCTGCCTTCGCTTCGGGCGAAAAGGCCGGGATCCATGCGTATGGCTTCGATACCGAAAAAGCCACGCTGAAGCCGCTGAAACGCGCCACGGGCATGCAGAGCCCGTTTTTCATCGCGCTCTCGCCGGATCGGCGGTTCTTGTATTCCATCGACGAATTTGGCGGGAAGGACAATTTCGTCGCCGCCTTCGCGATTGAAGGTCGCGGCGGCGATTTGAAGCCGCTCAATCGCCAAAACACCCGCGGCACGGCCTCGTGCTTCCTCGAAGTCGATCCCACGGGCCAGTGCGTGCTCGTCGCCAACTATAGCAGCGGCAACGTCACCTCCTTTCCCGTGAAGAGCGATGGCTCGCTCGGCGAGGCGGTGTCGTTTTTCCAACACAGCGGCTCCAGCGCCGATCCGCAGCGGCAGAAAGGCCCGAACGCGCACTGCTTCGTCATCAGCCCCGATGGCAAACACGCCCTCGCTGCGGATCTCGGCATCGACAAGGTCATGATCTACACGCTCGACGCCGCCACCGCGAAACTCACGCCGAACACCGTGCAGCCCTTCGCCAAACTCACACCCGGCAGCGGCCCGCGTCATCTGACCTTTCATCCGAACGGCAAACTCGTCTATCTCATCAACGAACTCTCCAACACCATCACCGTCTTCGACTGGAACGCCGCTGATGGCACGCTAAAGGAGAAACAAACCATCGCCACGCTGCCGAAGGACTTCACCGGCAAGAGCTACACCGCCGATTTGAAGATCACGCCCGATGGCAGGCACCTCTACGGCACCAACCGTGGCCACGACAGCCTCGCCAGCTACCGCATCGCCGATGATGGCACACTGACGCTCCTCAGCATCCAGCCCAGCGGCGGCAAAGGCCCGCAGAATCTACTCGTCACCCCCGACGGCCACTGGCTGCTCTGCGCGAACATGCCCGGCAACAACGTCGTCGTGTTCCAGATCGACCCAGCCAGCGGAGCCATAACGCCGAAAGGTGAACCCGTCGAGGTGCCGATGGCTTCGTGCATTCGGTGGATGGAGTGATCTTGAATCCTCGCGTGCGCGACAGCGTCGTGGAATCGAAGCGAAGCGGAGATAGACAGCACGCAGTGCTGCCCGAAGGGAGAGCGAAGCGAATCAATGCGGTGGCAAGCCTTGGCGCGACACCGCTGTCGCCAGCCGGATGGCTTTGTTTGGCCTTTGAACGCGATTCTGCCTGTCGAAAGCGGTTTCGTCGATGCCGGAGGCCCCGGCATCTCTGCCACCGCACTCCACGACGCTCGCGCGAGTTCGAGCACCGCATCGTTGAAGAGTCTCCTGCACAAGACGCGTATCCGTTCACATGCCAAAGTCCCTTCTCTTCTTCCTCCTGATCTCCGCGGTGTCATCTCTCAGCGCCGTTGAGCCCGTGGACTTCACGGTGAAGCTCGAAACGGTGATGAAGCATGACGACGGCAAGTTTCTCTGGTTCCACCCACGTGCCGCGCCAGTGCCGGGTGGCGTGGTGATGACGATTCAGAAGCACCTCAAGGTCTCCGACTACTATTCCGGGCTGCATTTCATGCGGCGCGATGGCGTGGACGGCGCGTGGAGCGGGCCGACGCTGCCGCCGGAGATCGACTGGCAGCCGCAGGCGGATGGCGTGACGCTCAGTGTCGCGGATGTGACGCCGGGCTGGCATGAGAAGACGGGCAAGCTCCTCGCCATCGGTGCGCGTGTCCGCTACAGCCCAAAGGGCAAGCAACTCGACGATGTGAAGCGTGCGCATCAGACGGTGTATGCCGTCTTTGACCCGAAATCCTCGAAGTGGACGCCGTGGCAAATTTTGGAGCTTCCAGAGAGCGAGGAGTTCAACTTCGCCCGCAACGCCTGCTCGCAGTGGGTCGTCAAAAACGACGGAAAGCTGCTCGTGCCGCTCTACATCGGCAAAAGTGCCAAAGACCGCTTCAGCACCACCGTGGCCGAATGCCGCTTCGACGGCGAAAAGCTCGTCTATGAACGAAACGGCGATGTTTTGCGCCTCGACGTGGCGCGGGGACTTTATGAGCCGTCCTTGATCGCGTTTGGAGGTCGCTACTACCTCACGCTGCGCAACGACGAACGCGGCTACGTGAGTGTCAGCGATGACGGCCTGCAATTCGCCGAGCCCAAACCGTGGACCTTCGATGACGACGCGGAACTCGGCAGCTACAACACCCAGCAGCATTGGCTGGCGCATCGCGACGGCCTTTTCCTCGTCTATACCCGCCGCGGCGCGAACAACGATCACATCGTCCGCCATCGTGCGCCGCTCTTCATGGCCCGTGTTGATCCCGAGAAGCTTCAAATCATTCGCACGAGTGAAAAGGTCGTTGTCCCCGAGCGAGGCGCAGAGATGGGGAACTTCGGCTGTGCCCGCATCAGCGAGGACGAGTCGTGGGTGACGGTGAGTGAAGGCATGTTCATGAAGGACAGCGCCAGTCGAGGAGCGGAGGGGGCGACCTTTGTGGCGCGCATCCTATGGTCGAAACCGAACCCTGTTTCCAATGAGCGATAGCATCCGAATGAAATCTTGGTGCCGGCTGCTGTTGGCCGGCGTGAGCATGATCGCCGTGGCACCGTGTCTTTCTGAAGAAGCCGCTCCTGATTGGCGGCGCGAAGGCAATGCCCCATGGCAGGCACGCGATTCACAGGCGGAGTGGGTATTCAAAGACAGGCTTTGGATTGGCGGCGGGTGGTTTCAATCCTTCGCGGAACCGCCCCGCGACGTGTGGTCTTCGGACGATGGCCGGGCATGGAAACAGATCGACCAGAACGCGCCATGGCTGCACAGCGATCTGCCGATGAGCCTCACCTTTGCCGACAAAATGTGGATCATGGGCGGCTGGCACAAAGGCAGGCTGCCAGGGCACTCGGCGAGCCATCAGGTGTGGGCGTCGAGCGACGGCGTGAAGTGGGAGCAGGTCACCGCCAGCGCCGGATGGTCGCCACGCCTCGCCGCAGGACTGGTGGAGCACCGCGGGCGGATGTGGCTGCTCGGCGGGACGGAGAACTACTACTTTGGCGATGGGGGCAGCCTCAAGAATGACGTGTGGTCCTCTGCGGACGGCCAAAGCTGGAAGCAGGAGACGGCGCAGGCGGCGTGGTCTCCGCGTGCTTATCACCAGACAGTCGTTTTGAACGACAAGATCTATATCCTCGGCGGCGGGAATTACGTTCCCGGGTATCACGCGAAGAATGACGTCTGGTCATCGGGCGACGGAACAGACTGGACCTGCGAAACGAAGAACGCGCCGTGGGATCCGCGCTTGTGGTTCAGCGCGGCAGTGTATCGCGGGCGGATGTGGGTGATCGGCGGCTGGTCCAAGGACAAAGACAACTTTGGGGACGTGTGGCACAGCGCCGACGGCAATCATTGGGAGCTGCTTCAGACGAAAACCTGCTGGAAGGCGCGGCATGAACACTCGGTGTTCGTTTTCCAAGACAAGCTGTGGGTCGCGGGCGGCCATGCCCGACCCCTCTCCAACGAGGTGTGGTCGCTGAGTTTGCCGAAGGACTGGAAGCCCTGACAAAAGAGCCGATGCTTCCATGACAGGCCATGACGACGACTGAACACACCCTCCAATGCGATCTCCTCGTGGCCGGCGGCGGCATCGCTGGCGTGTGCTGTGCGCTCGCGGCGGCACGACTCGGCACTCGCGTGATTCTTTGCCAGGACCGCAGCGTGCTCGGCGGCAATGCGAGCAGCGAGGTGCGAATGCACATCGTCGGTGCCACCGGCCTCAGCGGTGGCGAGGAACTGCAGAACGAGCTGCGAGAGGGCGGCATCATTGAAGAACTCCGGCTTGATCTTGCCGTAGAGAATCCACAGCGCTCGCCCGCACTCGTGGATCTCCTGCTTTACGACAAATGCCGTCGTGAACCGAACCTGACGCTTTTTCTCAACACGACCGTCGTCAGCGCCTTGGTCCTGGATGGGCTGATTCGCGAAGTACGTGCTGAGAGACCGTCCACCGAGGATGCCTTCATTATTCACGCGAAGACTTTCGTCGATTGCACCGGTGACGGACGGCTCGGCATCGAGGCAGGTGCGCCGTTCATGCGCGGACGCGAGAGCAAGGCGCAGTTTGGCGAATCGCTGGCGCAGGACGAGGCGGACGCGAAGACGCTCGGCTCTTCCATCATGTTCCAGGCACGCAAACACGACCGTGTAATGCCTTTCACCGCACTGCCGTGGGCGCGGCGATTCAGCGCTGATGATTTCAAACTGCGGCCCTATGGTCAAAGCGGCTTCGATCTCGGCCTCGAATACGGCTACTGGTGGATCGAGTGGGGCGGCTGCCTCGACACGCTTAAGGACAACGAACGCATCCGCGACGAACTGCTCACCATCACGCTCGGCGTGTGGGACTTCGTCAAAAATCACTCGGACATCGACGCCTCGCACTGGGCGCTGGAGTGGATCGGCTTTGTGCCCGGCAAGCGTGAGAGTCGCCGCTTCATCGGCCAGCACATCCTCACGGAGAACGATCTCATCACTTCCCGCGCCTTCCCCGATGCCATCGCTTTCGGCGGCTGGCCCATCGACACACATCCGCCGGAGGGCGTCGATGCACCGGAACTGCCGCCCTGCACACAGCATCATCTGCCTTTCATCTATGACATTCCACTGCGCTGCTGCGTTTCCACCGGACCGCGCAATCTGATGTTCGCCGGACGCAATATCTCCGCCACGCACATCGCCTTCGCTTCGACCCGGGTGATGGCCACCTGCGCCGTCGTCGGCCAGGGCGTCGGCACGGCTGCGGCGCTGGCTTTGCGGCAAAATGTAGTGCCCGCCGACATCGCGGATAATTCCGGCCTGATGCATGCCATCCAGCAGCAATTGCTCAAAGACGACTGCCACTTGATCGGCGTGCAAAATGACGACGAACTCGATCTCGTGCGTCGGGCATCCCAAATCACCGCTTCCCAAACCAAAAGACAGCAGAATGGAGACAGCAGAATGGCTTCTGATCTTCTGTCCACATTCTGCTGCCTTCAGGATCCCGATGTCGGGCCTGAAAACATCCGTAGCGGCGTCACCCGCACCGTCACGAAGCTGCCGGATGATCGCCACACTCCCGGTCTGCACCGCTGGATGAGCCACGAACTGCCCGCCACGCTCGAAATCCGCTGGGACGAGCCTGTTTGCCTCAACGAGGTAGTCTTGACCTTCGACACCGGCCAGCACCGTCTCCTCACGCTGTCCCAAGCCGATGGCTACACGCAAAAGATGCTCTGGGGCCGCCCGCAGCCCGAAACGGTGAGGGATTACGAACTGAGCGTCGAAACGCAGCAAGGCTGGCAAACCGTCGAAACCATCCAAAACAACTACCAGAGGCATCGCAGGCACCTGTTGACCATCGCCGGGCCTGTCACCGCCCTGCGCCTCAGCATCACCGCCACCAACGGCCTCGACCATGCGCGAGTCGTCGAAGTGCGGGCGTATGGGTGAGACCGTGCGGCGTGAAACTGCCCGTTGCAATGCCCGGCGCCGCTGACCACACTCAGCGCTGTCTTATGAAGAAGCCGTCCGCCTCCAAGAAACCGCTCACCACGGCCAAAACCAAACCGGACAGCCTCAGTGGCCTGCTCACCGAGGTCCGCCAGCTCATCCAGAGCGCCCGGCGCGGGGTTGCCACCGTCGTGGACACCTTCCAGGTGATGACCAACTTCGAAATCGGCCGCCGCATCGTCGAGCACGAGCAAAAAGGCGCGAAGCGAGCGGCGTATGGCGCGGAGCTTTTGAAGGAGCTGTCAGCGAGGCTGACGGAGGAGTTTGGGAGAGGGTTCTCACCAGTAAATCTGTCTCACATGCGACGGTTCTTTCTCGTTTGGCAGGAGAGGGTCCAGATTTTTCAGCAGCCTACTGAAAAATTGGAAAGCCCCCAGATTTCCCAACACCCTGCTGGGAAATCGAAGTCCGTCCAAAAAGGTCAGCAGGCTCCTGACGAATTGGCAATTTCGCAGCAGCCAGTTGCGAAATCGAGAGCAGCAAAGATTTTCCAGCAGCCTACTGGAAAATTGACCGCATCAGAGATTGCCCAGACGCCGTCTGGGCAATTGGCGATTCTTCAGCAGGCTGCTGAAAAATCGGTGCCGGCCCGAATTTGCCAGACGCCTTCTGGCAAATCTCCCTTCACCCTGAGCTGGACCCACTACGTCCTGCTCCTTACCATCAAAGACCCCGACGAACGCAGCTTCTACGAGATCGAGGCCACGAACGCAGGCTGGTCCGTGCCGGAGCTGAAGCGTCAGAAAGCCTCCTGCCTTTACGAGCGCCTCGCGCTCAGCCGGGACAAGGAAGGCATCCGCAAGCTTGCCAAGGAAGGCCAGGTCATCGTCAGGCCGGAGGATTTGCTGAAGGAGCCGCTCGTGCTCGAGTTCCTCGGCCTGGAGGAGAAATCCGGCTACTCCGAAAACGACCTGGAGCAGGCCATCATCGACCGCCTGGAGCACTTCCTCCTCGAACTCGGCAAAGGCTTCCTCTTCGAGGCCCGGCAGAAGCGCTTCACCTTCGATGAGGACCACTACTTCGTGGATTTGGTGTTCTACAACCGCCTCCTCCGCTGCTACGTCATCATCGACCTCAAGCTCGACAAGCTCACGCATCAGGACCTCGGCCAGATGCAAATGTACGTCAATTATTACGACCGCGAGGTGAAGCTCCCGGAGGAAAACCCCACCATCGGCCTCCTCCTCTGCAAATCGGCCAAAAAGACCGTCGTCGAGCTCACCCTGCCAAAAGACGCCAACATCCACGCCAAGGAGTATCAGCTCTACCTGCCCACGAAGGAACTGCTGAAGCAGAAGCTCGACGAATGGAGCGCCGCCGCTTCCCGCTGAGCCTCCGCTTGCCAAACGAACCACTCCCATCCACCACTTGCCCATGAAGATCACCGATGACTCCATCGCCCGCTGCAGGAATGCCGAACAAGACAACTTTGAGGAGGCAGCCCTCCAGCGAAACGTGACAGAGCCGTCGAAGGAGTTTGTTGTAGCAGGTGCGAAGGTTTACACGAAGGCGTAAGTTGAAGAGGAACAGTTACGAACCAGCAAAAATAGCGTCGCAATGGCTACGACTCCAGGAATTCATAAGGACTTCAGCTTCATCCAATTCGACGCCGATGAGCGTCGAAAAAGGCCATATTTACTTCGACGACTTGAGGAAGCTCATTTCGAAGTATTGGGATTGTTTCAAGAACATGCTTGGACCAGACCAGGACAAAGCGTTGCAGTTTCTGAAACTGATTAATGAACACCGGGCTGATGCACATGCAAAAGAACTGCCAGAAGACGAGTTCCAAATGCTGCGGATAGCATTCAAATTTCTGGAGGTTCGCCTCAAACAGTTCGGTGGATAAATGCCTACCATCTCCTGTCGCGGATCAGGTTCCTTTGCCTCGTTCGACTTTGATCCTCGAGGGCTGATCTCCTGCGTGGATGCACGGACCGGCAAAGTGGGGACGTTTGATGGGAGGTCATGTCACGTCTCTTCATCTCGGCTCTCGCTTTGTTTGCCTCGCTCCTTCCTGCACAGGAGATTCACACTCTGGTCTCGGATGACGAATATCTGGCCTTTCCGGCGGTGATCGAGCTGGGGGATGAGGTGCTGGTGTGCTTCAAGCGTGGGAAAGCGCACGCGGCGGATGCGGGGGCGACGCAGGAGCTACTGAGGCTGGACAAGGCATCTGGCAAAGTGCTCGCCACGGGCACGCTGGCAGAGGTGAAGGGCGAGATCATGCAGATGGGCGAGTGGGTGCGGTTTGGAAATGGGGACGTGGCGAACTACATCGACGCGCAGGCGGCGCAGGGCTCGCTGCGGACGGGATTGGCCGTGGTGAGGTCCAACAACGGCGGCAAGACCTTCGGGCCGGTGCAGCGGGCGGGCGTGATCGATGGCGTGGAGTATGGCTATGCGTTTGACTCGATCACGCGCGGCCAGACGACATGGATGCTGGTGATGACCTTTGCGAATCTCACGGGCGGCAAACTCGTTCACAAAACCAAAAGCCAGCCGGGCTCCGTGGATGTGATCCGCAGTGATGACAACGGCCTGACCTGGCGCTTCGTCCGCAGGATCACGAGTGAACTCGGCGGTGCGCCGATCAATGAAAGTGCGTTCATGGCGCATGGCGATGGCTTCATCGTCACGGCGCGTGGTTATGACAATCGCCAGTGGCTGCTGCGCACGGACGCGGAGTTCAAGTTGATCGAGAAGAAGGACATCACTGCCGCGCATCAGGTCATCACCACGCACATCGGCAGGCCGCGTTTGTTTCA
>CAMAZK010000063.1 GCA_945863205.1 Akkermansia muciniphila | reverse complement strand
CACAGATCGAGCAGGGAGCGGCCCATGACGGGCAGCAGGGCGAGGGGCTTCATGCGGCGGGCGAAACCAGCGGCTTCACGGTGATCAGGAAAGATGAGGACGGCGTTCATAAAATTTACATTCCTTTGCCCAGCACGATGGCGGGGACGGTTTTCAGCAGGATCCAAAGGTCGCGAAGGAGCGTCTGGCTCTCGATGTAGCGGACATCGAGCGAGACCTGTTCGTCGAAGTCGATGGCATTGCGGTCACCGATCTCCCAGACACCGCCCTGACGCTCGCCCACTTGCCAGAGGCAGGTGATGCCAGGGCGTGCAAACAAGCGGCGGCGGTCGCTGCTGGAGTAAAGTGCCACTTCGCGTGGTAGCGGCGGACGTGGGCCGACGATGGACATGTCGCCACGCAGCACGTTGATGAACTGCGGCAGCTCGTCGAGGGAGGTCTTGCGAATGAAGCGACCGATGCGGGTGACGCGTGGGTCATCCTTCATCTTGAAAGTGATGCCCTGTGCCTTCTCATTCTTGGCTAGAAGATCAGCGAGCTTGGCCTCGGCATCGACGCACATGGAGCGGAACTTGAGCATCTCAAACTCGCCCCCATGCAGACCCACACGCTTCTGTTTGAAGAAAACTGGGCCGCCATCGCGGCGAATGAGCAACGACACGAAGACGAACGCTGGCGAGGCCATGAGCAGGCAGACGAGGCTGATGACGATGTCGAAGAGCCGCTTCACCGCATGGGTGCTGTTGACGATGGTCAGCCAGCTCCAGCGCTTCAGATTCATCGCCAGACGCATGCGGATGCGACCAATGCGGCTCTGCGCCTGGATGAGGCGAATTGCTTGTTGTTCAGCGAGATGGAGTGCGTGTGTCATGTTGGAAATATGAGGTGATTCGTGGGTTTGTAACTCCCCGCAGGTGAGGGGAAATTAAGCGGCTTGGCTCTACAGAGCCGAGACGAGCGTCCCTTGATTCACTTCGACGCGTTGAGCTTGCTTCGTGGGCCGGGAGACTTCGATCTCCGCTTTGGAAGGCCGAGCTACGGAGACCTCTTCGAACATCTGTTCGAGGTCGGAGATATAGCTGTCGAAGTCATAGCGCTCGGAGACGAGCTGCAGACCGTTTTGGCCGAATTCGCGGGCTTTGGCCTTGTTTTGCAGTAAGTCGTCGATTCCTGCCGCGAAAGCGTCGCGATCCATCCAGGGGACGAGGTGGCCGTTGTGGCCTTCGATGAGCCAGTCCTTGATGCCACCGGCATCGAAGGCAACAACGGGCAAAGCGTAGCGCATGACTTCAAGCCCGATGGTGGCGATAGGCTCAGGCCACAAGCTGCTTAGTGCGACGACGCTGCATTCGCGGTAGTAAGCCTTCAGTTCTTCCTGGGGGATGAAGCCTTTGAAATGCACCCGATCCGCGAGACCGAGCTTGCGGCTGAGTTCCTCGCAGTAGGCCTTGTGATTGCCATCGCCGAGGATGATGCACTCAAAGTTGCTCTTCACCTTGGCGAGGGATTCGAGGAGCACGTCCACGCCTTTGCCACGGATGATCTGGCCGGCGTAAAGGATCAAATTGCGGTCGCTGAAGCTGCTGCGGAGGGTGGGATCACCCATGCGTGGCACTGGGGCGTGGATCTCGATGCGATTGGCGTCGAAGCCGTTGTTCAGCAGCTCGTCACGCATGTATTCAGTGACGACGACCATGCGGTCAAAGCGCCGATTGAGGGCGATTTCGCGCTTCTTTTCGCGGTAGCTCACGTATTTGAGCGGGAAGCCGCCAGAGTTGTCCTTCACCACGCAGGCACCGCAGCCGATGGCGCAGTAGAGGCTGGCGGCGCGGGTGCAGATCTTCCGAGTGAAGTAATCATATTTGTAGCTGCGCATGCAGTAGATGTCGTGGTCATGCACCATGCGAACGAGTGGCACGGCGCTGTCCACAAGGGCCTGAATCACCTTCAAGTCGGCCATTTTATGCACATAAACGGCGTCCGGCTTAAATGCAGCGAGCGCGGCGCGAGTGCGGGCGGTGGTGTCGCCTTCAAGGGCGAACTGCTGCGTGAAGACCTGCCTCCAGCCGTTTTCGTTTTTTCCGGTGCCAGGTCCGTGGAGGATGGCGATGTCGTGACCGCGCTGGCCGAGCTGCTCAGCGGTGATGAAGGCATTGGCTTCTGCCCCGGCGAGGGCTCCGAAGCGTTCGTGGACGTAGAGGAGTTTCATGAGGCGATGAAACTCGTGCGAACGCCGCGGATATGAAATCCCCGCAGGTGGGTGGAAACGTGGCTTGCCTTTGATTCGCTTCGCTCACCCTTCGGGCAGCCTGCGGCTGTCTATCTCCGCTGCGCTCCGGTTCCAGAGGCGAGACGAGCGTCTCCTGATTCACTTCGAGGCGCTGGGTTTTCTTCGGGAGCCTGGAGCCTTCGTTCTCGGCTTTGAAAAGCCGAGCTACGGTCCGAGCCCCTTTGACGGGCTTGCGCCCGTCAGAGCTCCCACACCACCGGAATCGCAGGTGTCACTTCTTGATGCGGTAAAGATTCCCTTCGGTGCGGATCAGCAGGTCGGATTCGATGACGGCATAAGAGGCGAGGCTGCGTTCACCGAGATCGTTCTGGGCGAGGATTTGGAAGGTTTTGCCGGGTTTGACGACGACTCCGAGGCCTTTTTCGTCCTGGAGGTAGAGTTTGCCGTCGGCAACGAGCAATGAGGCGGAGATCGGGCCGGTGCAGCGCTCGGAGTAGTGCACGGCACCGGTTTTGGCGTCGGCGCAGCTCAGGATGCCGTTGTCGGCCACGAAGTAGAGTTCATCGCCGATGACGGCCATGCTGGGATTGTGCGGAGCGCCCTTGTTGATGGTCCAGGCGATGTGAGTGGCGGTGACGTCCCCTTCCCCGTCCGCCTTGATGGCGTAGAGCACGGGCTTGTCGTAGCCGCTGGAGAGGTAGATCATGCCGTGGGCGTAAACCGGGCGCGGGACCACGCTGTAGCCCTGGTCGTAGAAGCAGTGCCAGATTTCCTTGCCGGTCGCGGGATCGAGCGCATTGACCACGCCGCTACCGGGGGTGATGAGCTGCTTCCGTCCATTCACTTCGATCAGAAGCGGGGTACAGAAGGAGAACTTCTTTTTTGCGTCCGACTGCCGGGCAAAGGCCCAGCGCTGCTTGCCCGTGGTTTTGTCGAGCGCGATGACCTTCGGGTCCGTGTCGGCATCGGCGGAGAAAATGAGCAGGTCTTCAAAAAGGACCGGGCTGCTGCCATTGCCATGCACGGGGGAGTACGCGAACTCCTGCGTGCTCCAGATCGACTTGCCCGTCGCCGCATCGAGGCAGGCGGTGCCGAGGTGGCCGAAGTGGACGTAGAGCTTTCCATCCTCATGGATGGCGGTCGGGCTGGCATGGCTGTTCTTGCGATGCGCCCGTGGCGAGGTGGCGGTGAAAATTTCCACATCCCAAACCGGCTTCCCGGTGGCTGCATCGAGCGCCATGGCGTGCAGGGAGCGGTCCGACTTCGGATCCTCCACGCCGCCGACGGGCAGCGCGGAGGTGAGAAAGATGCGGTCACCGATCACCACCGGCGAGGACCAGCCGACACCCGCGATGGCGGCCTTCCACGCGACGTGCGCGGTCGGGCTCCATGTGAGCGGCAGATTCGTGGCATCCGAATGCCCCTGCGCGGCAGCCCCGCGGAATTCGGGCCAGTCAGCGGCGGAGAGCAGGGAGAAAGGAAGGGCGGAGAGAATGAGAGCGCGAATCATAGGACGACCATGGAACGGGACTCGCGGCGATACATTATCAGGATTCGTAGCGTGCAGGCTCTCCACTATTGCGCACCGGCGACTCCTTTGTCAGTATGCCGACCGGTTCAACCCGCCCTCCCACTCATGTCCACGCTCGTCATCGCCTTCGGCGCCCTGGTTCTCTATCTCATCGCCTACAACACCTACGGCCGCTGGCTGGGGAAGAAGATCTTCAAACTCGACGGCAAGAACGTGACGCCAAGCGTCGAGATCAACGACGACCAGGACTACGTTCCCACCTCGCGCGGCATCGTGTTCGGCCATCACTTCACCTCGATCGCGGGCACGGGGCCGATCGTGGGGCCTGCGCTGGCGATCATGTGGGGCTGGGTGCCGGCGCTGCTGTGGGTGCTGTTTGGCTCCATCTTCATCGGTGCGGTGCATGACTTCGGCGCCCTGGTGGTGAGCATGCGCAATCGCGGCATGACGGTGGGAGAAGTGGCGGGTCGCCTGCTGAACAAGCGCGTGCGCCTGCTCTTCCTGGTGCTGCTGCTCTTCGCACTGTGGGTGGTGCTGGCCATCTTTGGCTGGGTGATCGCGAGTGTTTTTGTGCAGTTCCCCGAGTCGATCCTGCCAGTATTTTTGCAAATCCCCATCGCCATCTGGATCGGCGTGAAGGTGCATCGCAAGGGCGGGAACCTGCTCTGGCCGAGCATCATCGCCCTGACGCTGATGTATGCGACGGTGTGGCTCGGAGCGGGCTGCCCCGGCATGGCATCGACCGGCGGCGCCATCGGCGGAACGATTCAGGCGATCAACGCGTCTCTGGCCGCATGGCCGATCTGGGCGTGGGTGGCGGTGCTGCTGGCCTACTGCTACGCCGCCAGTGTGATGCCGGTGTGGATTCTCCTGCAACCACGCGATTACATCAACAGCCTGCAACTCGTGACCAGCCTCGTGCTGATCGTCGCCGGTCTGATGATCGCCGCGATCTTCGGCTTTGGCGGGACCGCCACGCCACCGCAGACGCTGGAGATGGTGGCCCCCGCTTTCAATGCCTCACCGCTGAACGCCCCGCCGATCTTCCCGTTTCTTTTTGTCACCATCGCCTGCGGAGCGGTGAGCGGCTTTCACTGCCTGGTCTCCAGCGGCACCTCGTCAAAGCAGATCAAGAGCGAGAACGACGCGCAGTTCGTCGGCTACGGCTCGATGCTGCTGGAGGGATTCCTGGCGACTCTCGTCATTCTGGCGACAGGCGCAGGCATTGGCCTCGGCTGGGACGCGTTTCCAGGCATGCACGGTGACGCCCTGTGGGGTCAGGTTTATGCCGACTGGAAAGGCGTGACCGGCGGGAAGGCGATTGCGGCATTCGTGGTCGGCTCCGGGAATTTCGTTCAGGCGCTGGGAATCGAGGCCACGATGGCCAAGGCGCTGATGGGTGTGCTGGTGGCAAGCTTCGCTGGCACCACGCTGGACACCGCCACCCGCCTGCAGCGCTACGTGGTGCAGGAACTCGCCGCGACCTTCGCCCCGAGTGTCTCGCCGACGGCGATGGCTGCGGAAGGCTACGACACCGAATTCGAGCGCGGCCCGGTGCGGAAGGGCTTCAGCCTGAACCCGCTCGTCTGGCTGACGAACACCCACGGCGCGACCTTGTTCGCCGTGGGCACGGCCTTCCTGCTCGCGCTGTTCCCAGCCCCGGGCAAAGAATGGAGCTGGGAAACGATCGGCACCGGCGGCCTGATGCTGTGGCCACTCTTTGGCGCCACGAACCAGCTCCTCGCCGGACTTTCCTTCATGGTGATCAGCTTCTGGCTGCTGCGCCGCGGCCTGCCGACATGGTTTGCCGCCATCCCGATGGTCTTCATGATGATCATTCCCGCATGGGCGCTGCTGACCGATGTCCAAAAATGGATCAATGGAGAGAGCTACCTGCTCGTGGTCGTCGGCGTCATCGTGCTGGTCCTGGAAGTCTGGATGGCCATCGAGGCCATGCTCATCTGGCCCAAGGTGCGCGGCGTGCTGGAAGAGCCCCTGCCCCCGCTGCCCGCCCGCACCTGATCTGCCGGGACTACTTCGCCGGAGCCTTGGCAGGCTTCGGCGGTGGCGGCGCGACGTAGGGCGGATTGGTCATCGCGCCGGGAGCGGTTCCCTTGAGGTTGGGAGTGATCTCGGCCTGAACATCACCGAGCGCCCATTTCACACCGCCGACGAGAATGCTCTGGAAAATGGGATTCGTCCAAACGTCCTCGCGGTGGCCCATGGCGGTGTACCACACGCGGCCATTGCCTTCCTTGCGCGCCCAGGTACTCGGGTAAGCCGGACGCTCGTATTCTTTGCCGGTCATCGCTGGGGAGTCGATCACGCTGAGCACATGGATGTCAGGCGTGAAGTCCTTGAGAGAGTACCATTCCTCCTGGAAGCCGTATTCCGCGCCGACGTTTTCAAAGCCTGGGAATTTGGGATTCGTCACGGTGTTTTTGGCGACCTGCTGGGCGCCGTGCTTGATGAACTCACCGCCGAGGAAGCGCACGTAGGCGTCCGCTTTGTCACCGTGGTTCAAGTAACGTTCGGGGCCTTTCTGCGACTCGTTGTCAGTGTGGAAGGTGTCGCTGGCGGAGTGCGTGCCGACGAAGCCCTTGCCGCTTTTGACATAGTCAAACAGGGCCTGCTTCCCCTCGGCGGACATCGGCGGGTTCTTGTCGGTGCCTTCACTGCACAGATCGCCGGTGGTGTAGAAAAACACGGCGTCAAACTGAGCGAGGTAGTCCGGGCTGAACTTCGAGCCGTCCTTTGAAAACTCGAACTCCCAGCCATTCTTCTCGCCGAGTTCCAGCAGCACCTTTTCCGCAAAGCTGGGCTTCCCGTCCTTCCAGGAGATGACCGCATGCTCGTAGCCGCTGGACTTCGTGAAAAAGAGGATCTTGCGCTTGGCGGGAGCGGCGGAGAAGGCCGCCACACAAACAGCGGCGGCGAGGAGTAGCGGAGCGGCGAGGCGTTTGAACATAGGGCGCCGATTCTGGACGTTTTCGAAAACAAGGCAAGGGGCGTTGCACGGCTTGTCATTTCGCACTCGCCGGGTACGATGGCCGCGATGACGCGCACCATCCTCACTTTCCTCCTCCTGCCGCTTTGCCTTCTGCTCTGCCAGTGCGGCTCCAAGGCGGGATCGAAGTGGGAGTACGGCTTTGTTCCGGGGAAGACGGGCATCGTCATCGATGGCCAGGCCGTGCCGCCCGCCAACGCCCCTGCTGCCGTGCTGCGGGCGATCTCGGCCGGCAACAGCATCTGCAAAAAGCCCTACCGCCGCGGCGGCGGCCATGCGCGGTTTGAAGACAGCGCCTACGACTGCTCCGGCGCGGTTTCCTACGTCCTGCATGCGGCGGGGAAACTCGACGAGCCAACGACCTCCTCGTCGTTCCGCGGCTATGGCAAGAGCGGCCCGGGGAAATGGATCACCGTCTATGCGCGGAAGGGGCATGTGTTCATGGAGGTGGCCGGCATCCGGTTTGACACCGGCTATAGCGATGCCGACAGCAGCGGGCCGCGCTGGAGCACCCGCTCACGTCCGTCAAAAGGCTATTCGGTTCGGCACCCTTCCAGCTTGTAGCCAGACATGTTCATCGCCCCCGCCATCGTCTATCGCCCAAACGTCGCCGCCATCCTGCAGCGCGAGAACGGCGACATCTTCGTGGCCGAGCGCATCAGCGTGCCCGGCGCATGGCAGTTCCCCCAGGGCGGGATCGACGAGGGAGAGGACGCGGAGACCGCTTTGTTTCGCGAACTGGCGGAGGAGATTGGCATCAAACGCGAGCAACTGACGGTCATCGAACGCAGGGACGGCTACCGCTATGCTTTTCCCAAGAAGCGGCTCAAATACGGCATCTACGCCGGTCAGGAGCAGAGCTATTTCCTCTGCCGATTCTCCGGGCAGGACACGGACTTCAATCTCGATGCGACCCATCGTGAATTCGCCGGCTTCAAATGGATCAAGCCTTCCGAGTTTCAGATGGCCTGGCTGCCGAAGTTCAAGCAGGCGGTTTACCGGCAGGTGCTGCTCGACTTCTTCGGCGTCGAATTGACCTGATCAGGGGCATGGCGGCGGCGACGCAGCTCGGAATGCGCTACGCGATAACTCGCAGGTGAAGGCAAGGATGAGGAAAAATCGCCTCAGGTGATGACACGAGGCATGCCGTTCGGCGCCGGAGACTCTCTTCAGTTGAGTCCAAAGCGGCGCAGACCCCTGACTTTCGGGCGTGACCAGCACATTCTCGAGCGGAGCTTCGGCAACGACTCTACCAGGAGCGACACTTCGAATCCGAAGGAGCCGTCACTCCGGCGGCGGGCGCAGAATGCGGCCACCAAGCCCCTGAGCACCACCCATTCACCGGAGGTGTCCGGCTGGCAGCGCAACCTCCAAACGGCAGGAAGCTCGGAATGCCGGATCCGGACCTGAATCTCCGCCCCGACCTCGAAGCGGCGGCGTGACCAAAAAATCAATCCGGCGGAAGAAACCTCGCAGAGCTCGACGATGGTCTGTCCCGCCCCGCACGACGAGTTTTTCCCGTGCGCGGAGTTGCCTTGATGATTTTGGCCATGCTGAGCCATAAGCTTCCCGAAACAACGGCGGAAAGAGGCGCACAGGCCCGCGAAAGTCAACACGGGAGGCCCTCGCAGAGCGCCGCGAAAGGATTCGCGGCGTAGCGGGCGCACCGACCGCATGCATCACTCGTCTTCGTCGGAGGATGCGGCGGCGGCAGGGGTGGCCTTCTTGCCGGTACCGCCAGCCTTCTTCTCGGCGAGTTTCTCTTTCACGGCCGCTTCGATCTCGGCATAAACGGCGGCGTCGTTGCGCAGTGCTTCTTTGGCGGCGTCACGCCCCTGGGCGAGCTGAGTGCCTTTGTAGCTGATCCACGAGCCGCGCTTCTGCAGGATGTCGAAGTCCATCGCCAGATCCAGCAGCGATCCGACATTCGAGATGCCTTCGTTGTACATGATGTCGAACTCGGCCTCGGTGTAGGGCGGGGCGAGCTTGTTCTTCACCACCTTCACCCGGGTGCGGTTTCCGGTGACGGTGCCGTCGGTCGTCTTGATCGCGCCGATGCGGCGGATGTCCACGCGGACGCTGGCGTAAAATTTGAGCGCCTTGCCGCCGGGGGTCGTTTCCGGATTGCCGAACATCACGCCGATCTTCTCGCGGATCTGGTTGGTAAAGATGCAGGTCGTGCGCGCCTTGGAGATGATGGCGGTCAGCTTGCGCAGCGCGGCGCTCATGAGGCGCGCCTGGGCGCCGACGGTGCTGTCGCCGATCTCGCCTTCGAGTTCCTGCCGCGTGACTAGGGCGGCCACGGAGTCGATCACGACGACGTCGAGCGCGTTGGAGCGCACGAGGGTCTCGCAGATGCGCAGGGCTTCCTCACCGGAACTCGGCTGGGAGACCAGCAGTTCGTCCATCTTCACGCCGAGGCGGCGTGCGTAGTTCGGGTCCAGCGCGTGCTCCACGTCGATGAAAGCCGCCAGCCCGCCAGCCTTCTGCGCCTGGGCGATGACGGTGAGAGTGAGCGTCGTCTTACCGGAAGACTCCGGCCCGTAGATCTCCACCACGCGACCGCGGGCGAAACCGCCGACGCCGAGCGCCTGGTCGATGAGGAGATTGCCGGTAGGAATGACCGAAACATCGACAATGCTGTCCTCGCCCATGCGCAGGATGGCACCCTCGCCGTAGTCTTTCTGAATCTGCTGGATGGCGAGGTCCAGATTGCGACCCCTGGCTTCGGTGATTTTGTCAGGCTTCGAGGCGGTGGATTCGGCGGATTCTTTGGGGGCGCGGGCCATGGTCGTGTGGAGTAGTGGGGTGAATTGAAGCTGTTCGGTCGAACAGAAAGCGCATTTCACAGCCAGGGTAAAGCACTTTCACCGGCTGTGCGCCAAAAAAAGTTCCGCCCCCTCCTCTCATGCCGCCTCGATCACGGCAGTTGAAACTGCTGCATCATGCCGCCGTAATAGCCGGTCATCATCGTGATGATCCGGTAGGCCACATACATGACCACAAAGCCGTAGGCCACCTTCGGCAGCCACTGCGAGGCCCGCTGGACAGCATCCGCAGCCTCGATGCTCTCCGCCGCAGCCCAGCGGTTCATTTCGTGATCCAGCGTCCCGGCCTCCTCCGCAGTGGCGACAGCATGGACAAACACCATCGGAAAGCCGTGTACGTCCGCCATCGCCCCGGCGATCGTTTCTCCCGCCGCGATGCGTTTTGCCGCGTCTTCCGAGGCCCGCACCAGCTTCCCGCTGTGGGAGGCCGCCCCCGCGAGCTGGATGCACTCCGTCATCCGCATGGCGGCCAGAAGGCAGGCGTGAAACACCTGTGAAAAACGCGCCAGCGCCCAGTGCCGGCGCACGCTGCCGATCAGCGGAATGCGCCCCAGCCAGGTGTCCACGACGTCCGAATGCGCACCGAGGCGCGAGAGCCAGCGCCACAGCAGAAAAAGTGAGAGGATGATCAGCCAAAGCACCGCCAACGGCATCAGCGCCGACCGCCAGGAGTAGGCCTCCCCGTTCATCGACGCCGTGACCACGCCCGGCAGCTCCGGCAGGATGATGCCCATATGGGCCAGCACCAGCGGATAAATCATCGCGCTCATCGCCTGCCGCACCGCGACGTCCCAGGCTTCAAAAAAGCGCGCCAGATGGCTGAAGGCATCCCCCAGACGGCCGCTGCGCTCACCGGCGTCGATCAGCGCCAGTTCCAGCGTGCCCACGAAGTGCCCGCTATGCGCCCGCAGCGAGTCGGTGACCCCCTTCCCCTCCTCAAGACCACGCTGCAATCCCTGCAGCCACGTGCGCCGCGCGTGCGAGGGCTGCTGCCGCAGCAGCAGGTTCAGCGAGCGATCGAGATGAAAATCCGCTCCCACCAGCTTGGCCAGTTCGCGATAGAGCAGCGCTTTTTCGGAGAGTTTCATTGGGACGGCCAGAAAGCTAACGCGACCGGTGCCTCAGCAGCGAGCGAAAAAACACGCCCCGCCTCATTCTTCGCGATTTCCCGCTTCTCAGCCCCCCGCCGCCTGCCTATCGTCTTTATACTCATGGCCCCGACCCGCCCAGTATCAACCGCCCACGACGAACGCTGCATGCAGCTGGCCCTCGACGAGGCTCAGCGCGGCGTCGGCCTGACCAGTCCGAATCCGCCCGTCGGTGCCGTCATCGTCGCCAATGAGCAGGTCATCGGGCGCGGCTTTCATCGCAAAGCCGGCGGCCCGCATGCCGAGGTCGAAGCCATCCGTGACGCTACGCAGAACCACGCCGACCTACTCAGGGGCGCGACGATCTACGTTACCCTAGAACCCTGCTCCACCCACGGTCGCACCCCTCCCTGCACCGACGCCATCAAAGCCGCCGGCATCACCCGCGTCGTCTATGCTGCCAAGGACCCCAATCCCGGCCATGTCGGCAAGGCGGATGACATTTTGAGAGTGGCCGGAGTGGAAGTCACCAGCGGCATCCTCGAAGGCCCCTGCCAGGACATCATCCGTCCCTTCCGCAAGTGGATCACCACCGGCATGCCCTACGTCATCGCCAAAGCCGGCCAGAGCCTCGATGGCCGCATCACCCGCCCTGCGGGAGAAAGCCAGTGGATCACCAGCGACGCCGCCCGCGCCCACGGCCGCCGCCTGCGACTCCGGGCCGACGCCATCCTCGTCGGCGCCGAAACCGTCCGGCAGGACAATCCGCAGCTCACCCTGCGCGACGGCACGGGCGGCAGCGACAAGCCGCAGCCTTGGCGCGTCGTCCTCACCCGCAGTGGCGATCTTCCCGCCGACTGCCACCTCCTCACCGACGAGTTCAAAGACCGCACCCTCATCATGAAAGGTCAGGACCTCGGGGATGCCCTCCGCACGCTCGGGCGGCAGGGCGTGCTCACCGTCCTCATCGAAGGCGGCGGCATCGTCCTCGGCCAGGCCTTCCACCAGCAGCTCGTCGATGAAGTCTTCTGGTACATCGCCCCCCGCTTCTGTGGCGACGGTCGCCCCTCACTCGCCGGGCATCCATTGTCCCCGTCGGTCGAGCTCCAAAACGTCACCGTCCTCCCCATGGGCGACAACGTCCTTATGCACGGCTTCCCGCAATGGTCGGACCAAGCATGACCAAGCGGCGGGTCTCTGACTCCATGAATGCCATGGGCGGGAAGACAGGCGGGGGGAAGCGCGTTCTTTGAGGCCCGCCTTCGGCGGTTCTCCCTAACGCCATGAAGCCCACTTTGCTGCTCCTCTCCTTCCTCGCCGTCTCCCCCGCCCTGGCACAGACGCCGCGTCCCGGCGTCAATTACGACGAAACCAAAGTCGGCAGTGATCCGCTGCCCGACCTCAAGCTCACCACGGCCGAAGATTGGACCGCGAAACGCCGCCCGGAAATCCTCAAGCTTTTCGAAGACCATGTTTACGGCAAGACGCCCGCCGGCATCGGCACGCCGAAGTTTGAGGTCACGGCCGTCAAGAAAGACGCCCTGAACGGCCTTGCCACGCGCAAGTTCATCCACATCTCTCTGCCGAATCGTTCCTCGTGGCCCGGCATGGATGTGATGCTTTACCTGCCGAACGCTGAGAAGGCGGCGCCCTGCTTCGTCGGCCTCAGCTTTGTCGGGAACCAGGCGGTCAGCCCCGAACCCGACGTGCCCATCTCCACGCGCTGGATGCGTCCCAGCAAGGTGAAAGGCGCCGTGATCGACGGCCGCGCCACCGAGGCCTCCCGCGGGAACTCCAGCAGCCGCTGGCCGCTGGAAATGATCCTGAAGCGCGGCTTCGCCGTCGCCACCTGCTACTATGGCGACATCGAACCCGACCATGACGACGGCTGGAAGGACGGCCTACGCGCCGCCGTGAGTCCGGATGGAGCCAGCACCGTCTGGAAAGATGGCGAGTGGGGAGCCATCGGTGCCTGGGCCTGGGGCCTCAGCCGCATGGCCGACTACCTGCAGACCGATCCGCAGATCGATGGCCAGCACCTCGCCGTCATCGGCCACTCCCGCCTGGGCAAGACCTCCCTCTGGGCCGGGGCGCAGGATGAGCGCTTTGGCTTCGTCATTTCCAACAACTCGGGTGAAGGCGGAGCCGCCCTCATGCGCCGCGACTACGGGGAAACCACCGCCATCATCACGAAGGCCTTCCCGCACTGGTTCACCCACACCTACACCCGCTACTCCGGCAACGCTGCCGCCTGCCCGGTGGACGCGCACATGCTCATCGCCCTGGCCGCCCCGCGCCCCATCTACATTGCCAGCGCCGCCGAAGACTACTGGGCCGATCAGAAAGGCGAGTTCCTCTCCGGCAAGCACGCCAGCCCCGTCTATGCCCTTTTCGGCAAGAAGGGCATCGCCGCCGACGAGCCCCCCGCCATCGACCGGCCCGTCGGGGACTTCATCGGTTACCACAACCGCACCGGCGAGCACAACGTCACCGACTTTGACTGGACGCAGTACCTAAACTTCGCCTCGCGACACTGGGGACGGTGATGCCCATGCCCGTCCCTGCGTCCTAGGGCCGGCAGACGTAGCCGCCGCTGCAAAGCGGCGGTCAGGGGGGTGACGAAAGCCGGGAGACGCTCGAACCCCACGGGCTTGCGCCCGCAGCTACGCCGGGCGCGGGAGCGCCAATGGCCGCTTGCAGCGCGAACGGGTTGTGATTGCTTCGACCTCATGATGCCATTGGACTTTGACACGTCTCCTCAGGATCATCTGCCCCGCCTCGGTGCCGGCGCTTACCGTGGGAAAGCCATCGTGCACTGGACGCTGACCGTGCACCAACGCAGCTGCGGTTGGTTGAATGACGACTTCCATGCGCGCTTCCGTTGGCTGCTTCTCCACGGTTGCGCTCGCTATCAGACGGCCTGCCCGGTTTACTGCCTCATGCCGGAACACGCACACCTGCTAGTGGTGGGCTGGACTCCAGCGGCGGATCAGCGCCTTTTCATGCCCTGGCTCCGCAGGCATACGAACGCTCTTTTGAAGAGCACGGGACGCAGGTGGCAGAAGCAGGCCTATGACCACGTGCTGCGTCCCCAGGAGGCGGACCGCTATGCGTTTCAAAGCCTGGCAAAGTAGCTCACCGAAAATCCGATTCGAGCCGGCTTGGTGAAAACCGCGAACGACTGGCCGCACACCGGCAGCGTTGTTCCGGGCTATCCAGAGCTCGAATTCTGGGCGGAGGACTTTTGGGAGAGGAACTGGCGAATCGTGGCGTCGAGGGTGGGCGTGTGAACACGTGACGAAAGCAAGGAGACGCCCGAGCCCCACGGGCTTGCGCCCGCAGCTACGCAGGGAAGCGTCGTAGCCGCCGCTGCAAAGCGGTGGTCAGGGTGGTGACGAGGGCCGAGAGACGCCCGAGCCCCACAGGCTTGCGCCCGCAGCTACGCCGGGTAGGCGTCGTAGCTGCCGCTGCAAAGCGGTGGTCAGGGAGGTGACGAAAGCCGGGAGACTCTCAAACCCCACGGGCTTGCGCCCGCAGCTACGCAGGGAGGCGTCGTAGCCGCCGCTGCAAAGCGGTGGTCAGGGGGGTGACGAAAGCCGGGAGACGCTCAAACCCGACGGGCTTGCGCCCGCAGCTACGCCGGGGAGGCGTCGTAGCCGCCGCTGCAAAGCGGTGGTCAGGGTGGTGACGAAAGCCGGGAGACGCTCAAACCCCACAGGCTTGCGCCCGCAGCTACACCGAGAGAGAGCTGGGCCTTGCGTGAACGGAACCGCTTCGGAGCGCGTTTTGTCTCACTCACCATGCGCACGCTTCTCTTCCTCGGTCTCATCGTTGGTTCGCCGCTCCTGGCGGCTTCTCCCTACCCCGCAAAGACACCGGACACGCCGGGCAACAAGCTGCTGGACCGTTACTTCGCGGAGCAGACGCGCGAAATCGCGGCGGACAACGGCGTCTCTCACATCCAGAGCGCCGACGAATGGCGAAAGCTGGCGCCGGAGTATCGCCGCCAGCTCTTTGACATGCTGGGACTCGATCCGCTGCCGGAGAAGACGCCGCTGAAGGCCACGAAAACCGGCGAGCTGAAGGGCGAGGGCTTTGTCGTCGAAAAACTGCACTTCCAGTCCGTTCCGGGACTCTACGTCACCGCGAACCTCTACCGCCCGGAGAAGGTGGACAAGCCACTGCCGACGATCCTTTACGTGTGCGGCCATGCGAACGTGGTGAAGGACGGCGTGAGCATGGGCAACAAGACGGGCTACGAGCACCACGGCACGTGGTTCGCCCGGCACGGTTACGTCTGCCTCATCATCGACACCGTCCAGCTCGGCGAGATTCGCGGGGAGCATCACGGCACCTTCAGCAAGGGCCGCTTCTGGTGGTGGTCGCGCGGCTACACGCCGGCGGGGTTGGAGGCCTGGAGCTGCATCCGCGCCCTGGATTACCTCGAGACCCGCCCGGAGGTGGACAAGGAGCGCTTCGGCGTGACGGGCCGCAGCGGCGGCGGGGCGTATTCCTGGTGGATCACGGCGCTGGACGACCGCATCAAGGCCAGTGCCCCCACCGCCGGCGTCACCGACATGCAAAACCAGGTGATCGACGGATGCGTGGAGGGCCACTGCGACTGCATGTTTTTCCAAAACACCCAGCGCTGGGATTTCGAGCGCATGGTGGCCCTGGCCGCACCCCGCCCGCTGCTGATCTGCAACACGGACAAGGACAGCATTTTTCCCATCGACGGCGTCTTCCGCATCTACCAGAACGTCCGCCGCATCTACGACCTCCTCGGCCAGGAGGCCCACATCGGCCTGCAGGTGGCCGAGGGTCCGCACAAGGACGTGCAGCCGCTTAACATGGGCGCTTTCCACTGGTTCGAGCGTTTCCTGAAAAAGGCCGACCCCATGCAGGTCATCCACGAGGGCGCCGCGAAATCCCAGGAGCCCGCGACGCTCCGCGTCTTCACCGAGCTGCCGAAGGACGAGCGCAACACCACGATCGACGAAACTTTCGTCCCGGTCGCCAAGGCCCCGCCACCCGCCACGAACGAAGCCGACTGGAAAAAGCAGAGCGGGGAGTGGATGCAGGCGCTGAAGGAAAAGGTCTTCAAGGGCTGGCCGCAGGACATCGCCTCCGTGCATCCGCAGAAGCAAGGCAGCGCGGAGCAGGACGGCATCCGCATGAGCGCCTACGACTTCGAAAGCCAGTCCCCCTACCGCCTGCGGCTTTACCTTGTCCACCGCGACGGCATCCGCCCTGAGGACCTCGACCTCGTGGCGCTGAACGTCCTCGACGAAGAAGGCTGGGACGACTTCTGCGCCACCTACCACTCCCGCTTCGGCAAACTCGTCGAAGTCTTCCCCGGTGCGCCGGACGACGAAGAGGCCTTCGGGCAGGAAAAGAAAATGTTCACGAACTTCAAATGGGGCATGGCCTACGTCTGCCCCCGCGGCATCGGCCCCACCGCCTGGACCGGCAGCGAAAAGGCGCAGACCCAGCGCCTCCGCCGCTTCTACCTCCTCGGCCAGACGCTGGACGGCATGCGCGTGTGGGACATCCGCCGCGCCATCCAGACCCTCCGCGCCGTCGGCGGCCTGCAGGAGACGCCGCTGTGGCTTCAGGCCCATCGCGGCATGGCAGCCGACACGCTCTACGCCTCTCTTTTTGAGGAAAACATCACCCGCCTCGATCTGCACGACCTGCCCGTGACCCACAACGGCAGCATCGCTGGCGATCCCGAAGCCGTGGCCCCCGCCCTGCTCAATGTCCTCCGCCATCTCGACCTGCCGCAGGCGGCAGCGATGGCCGCCATGCGCAGCCGGCTGGTCATCTACTCCGAGAACAAGGAAGCGTGGGATTACGCAGAAAGCGTTACAAAGAACCTCAACAAGGAGAAGCAGCTCCAGATCCGTGAACCTGCAAAGCCGGAGTGACTCATGTAACGATTAAACCGGACGTTTGAGCCGGAGTGAGTTCAGCAGCATTTCAGCCACCGAACTCACTCTGCGCCCACTGATTCAGCCATCCAAGCGGTGCCATGTTGAGCCTCAAAATGCCCCAAATGTAACGCTTCAGCACCTCAAACGGCACACGCCTTCAAAGTTGTTAACAGACTTAAATCGTTGGCGATTCGTCGTTTAGGCCGCAAGTTCAGCCACTGCGTCAGCCACCGCCGTGTCGAGCACATCAAGCGCCTCTTCCAAGGCTTCTTGTGTAACGGTCAGAGGCGGACAAATCTTCACCGTCTGCCCCCAGGCACCGACCGGAGCGAAGAGCAGCAAACCGCGCTGGTAGCAAAGCTCGATGATGCGGTGCGCAAGATCGTGATCCGGTGTTTTTTGCCCCGCCTTCACAGTTTGGAGGCCGGCCACGAGCCCGGCACAGGTCACGTTGCCAATGACCGCCGGATGACGCTTCTGGATGGCCAGGCAGCGCTCGTGCAGGATCGGCCCCAGCCGTGCAGCATTGCCCGTGAGGTCTTCATCGAGGAGCTTCTTGATATTCGCCACGGCGGCGGCACAGCAGACGGGATTCCCCGTGTGAGTGCTGGTCATGCTGCCCGGCGGGAAGTGATCCATCAGATGCTGGCGGCCGATGACGGCGCTCAGCGGCATGCCCGAACTGATCCCCTTCCCGCAGCAGATGAGGTCCGGAGTGACGCCGTAGTGCTCAAAGGCCCAGAACTTGCCCGTGCGGCCAAATCCCGACTGCACCTCGTCAAAGGTGAGCACGACCTGATGCTCGTAACACCAGGCGCGGAGTTTTTCAATGTATTCGACCGGGGCGAAGTCGGGGCCGACACCCTGATAGCTCTCCATGATGACCCCGGCGATGTTTTCCGGCTTCATGCCACTGGCTTCGACCGCCTTGAGAAATCCGTCAAAACTGCTGTCCCCCTCCCAGTAACCGTCCGGGAACGGCACATTGATGATGGCCTTGTCCAGATTCACGATCCACGATTTCTGCCCACTCATGCCGCCGGCCTGCTGGCTGGCCAGCGTGCGGCCGTGGTAGCCACGATCAAAGCCGATGATGCCGATCTTCGACGTGCCGCCGACCTTGATGCCGTGCGCACGGCTGAGCTTGATGGCGCACTCCGTCGCCTCGCTGCCGCTGCTGAGTAGAAAGACCTTTTTCAGACCTTCTGGAGCCACGGAGGCGATGATCTCCGCCGCCTGCAGGCGCTCCTCACTGGGAAAGACATAGTTGTGGATCAGGCCGCTGTTGATCTGGTCGATCATCGCCTTGCAGATTTCCGGGGCGGCATGACCCGCGTTGGTGACGAGCACGCCGCTGCTCCAGTCCAGCCACTGGTTGCCGTATTTGTCGAAAACGTGGATGTCCTGCGCCTTCTCCCAAATGATGGGCGGCATGCCACGCATGGACAGCGGCTCCACCTCCCGCATGCGCTCCAGCATGGGAACGCTGTCAGGATGCGGGATGGCTGAGACGATGCGGCGATGGCGGGTTTCGACGAGAGGAACGGTTTGTGGAACGGTGCTGAATTCTTTGCCCATGGCCCGAGCATGGATGCGCCGCCGGGGCGCTGCTACGCGCTTTGCGGCTGGTCGCGGTATTTTTGTGCGCGGATGGAAAAAACCCAAAAACACCCACCGACACCCTCCACGACGAAGCTCCCCGGATGAATTCAAGTAACGCAACAACAGTTGCGTTGACTCTCCGCCTAAGCTGCTGCAAAAAATGGCCATGCGCCGCCCATGGATCAAAATTGAAGTCTCGACCCCCGACAAGCCGGAGGTCTGCGCCATTTCCACCCGCCTGAAAATCAGCGAAGACGCCGTGATGGGAAAACTCGTCCGCCTCTGGTCATGGCTGGAGATCAATCGGGTCAATTCTGACGATCTAGGCGTTACTTTTGAGTTTATTGACAAGCTGGTCTCCAGAAAAGGCTTTGCAGACGCCATGGAGGAAGCGGGCTGGCTCAAGGCGGAGGGCGACGTGCTTTCCCTGCCGAAATTCGCCAAGTACAACGGCAACGACGCGAAAGTCCGCGGACTCACGGCGAAACGCGTGGCGCGTCACCGTCAGCGCAAACTCGCCGAAGAAAACGGCCAAACCCCGCCCGCGCCACCGAAGAAGAGAAAGGCTCCCGCACCTGCTCCGATCGCGTCCGCCGAAAAGGCCCCGAAAGACGTCCCCCCGCCGGAAGAACCCACCCAGGACGCCCCCGAGATCATCGCGCCCGAAGCCAGCTCCCCTTCCCCACAACCCCAGCCAGAAGCCACCGAGCCGGAAGCCATCGAGCCGGAAGCCATCGAGCCGGAAGCCATCGAGCCGGAAGCCATCGAGCCGGAAGCCATCGAGCCGGAAGCCATCGA
>CAMAZK010000062.1 GCA_945863205.1 Akkermansia muciniphila | reverse complement strand
AAACATGGTTGTGGATGGTTGCGAGTTGAGGATCTCTTGATAGGTCCTTGGATCATCGTATCGGACTAAGGGATCATCCCATTTTACGAGCGGGTCATCAAAGTGCGGCACAGCAATTCAAGGGTTGACTCTGGGAGTTTACCTGGAGTCTGTTCAGGAAAGCGAGTGTAAAAATGCATGTTCGGAAGATTCTCGTTTTTAAGAGGTTTTGATTTATGGAAAGCATAAAAAGACAAGATAAATGACGAATATGGGGCATTTCGATCTGGGTAAACAACGTTTACCCAGATCGAAACGATGTTTAGACATGGGTTTCCGGCGGTCAGACATGGATATCCGACGGTTAGAAAAGGCTTTTCGAGGGTTAGAAAAGGCCCTTCGGTGCTTAGAAATGGCTTTTCGGCGGATATTTCCAAATATTCACCGCTCAGACATGAATCTGCACCGTGCGGAAAATGACGGCTGGGTAGAATGACCCTGAGTTAAGGACTGTTGGGCAAAAATAGAGAGCAGTGCTCGTCTCAAACAAGCTTAATGCAGTGCCATGCCGGGCTGGCCTAGGCATTTGAATAGAGGCTTGCTGGGTCTGGGTTAGAGTGCATGCTTGAGCATGTATAAAATTCCCTGTTCAACAAGTTCGGCAGCCGTCGCATCTCTGATATTGGGCCTCGGATCAGCCTTCTCCCAGACGGCCTCCACTGCGCCAACGAGGGAGAGCGCGGCGTTACTCACTTTCACTCTCGGCAGCCCTTCGATCGAGACCAGTGAGCAGCAGCTCGAAGCCATTCTTCAAGAGCCGGACGCCGACAGCCGCCACGTGATGCTGACCGCCCTGGGGATGAACATGGGCAAGACGAATCCGAAAGAGGGCTGGGGCTTCGTGCCAAAAAAATTCACCTTGCGGCAAGACCGCGAAGTCTATTGGCTGGCCCTGCTGCGTTCCTGGGGCGAGAATCAGCCGCTGGAGGCCCTCAAGGCCTGTGAGGACATCCAGGCCGGAGAACAGCGTTGTATGGCCTACGCAGGCGCGGTGGAGGGCTGGGCCAAGACCGCGGCCAAAGAAGCGGCGGAATGGTCGGTTAAAAACCTCTCTCGAACCTGCCGGCGTGCCGCCTTGGGCCGTATAGGGCGGGTGTGGGGGCAAAAAAACCCCAAAGAAGCCGCTGAATGGGCCATGCTGCAGTTCGATGAGATTGACAGGATATTTGTGCTTAGCGAGGTGCTGGAATCCTGGGCGGACCTGTACGCGCCTAACGCGGCGACTTGGGCGGGCAAGCTGCCACAGGGCAAATTTCGTGACCTGATGGTCTCCAAAGCCGTCTTGCGCTGGGCGGATTATTTCCCCCAGACCGCCGCCGAGTGGCTCATGAAAAACCCGGAAACCGACTGGCTGCTGCCGCGCGTGCTGGCCAAATGGGCAGCGCATGACCGGGCCAATGCGACCATCTGGCTGGGCAAGGTCACCGACGAGTCGCTGAGCAGGCAGTGCAGCATTGCCATCGTTCAAGAATGTGCACTCTACGACCCTGCGGGTGCGGCCGATTGGGCCCTGGCAAATTTGCAAGGAGAGGACCTGTCACTCGCCCTGGGGCAAGTCTGCCAGGACTGGGGTTCCGAATACCCTCTGGAAGCCTTGCGCTGGGCGGCCAAGCTGCAGCCTGAGTCTGAGCGCATCAACGCCACACAGTCGATTCTTCAGGCATGGGCGGTGGTGGATTCGGAGCAATTTTCGCGCTGGGCCAGTGAACAGCCCCCCGGACTGGACAAAGACTTGGGCGCTGTCCAGCTGGCAGACCTCCTCGCCCGGCAGGATGAAAATGCGGCACTCCAAGCCCTGATGAACCTGCAAAACCCCGCGCTGCGCCAGGGGGCCATGCTGGAGATGTTTGAAGACTGGAAATCGCGGGATGAGGGTGCGGCCAATGCCTGGCTGCAAAAAAATCCAGCCGCTGCCGCGGTCATGAAGCCTTGAGATGTGCCGTCATGGGAGGAGAGAGGGGCCACTCCCGCTCTCCACCTCATGTTTTCAACGTGTGAGATTTGCCCCAGGGCAGAAACCTGGAGCGACGATTCGATGCACCAGGCGGCAAGCTTCCTTGGGCAGCCCATGAGACAATGAGTTCCAATCGTGCCAACGCAGGATGGCTGTCGGAGTGGGGGCCGATGACCACCCCGAGCTGCAACGCTTTATTGACAGCCCGATCTCGACGGGTGGAGGCTGACGGGATGCTTCTTGCCTCCCCGCGTCTGTGGCGAAGCCTCCCGACGCTTCTGCCAAAGAAGCGTCAGGGATAGACGTGGCTACGCCACAGTTTGTGAAAAACACTGTGCAGCAGCCGTGTATTGCCGCTGAGCGCCCTGTAGGTCCTGTGCTGGGCATCCAGCAGGCTGACTCCCCCCAGATCAGCAGCCGTGACGACGTCTGACTGGCTGATGATGGTTTTGCGATTTCCCACGATGGAGAGAAACGACGGGACTCTCAAAACATTGGAATCATCAATGAAGAACTCGGCAAAGTGGCCTCCCATCTTCACCACCGCCATATCCCGGGAGCTGCCGTTGGCCCGCAGTGTGGTGGATCCCTTCCAATAAGAGCTAAAACCGCCGCGAGACTGCAGGAAAACACGGGCACCCATGACCTGCATCCCAACGCTTTTCGCAGTCACGACATGGCCTGCCTCGTGGATCGAAGCAAAAGACAAGGACCCGATGGGAGCAGCGAAGAAGACCACCACGGAATCCACTTTCGCACGGCCCTCCATAAAAAGATTCGCTTTTGCAAAGCCCTCCATAGAACCAAAACTGAGAGCGCAAAAAATGAGAAGATTAGTTTTCATGAGGTCCTCATCTACTCTGGCGGCTTCCAGACGAAATGATAGCGCAGAAGATGAGAAGATCCTTTTGATGGGGCTCCTTTCTAACAGCCTCCAGAGAGACTCCTCGTCATTGACCCCACCAAGGAAGCGACAGCCGATCCCGGGGATGGCTGTGCACCCCTTGTAGAACTTCCGTCAAGACGCAGGAACCTTTGCACGGGGAGGAGAAGGTGGCGCATGCTGGCGCGGGCTACCTCGGAGTGGAGAAGCGGCCGGAAATCATCGCCAAACACGGCGGGGTGGAATGGCCGGTGGCGGCCCGGCGCGGCACGATCAAGGCGATGGAGCCGAACGGGGTGAAGGATCGACGCTGGGCAACGAGAGACTCAAGGCCAGACGCAGGTGGATCATCGTTGCTCGCCACGGGAGAGTCGTAGCATCGGAAAGATTTTCGCTTTGGCTTGGATTGCAGTCAGGACTTGCCAGAACGTGCCATCGTGCTATCAGATGCGCTCCTGAAGATCAAGGCTTTCAAAAAATTCGTTTTCTGAGTTGATCAGCTTTTCTAATTTTTCTGAAAAACCCTTTAATTTTCCAGAAATATCTTGCGGCAGCAGGATGTGTTACGTAGAATGACAAAAGTTGCGGGTATAGCTTAATGGTAAAGTTCCAGCCTTCCACGCTGGCCATGTGGGTTCGATTCCCACTACCCGCTCTGAGACCACGTAAACATTCGAAATCAATAAACCTGCCGTTTATGAAAAATGCACTGACTTCCCGTATTGCGAGTATTTCTGCCTGCATGCTTATGGTGGCCTACACTACAGTCAGTTCAGCTCAATCGGCTGGGGACTGCTCGGGAATCTCCAATGATGTGCGGGTCGCTGTGGAAAAAGATCCCTCAAAGGTTCTGATGGTCGTCGAAGATGCGCTCATCATCAATGAAGGCTGTGCGGCTGATATCGTTAAGGCTGCCATTACAGCATCGAAAGCCGACCTGGCGCTGGCAGCGCAAATCGTTCAAACGGCAGTCTCAGTGGTGCCGAAAATGGCTGGAGTTATCAACGATGCGGCAGGCTCGCTAGCTCCAGGACTGGCTGCCGTGGTCTCTGCAGATGAAAATGCTGGTCCGGTCACAGTTTCAGGAAAGAATCCTGGGAAAAATGTTCTTTTGAATTCTCCTGTCCCAGACGAAGAAAAGACTCTGGATTCGCCGGATCCATTCGGCGTGCCGCCTTCCATCCGAGGGGTGTTCATACCTGGTTTACCCTCCAGTGTACCCACGCGTGTTGTGGATAACAACCCTGTATCGCCATCGGTTGCCTCGCCCTGATGATTGAGGCGAAGGCTTTCGTCCGGAGGAAACTCTCCTTCAAGCCGTAGCGCTACCCTACCCACTGATGAACACGAAACTTCTGCTTCTACTGACCATTCTGGTCTCCTTACCAGTCGGTTTTGTGAATGGTCAGGGCTTGGTGGCCATTCAAAACTACTCGGCTGATTTCCGCAGCGAGCAGCCTCTCACCTTCTCCCTCATGAGCCAGGGCGGCTACGACTTTCTAAGTTACCGGGTCAATTCGCCTCTGGTTGAGGACATTGAATCCTGGTACATGCAGGGGGGCTTCAGTGCTGCTTACACGAAGATGGATCGAACGACTCCCTGGTCCTTCTCGCTCGATACCAGCGTGATCAATTACATCGACGGCGTTCCGCGTTTTGGCGACACGTTCTACAATGCACGCGCGACCTTCAATTTTGAGCATGCCTTCTCCGAGCGGTTTAAAGTCACCAACAATTTCTTCGCGACCTATGGTGTCGATCCAAGCAACGGATTCGGTTTCGGAGGATCGACGGCTCTTTGGAACGGGCAGTACTTCTACGGCTACAACAACTTCAACGTGAGCTATGCCTGGTCGCCCCGATTTTCGACAACGACGTCCTACACGATCGACGGCGTCGGCTACCAGGATGAACTGATTGCCGAGCCCGAGGACCGCTACACGCACCTGTTTGCACAGCAGTTCGCCTACCGCATTTCCAAGCAGACGAGCATCACGGCCGAGTATCGCTACCGCATGACGGTCTTCGACAAGTCGCCTTCCAAGAACTTCAACTCGCAATTCGCACTCGTGGGAGTTGACCACGCCTGGAGTGAGCGCATGTCGGGCTCGGCGCGAGTCGGGGCCGAGTTTTACGACTCGGACCGCGTGAGCACTGTCGCACCCTACGCGGAGGGCGCTCTCGATTACGCCGTGGACCGCCAGACCATGGTCCGGTGGTTTGCCGCCCTTGGCTTCAACGGAGCCGAGCTTGCAGCCTTTAACAGCCGCTACGGTCTAAACACCGGTGTCCAGATGAACCACAACATCACCCAGCGCTTCAGCACGAACATGGGAGCCTCCTATTCTTACAGCACCTTCGAAGACGCCACCGGGACAGATTCTGTGGAACACGCGGCGGCGATTTCCGCCGGAATCGGTTACCAGCTCTTTGAGAACTTCAACGTGAATGCCGGCTACTCTTACTCGCTGCTTCAGGCCACCGATGCCTTGCGTGAATTTGACCGCCATCGTGTGTCCCTCGGCGCGACTGCATCCTTCTAGACATCTCCCCAACAGTCAGACCCAATCCGCCGGCGGGCATATTCGGACACCACGAATTTCCCGCTAGCGGTATTTTCGGGCCTAATTCTTAACTAATACGAAATACTTTCCCCCCGCCCTGCATGAACGAAAGCGGCAATGAACTGCAAAAGCACGCGATGGACACCTGGCAGGTGGTCAAGAATCGCCTCGGTCTCATCACGCTGTGCTTCATCCTCATTTTTGCCGCAGCAGCCGTGCTGACCTACATCATGCCGCGAAAATACCGCGGGCATGTGGAGATGACGATCGAGCGCATCACGCAGGACATCAACGTCTTTGACCGCAATCGCGGAGACAGCCTCGCTTTCACGCAGGAATACATCAAGACGCAGTTCGAAACGATCACAAAGCCGACCACGCTCTACCCTGTGGTGGAGACGCTTGACCTGGTGAAACGCTGGGAACTGCCGTCCCGTCAGGCCGCCCTGGCCAAGCTGCGCGGTAACCTCGAAACCCAATCCATGCTGCGATCCGACTTCGTCAGCATCGACTTCTACGACCAGGATCCACAGTTGGCGGCAGACGTGGCCAACGAAGTCGCCAAAAGCTACATGGCGCAGCGCAACAGCATCGAGACCGAGAAAAAGCAGAAAGCGCTGACGGTGCTGCAGCAACAGATCTCCGATCAGGAAGATCTCCGCCGCCAGGCCCAGGTCCGTTCCCAGGAGGCGAAACGAAAAGCCGGCATCGTGGGGGACTGGATGGCCGGCGGTGGCAGCTCGCTGAACCCTGGGGGTGAAATGCGCAGCGAAAAAGACTCGATGGTCATCTCCCGGGAGCAGGCACTGCTTCAGGCCGACCAGGACATTCTCAGTCTCGAGGCGCAGATCGGCCAGCTTGGGCCATTGAGCGCTGACGAACTTATCGCCCGTGCTTCGGGCTTGAAGCTCGACAATTCGTCCCTCATCGGCCAGACGACGAAGTACCAGGATCTTCTTGTTCAACGCGAAGGCATGATGAACGCGGGCATGGGGAGAAAGCACCCGAACGTCGAGAGCCTGACCAGCCAGATCGACACCCTGAAACTTCAGATCGATGCCGAGGCCAAAGCCCATGTGATGGGGCTTCAGGGGCGGCTGGACGGGGCCAAAAAGCTGCGCGCATCGCTGCAGGACTACAACGACGACGCCAAGAAGGAGCTCATGGACATGCAGTCCCTCTACAACGAGTACAAGACGGCCAAGGACGAGGTCACCTACCTCGAAGAACTGCTGGTCAAAATGAGGTCGCGCTTTTTCGAGGAAAAGGCGGGCCTTGAGCTCGTGAAGTCGCCCGCGACGATTTACGCCGATGCCGAGCCGGAGACCAAGCCGGCAAAGCCCAACGTTCCCCTGCACCTCGCCCTCGGTGGTGTGCTGGGCTTGATGTTCGGCCTCGGCCTCGCCTTCTTTCTTGAGTACATGGACACGACGGTCAAGAGCCTTGACGACGTCGAGCAGTATTTGGGCGTTCCCGTGCTCGCGATCGTCCCCAAAGGAGTCGGCGTGCTTCACCGCGCCAGCGGTTTCAGTCCGGACGCCGAGGCTTACCGCATCCTGCGCACGAACATCGAGTTCAACCGCCAATCGGCCAATTCAAACTGCATCAGCGTTGTCAGTGGCGGGGCAGGAGAAGGGAAATCCACGACGATGGTCAACCTCGCCTACGTCTGTGCCCAGGGCGGCTACAACGTGCTGCTGATCGACGCCGACCTGCGCCGTCCCAGCCAGCACAAGCACTTCGACGTCAGTCACACCACCGGCCTCACGAACTATCTCACCACGGACATCCAGATTGAGGATGTCGTCATGCGGACCCAGGTCGAGAATCTCTACTTCCTCCCCAGCGGTCTCCTGCCTGCGGACAGCGCCGGATTGCTGAACTCGCAGCGCATGGTCGATCTCATCGCCGAGGTGAAAAGCCGCTTCGACCTAGTCCTCATTGATTCACCACCGATCCTTGGTGTCAGTGACGCCTCCGTGCTGGCCAATGAAGCTGACATGTCCATCATCGTCGTCCAGCACCGCAAGCTGCCGCGCCACATGCTCCTGCGGGTCAAGCAGACCGTCGAAAACGTCGGTGGCAAGGTCGTGGGCGTGGTCTTGAACAACGTCGATCTCAGCAGCGACGTGGAGTATCAGTACTACACCAGCTACTACACCTATTACTCGCCGACGAACTCTCCCTCGGACGGACCCGAAGGCAAAAAATCCCGCCGCCGCAGGATCAAAACGGAGACTACGGCGCCTGTGTTTGCCGAAGCCCGCCCCGCATCCTCAGGAGGCGCTGGCGACCTGTTCTAAATCCAACATGACACGCCTATGAACCTTCAAAAAACTCTCATCGCGTTCCTTGTCTTCTGTCTTGGCGGTTTCGCTCAGGCTCAGAATGGCGAACTTGCCCTCAAGCCCAATGATCGCATCACGCTTTCCATCGGCGGCATCCCCGACAGCGAGGTGGGCCAGATCAACAAGGTTTACACCGTCAGCGACGCGGGCACGATCAACCTGCTCTACATTGGTGAAGTTCGCGCGGCCGGCCTGAAGCCCTCGCTGCTTCAGCGCAGCATCGAGCAGACCTATGTCTCGCGGGAAATCTACACGCGGCCCACGGTCACCGTCTCCATCGACGGCACTGGCGGCGGTACGGAGCGCTGGGTTTACATTGTCAGTGGTTGCAACAGGAACGGCCCCGTCGCCTACAGCTCCAGCCTGACAATTCTGAAAGCCGTGGCCGCCGCAGGAGGCTTCAGCCCCTTCGCCAAGCCCAGCAGGACCAAGCTCATCCGCAACGGCACCACCAGCGAGGTCAACCTCAAGGACATCAGCGCCAATCCAACGCGCGACATCCAGCTCCAGCCGGAGGATCAGATCATCGTGCCGGAATGAGCCGTCGGGCACTGCCCGGCCGGACTACTTTGGCGGAGCCGGGACGAATTTCGCCGCCCGTTCTCGTGCCGTTTGGTCGTTGGGCCGGAAGCGCAGGTACTCCCGCGCGGCGGCTGCGGAGCCCTGCTCCTTGAGGGTGGCCAGATAGTCCGGGAAGGTCTGATCATCGAAGGGGGACAGCGGGCGCGTATCAGGCGGCGTCGTCAGCCAGCGCGCCCAGCGCACGGCGGTTTCCTCCTCCTTGGCGGGGTGGGTGGGAATGGCCGCCGCAGCGGTGGCGAACTCGTCGAGGCTCACGGTCTCGATGCGGCCGTCTTCGGTGATGCGACGTCCGGCCAGAGCCTCGGCGAACTGCAGGAACCACTCGGGCAGGATCGTGCCCTTCGGCGGCAGGGGTGCGCTGAAAAATGCATGCTCGGAGACACGGAAAAGCACGCTCTTTTCGTCCTCTGATACCCGGGCCACGACGATGCCGTCCTGATCCTGGCTCTTCCGCGGGGTGTCGCGGACGGCGGGGGTCAGGCACTCGCCCGTGCGGAAGTTCCAGACCCGCATTTCGCCCTCGTCCGTGACGGTGACGAGCCGCTGATCATCGGGACTGAGCGCAATGACGTTGACGAACGAATCATGGCGCATGCTGACGATGTTTTTGCGCGTGGCGAGGTCCCACACGCGCACTTCCTGGTCGCGTCCGGAGGTGATCAGGAGCTTCTCGTCCATCGTCAAGGTGACCGCGCCCACCGCCGGTCTGTGGATGAAGGGATCGCCGATCGGTTTCAGCGTTTTCGCGTCGTAAACGAACACGGTGCCGTCGGGGTCCGCTGCGGCGTAGAGCGACTTCTGGCGATTGGCCCCGCCGGCGTCCGAGCGGCGCAACTGGTCCGGTGAGTTCTCCGGCCCTTCGATCCGGGTGATCAGGTTTTTCTCCAGGACATCGACGAAGCGCCGGGAACTCATGCGCTCGTGAATATTCCAGACTTGGATCGTCGGCATGCCTGGGGATGCAAACACCAGGCGGGAGCCATCCTTGGAGAACTTGGCGTCCCGGATAGTCAGTTTCATCCGGGTGGTCAGCAGCGCTCCGGTGTCGTTGTCGAACACGCTCACCTCCCCCTGCCTGGAGATGCTGGTGATCAGGCTCGTGTCTGCCGCAGGCATGGCCTTCAGGATGTCCCCGGCGTGCTTGCGCATCGGGTGGCGGGGTTTTCCGTCTGCGACATTCCAGATGTGGACGGCTCCGCCAGCGTCTCCGACGACGATGGAAAGGCTGTCCGCAGTGAATGCGAGAGAGGTCACCGAGGAAGGATGTGAGATGGGCGGCAACACCTCGCCTCCGTTGCGGAAGCTGCCGACGAAGACGAGCCCGTCCTTCATCCCCAGGGCGATCAGTTCCTGTCTCGGTTCGATGGCGACGTGCAGCAGGCCTTTTTCGACTTCGATGGGGTCGCCAACCGCCATGCCACTGCGCAAATCCCACGTCGTCGCGCGTCCGTCGTCGCCGTCCGGATTGATCGGATCACCGCCGTAGATGGAAGCGGCGAAGACCCCTTCGTGATCCACGACGATTTCTCCCACGGCCCCCTTCTGCTTCATGATCCGGGGGGCGTCCTGCGGATGCCTCAGGTCCCAGGCGTGGATGCCGGCCATGCCGTCCATCCCTATCTCGCTTCCCGCCACGACCTTGTCCCCGTTGCCTGAGAAGGCGATGAAGGTGACCATGTTGGGCAGCTGCGGCTGGAGGTTGCGGCGCTTTCCGTCCTTGAGGGACCAGAGCTCCACATTCGAGTCGTCCCGGCCGATCACGGCGCTCTGGCCATCCGGCGTGATCTCGAGACAGGTCACCTGTGCGCCGGGCGGCAGCGGATGATCGGTGCGTTTTCCCGTCTTGAGGTTCCAAAGAGAGACCACCTCGCGAGGCGGTGGCTTTTCCTGCCCCGGGGTCTGGACGCTTGCTGAGGGGAGTCGGCATGCCGCCAGGACGAACTCTTCCGTGTGACTGATGGCCACTTTGGTGGCCTGCCCGCCCTCTGGCAGCGACAGCGGGTCGGTGAGGGGACGAATGAGATGGGTATTGGCCAGGAGGGACAGCAGGTTCGTCGAAGCGAGATCGTTGGCAGGGTCGGTGCGCAGGGCGCGGGCGAGGTAGGCCACGCCTTCGGGCGATTGATCGTTGTCCATGCGCTGACGCGCCATCTGCTCGTCGGAGCGGCTGTAGGCCTTGCGCAGGTTCTCGCGGCCCAGTTCCGCCGCGATCCGGTTGCGCTCGGCTTTGAAGTAGAGCGCCGTGCTGGTGATGCCGCCGGCGACGACTGCGAGGGCGACCGCCGCCGCCGCCGCGACACCGACGCGGTGACGCCGCACGAAACGCGAGATCAGGTAGCCACGGCTCGGCGGACGGGCCACGATGGGCTCGTAGTCCAGGAAACGCTTCATGTCGTTGGCCAGCTCGTCGGCGCTGGCGTAGCGGCGGTTCGGGTCGCGCTCCAGGGCCTTCAGCACGATCCAGTCGATGTCACCCTTGACCGAGGGCTCGATCGTGGAGGGCTTTGGCGCGTCCTTCTCCGCGATCTCGCGCAGAAGGACGTGAATCGGCTTCTGGGCGATGTCGGAAGGCGTCACCAAAGGCTTGCCGCAGACGAGGTCAAACAGGATCGCCCCGAGCGCATACACGTCCGAGCGCGTGTCCATGTGCGCACTGCCATGCTCGATCTGCTCCGGACTGATGTAGCCCGGCGTTCCCACCAGCTGGTCCACGCCCGTCGCGATGGTGTGCCCGGAGCCTTCACCCTCCAGCACCTTCGCGATGCCGAAGTCGATGACCTTTGGGACGGCCTTGCCGTTTTCATCCGCCACCATGACGTTTCCAGGCTTCAAGTCGCGGTGGATGATCCCTTTTTGATGGGCGTGATGCACGGCCTGGCAGACAGGAATGAAAAGGGCCATGCGCTGCCGCACGTCGTAGTCGTTCTGTTTGCAGTAGGAGGTGATGGAGCGGCCCTTCACCAGCTCCATTGCGAAAAATGGGGCCCCCATGTCCGTCTCGCCGGCGTCGAGCACCTTGGCGATGTTCGGGTGCTCCATGATGGCGAGCGTCTGCTTCTCGATCGCGAACCGGCCGAGGATGTCGGAGGAGGTCACGCCGGCCTTGAGCAGCTTGATGGCCACGAGGCGGTGCAGCGGCTTCACCTGCTCCGCACGGTAAACCAAGCCGAAACCGCCTTCACCGAGCTTGTCCAGCAGGCGGTAGCGGTCGCCGATCCAGCCATCGTTTCCTGTCAGCGACTCCAGGTGCGATTTGGGCTTCGTTTTGCCCATGCTCGTCATGGAAGCCGCCGTGGCTGCTGGCAGTCCGCCATGACTGTGCAACGTCGCCGCGCCGGGCAGGGTGCCCGGCTGCCTGCCCGTTGGAAGGGCGATCGTGGCATCTTCAGGGCCGAGCGTCATCGCGCCGGTGTGGGCGCCGCCGGGATTATCGGGTAAAGAGCCTCCCCCGCCCATGGTCGCCGCCGGTAGTGAACGGCTCGGATTCGGAATCGCGATCGTCGCGTCCTCTGGGCCGAGCGTCATCATGCCCGTGGGATTGTCCGCTGGAGGCGGGGCCTTTTTGAGGTTCGGAATCGCGATCGTTGCGTCGTCCGGTCCGAGCGTGAAGGCACCGGTATCGGAACCGGTTGAACCATCGTTTGCTGGATGGGCCTCGTCAGAGGGCGGGGGCGTGTTGGCCGGATCAGGTTTCACAGTAGGATAGAGGAGGATGTTCCCGCATAGTTTCAGAGATCGGCCCTTTCGGCAAGCCTTCGTGAGCAGATGCCCGGTGTCCCTGCCATCCTTTGCGGCTTGATTCAGAGGATCATTTGTCGGCGGTAGCTTTCCACCTTGCTCAGAAAGGCCTGCCATTTCGGCCCCAGACGCCCCTGATCGAGGAGGAAATGCGGGCACTTCTTATGGCCCAGATCGCGGCGATCATCGTGGCGGATCATGCGCCAGTGCATGTGCGGCACCACGCGTGATAGGGGAATCCCGTGCTCGCGCATCAGCCACGCCACCAGGCGTGCCGTGCGGTCGATCGTCCGGGTGCGGTCATTGCCACGGTTTTCGCACATTTCGATCCCGATGGAGGTTCGATTTCCCGGGCCGTCGTAGTCGGCGTGTTCTCCGCGCTCGTTTGTGGGCAGGCTCTGGTAGGTGGAATGGTCGTCCACCGTGAAATGCCAGGCCACGTAGCCGATCGCATTGTGGCGGCCCTTCAGCGCCCCGCCCTTCAGCATCTGGGAATGTGAATAAGCTCCTGCTCCGCGGGAGCGGTTCTCCGTCGCGTGAATGGTGATGTACTGCGGCGTCATCGGCCGGTGGTACTTTCGTGCGTAGAGGCCCTTCGGCACGAGATTCACGGTCACTCCCGGCGGCGTGCGCTGGGGCACCAGCGTGGCGCAGGACCCCATGATGACCGTCAACAGGCAGGTGAGGGCGGCGGGATAGAATTTCATCATGGGCAGCCTTCTAAGCAAATTTCATGACAAGATGGAACGGATCGCGGATTTCGCAGGCGGTCTTTTGTGGATTTTGCGTGATGCACTGATTTTCAAGGGCTTGGCCCAGGCATGAAAAAATTCTCATTTTTGGCGGCCAATCCTGACATTTTGACGCCACGAAAATTTTTTGTTCGTGGAACCCTTGAAAACAGGGCGAGAAACACTTTTGGACACAATGGCTGGGAAAAAATTCTCGCCTTCCCACAATATCTTGTGCATCATTGGCCCTCGGAGCCGCTATATCTAGTATTTATAGCCTTAGCTGGCTTCTGACCTGCTTTCCCGATATCTCAGTCAAATCACCCCTCACTCTGCAACGAAACCGCCATGGATAAAGTGTACAAGATAGGCAACCGTGAGTTTACTCTCGATCACGATAAAGCCGAAGCGGCCTTCAATGACAAAATGGTCATTAATGGTCGCAAGAGCATGACTTTTAACCTCTTGCCACTGAAGTACCAGTGGGCCTATGAGCTCTACCGGGTCATGAAGGCAAACCACTGGGAGCCGGAAGACATCCAGATGCAAAAAGACGTGGAGCAGTGGCGCTCCAACGAGATCACTCAGAACGAGCGCTGGATCATCATGATGGGCATCGGCTACTTCTCCGCTGCCGAAGGCATCGTGGGCGACAACATCCAGCACGTCGTCCGTGAGCTGGTCACCGCGCCCGAACTCAAGCTCGTTCTCGGTCGCCATGCGCACGAGGAAAACATCCACGCCGACTCCCTGCTGTACATGATTTCCTCCCTCGGAATCAATCCGCATGAGTGCGAGGCCATGTTCGAGCAGATCCCGACCATTGTGAAGAAGAACGAGTTCGTCACACGCACCTCCAACAACATGCGTCGCGACATCGATCTCACCAAGCTCGAAAACAAGCAGCTCCTAGCCAAGAACATCTTCATCTTTGGCCAGTGCATGGAGGGCACCCAGTTTTACGGCCTGTTCGGCATGATCCTGAGCCTCTACCGCCAGAACAAGTTCCCCGGCATCGGTCAGATGTTCCGCTACACCCTGCGGGACGAGTCGAATCACATCGAGGTCTTCCGCAATCTGTTCATGGACCTCATCGAGGAAAATCCGGACCTCTGGACCGCCGAATTCCGCGCCGAACTCACGGAGATCATGCGCGAAGCCGTCCGCCTCGAGAAGGATTTCATCCGTGACTGCCTCCCCGTGAACGCCGTCGGCCTCAGCTCCGCCGAGTTCGAGCAGTACATCGACTTCATCGCCGACCGCCGCCTCGCCGGATGTGGTCTGGCCGCCATCAACCCCGGTGTCACCAATCCGCTGCCCTGGCTGGCGGAGATGATGGACGTCCGAAAAGAGCAGAATTTCTTCGAAGGCAAGGTCACGGACTACCAGAAGGCGTCCGCCCTTGTTCAGAGCTCCGACGACGACCTCTAAAGCCCCGCTGTGAACAACTCTCCGAACAAGAAAGAATAACTTTCGCTGGAGTTAGACCTCTTCGTTTCGCACCCTTCCGGTCCCCATTTTTCCGCCTCCTGCCCGCCAAATCAGCCGCCCACTCCCCACGTCATGATCGCCAACTTGCTCCAAGAAGACAACCGCCTCAAAAAGGTCGCCCAAACCCCCAAGGACCAGAAGCCTCGCTTCGAATGGAGTCCGCTGGCCAAGTCGAAGGTCGAAACCGGCACCTCGATCAAGGTCAACGTCGGTGGCGCGGAGCGTGATTTCGACTCCGCAGAGATCGCGGACACCGTCGGCGGCGCTCTGACAGACCTGTTTTTGGCCCGTGAGAAGGAAGGCGACATCTACAATGATGCGAACCGCAAGCTCGTGCAGAACATCTCCCGTGCCGTCACGGAGGAGTTCCAGCAGCGTGCAGCCGGCGGGAGCGAAGACGCCGTGGCCCTCAGCGTGCGCGATATCTACCACTGCATCGAGCGCGCCCTCATCAAGCACAACGCTCACGACGTCGCCCGCACCCTCGCCGAACGTCGCAAGCACGCCTCCCCGCACGATCCCTTCGCCGACAGCAGCCCCCAGCCACTCATCGTGAACACCAAGGTCATTCGGCGCAGCGGCCAGCTCGTCCCCTGGAATCACAACAAGATCGAGATCGCCATCCGCAAGGCCTTCCTCTCCCTGGAAATGGACTCCTCCCCGGCCGTCCAGATCGCCGAGGCCGTCAGCCAGGAAATCGCCGGTGAGAACAAGCAGTTCATCCACATCGAAGACGTCCAGAACCTCGTCGAAGAGGAACTCATGAAGCAGGGCTTCTTCAAAGTCGCCCGCGCCTACATCCAGTACCGGGCCCTGCGCACCAACATGCGCGAACTCGAGGTGCAGGAAGCCACGCAAGCCGCCGCCATCGAGAGCGAAGACCAGCAGGCGCTCATCCTCGTCAAGACCACCGACGGCAATTCCTTCCTCTGGGACGGCGCCGACCTCAAGAAGCGCATCGACTTCGCCATGCTCGGCCTCGACCTGTGCCTCACCCGTGCGGAGATCGAGATGGAGCTCCGCCGCTCGCTGAATTCCGACATCACGCTCGACCACCTCAAGCAGACCATCACGCTCAATGCCAAGACCTTGATGCAGCGGGACGCCGACTTCACCAAGTTCGCCGCCCGCATCCTGCTCAGCTACATCTATGAAGAAGTCCTCGGCTGGGACATCGTTCGCGACGGCATCGACCAGCTTCGCGAGTTCCACCGCCGCGCCTTCCGCCGGAATCTCGCCCGTGGCGTCGAAATCGACCGCTACAACCCTCGCCTCCTCGAATTCGACCTCGAAAAGCTCGCCGACGCGCTCGATCCCGCCGCCGACCTCGACTTCGACTTCCTCGGCATCCAGACCCTCTACGACCGCTACTTGATCGTCGATAAAAAGGTCAAGCCCGCCAAGCGTCTCGAAACTCCGCAGCTCTTCTGGATGCGCGTCTCCATGGGCCTCAACGTCGGTGAAAAGGACGGCAATGCCGAAGACAACATCATCGGCATCTACAAGCTCTACAAAGGCCGCCGCTTCTGTTCCAGCACGCCCACGCTCTTCAACAGCGGCACGCTCCATTCCCAGCTCTCCTCCTGCTACCTCTACAAGGTGGACGACAGCATCGAGTCCATCATGATTCGCGGCATCGCCGAAAACGCCTTCCTCTCGAAGTGGGCCGGCGGCCTCGGCGGCTCCTGGACCAGCGTCCGCGGCACCGGCGGCTACATCAAAGGCACCAACGGCGAAAGCCAGGGTGTCATCCCATTCTTGAAGCTGCACAACGACCAGCTCATCGCCGTCAATCAGGGCGGGAAGCGTCGCGGCTCCGGCTGCGCCTACCTCGAAGTCTGGCACAACGACATCGAGGACTTCCTCCAGCTCCGCATCAACACCGGTGACGAGCGCCGCCGCACGCACGACCTCAACACCGCCAACTGGATCCCTGACCTCTTCATGAAGCGCGTCGAGTCCCGCGGCACCTGGACGCTCTTCCGCGCCAACGAAGTCTCCGACCTCCACGACCTCTACGGCTCCGCCTTTGAAAAGCGCTACTGCGAATACGAAGCCATCGCCAAGAACGAACCCGGCAAAATCTTCTCCAAAGAAATCCCCGCCATCGACCTCTGGAAGGTCATGCTCAAGGCCATCTTCGAGACCGGCCACCCATGGATCACCTTCAAAGACCCCTGCAACGTCCGCAGCCCGCAGGACCACGTCGGCGTCATCCACAGCTCGAATCTCTGCACCGAGATCACGCTCAACACCTCCGCTGACGAGACCGCCGTCTGCAACCTCGGCTCCGTCCTCATCGACAACCACCTCGACGACTCCGGCGCCATCGACCACAGCAAGCTCCGTGAGACCATCCGCATGGCCGTCCGTGCGCTCGACAACGTCATCGACATCAATTTCTACCCCACCGACGCCGCCAAGACGTCGAACACCCGCCACCGCCCCATCGGCCTCGGCGTCATGGGCCTGCAGTACGCCCTCTATCGCAAAGGCATCCCCTTCGCCTCCAAAGAAGCCGTCGAATTCAACGACGAGATGATGGAAGCCATCGCCTACTACGCCTACGAAGCCTCCTCCGACCTCGCTGCGGAGCGCGGCCAGTACTCCAGCTACAAAGGCAGCAAATGGGACCGCGGCCTCATGCCCCAGGACACCCTCGACCTCCTCGCTCAGGAGCGCGGCCAGGAAGTGGACGTCCCACGCGGCGGCAAGATGGACTGGAGCGCCCTCCGCGCCAAAATCGCCAAGCAGGGCATGCGGAACAGCAACGTCCTCGCCATCGCCCCCACGGCCACCATCTCGAACATCATGGGCTCCAGCCCCTGCATCGAGCCCCTGCTCAGCAACATGCTCGTGAAGGCCAACCTCTCCGGCGACTTCATGCTGCTGAATCCCTTCCTCATCCGCGACCTCAAAAAGCGCGGCCTGTGGACCGCCGACATCCAGAACAAGCTCAAGTACATGGACGGCGAAATCGAAGCCATCGAGGAAATTCCCGTCGATTTGAAGCGCCGCTACGCCACCGCCTTCAGCATCGACTGGGCCTGGGTCGTCGATGCCGCCGCCCGCCGTCAGAAGTGGATCGACCAGAGCCAGAGCGTGAACCTCTTCTTCGGCAGCACCGAGATGAGCACCCTCAGCCACATGTACCGTGGCGCGTGGAGAAAAGGCCTCAAAACCACCTACTACCTCCGCACCCGCAGCGCCTCCAACATCGAAAAGAGCACCGCCGAATTCCAAAAGGAAATCAGCAGCTCCGTCATCAACCAGGCCGTCGGCGCCAAACGCACCTTCACCGCCGAAGAAGCGCAGGCCTGCTCCATTGACGCCATGCGGAACGGTGGGACTTGCGAGGCGTGCCAGTAGTCGTTGGGCCCGTCGGACGAGTCTGACGGGTCCGACCAGTCCGACTCGTCAGATGAGACCCCGCCATGCCGCCCGACTCCGACAGTCCCTTGATGCCGCATGGAGGTTACGAGAACCTGCGCAGCTACGCCGTCGCCGAGGCGGTCTATGACGCCACGGTTGTTTTCTGTGATCGTTTCATCGAAAAAACGAGCCGCACGCACGACCAGATGGTGCAGGCCGCCCGCAGCGGCGTGCGGAACATCTCGGAGGGCAGCGGAGCCGCCGCCACCTCCAAGAAAATGGAGATGAAGCTCACGAATGTCGCCCGGGCGAGTTTGAACGACGAGCTCGCTAAGGACTACAAGAGCTTCCTCATCCAGCGCGGTCTTCGTGTGTGGCACAAAGACTCCAAACAGTGCCTCGCCATGCGGGAGCGACTCAAGCACGATGTCTTCCCCAATCTTCCCGCTGCCCCCAAGGGGAAAGTGGTGCTCACCGGACTTGCCGGGCTCTCTGAGTTCGTCTCCAAGGCTGATCCTGAGTTCGCTGGCAATGCCATGCTCTGCGCCGTGAATCAGGCCTCCTACCTCCTCAAACGCCAGGTCGAAAGCCAAGGCCGCGACTTCAAGGAACATGGCGGATTCACCGAGCGCCTCCACGCCACCCGCATCCAAGCCCGCGCCGAGCAGGCCGGCGTTCCACTATGCCCTGTGTGCGGCAAACCCATGCGCCGCCGCACCGCCGGCAAGACCTCGTCCGAGTTCTGGGGCTGCTCCGCCTACCCCAACTGCAAAGGCACGAGAGACGTCGAACCCTGACACGCCCCTCCGACTCGTCCGAAACGTCTGACCCGTCAGACTGAATCCCCATCACTGTCGTCTTTCTGGCGGCCTACATCGACCTCAATCCGATCCGGGGGAAATGACGTCAGGCTGCAAAAAATCAACAAGCAGGCGGCCCGGCAAAGCGGATACGCCCGCGATTATTTCACCGGCTGCCGGGTGTCCAGCATCTCCTGGGTGATCAGAAAGCCGATGCAATACGAACTCTTGAGATTGTCGGCGGTTTTGACCCAGTCGCTGCCGGGGAGGAAGCCGAGTTTCTCGCATTTCAACAAAGTGTCTGTCCCTTTATTGTTCTGGAATATTGGATTTAGAGTATCACCGTATAATGCGGGCGCTGAGTGTTGGCTTGGATGCATTTTTCTGATGATTTCAATTTTTGCGACCGCAGATCCGCCGAAGAGAAATGATCGCGCCTGGATGCTGATTGGTGGGCCAAGCACCGCTGCTAAGCTACACCGTCGATATTGAGTAAAGAATATCCAGGCGGCCGTAAAACCGAAGGGCTTCAGATGCCACTCGTTCGATGTGCCTAACATGGACCGGCGCACTATCACTAAAC
>CAMAZK010000061.1 GCA_945863205.1 Akkermansia muciniphila | reverse complement strand
GTGGTGGCATCAACGCCCCCCCAGCCGAAAGGCATTGGAGACAACGGTTGCAAGGGTGAAAATTCAGGGGCGGGGGTTTTTAGAGGCATCAACGCCCCCCCAGCCGAAAGGCATTGGAGACGCCTTCTCTGCAACCAGTGCTTTGGTGTTCACCGCGGGGCATCAACGCCCCCCCCCAGCCGAAAGGCATTGGAGACCAACTTCGAAAACACGGGAGTTAGGAATGACTTCGTAAGGCATCAACGCCCCCCCCAGCCGAAAGGCATTGGAGACGGGGAGATTCTTACCACTCTTTGAAGTCTCCGTTTTCTTGGCATCAACGCCCCCCCCAGCCGAAAGGCATTGGAGACTCCGCGCTCCACTCTGCAATTTCTTCCGCAGTCCAGCCGGCATCAACGCCCCCCCAGCCGAAAGGCATTGGAGACAGAAGACTTGGTCAATTGGTTTTTCGATTTCGTGCATAGGGCATCAACGCCCCCCCCAGCCGAAAGGCATTGGAGACCAGCGACGAGGGCTTTCGTCTGTGTGGCATTGACGAAGGCATCAACGCCCACCCAGCCGAAAGGCACTTGGGACGAAGGGCATCTGCATCCCGCAGGTCAGCCTCCCGCGCCAGAGAGATTTTCTTCCAGAACGATCCGGTCACACCGTGCGCGAAGTGCTCCGCCGCAAACGGGCGCATGCTTTGGCTCACCACCACCACAACCTTGTCTCCAGAGGGTCGTTCAAGCGCACCTTCGACGGCGGGCGTGATGGCAATGACACGTTTGTGTACGATTCTGAAATCCACATCTCACCCGATGCCACCAAGGATACCTCGGAAGACTTCGCAGAAAACTTCATGCACTACATCCGCTGCCGCGCCGATGGCAGACACCGGCCATCGCCGCCCGGTGGCAGTTCATCGCAGGGCTCAGCAAACACGTCCGCCGCCTGTAGCGCTTCGATCACTCAAGACTGTCATGCCAGCCAACCCATCCAGCACAGGAGATTGCGATGAGGAGCTTCTGACGAAGATCCTGTCGGTGGCTGGAATGATCACCTCGGCGCTGACTGACCACTACGAGAAGGCCCGCGGCTTTTATTGTCCGGGAGATGAGTACAAGTCAGCATGGCTGGACGACATGATCTCCGCCGACCTCGAATGTCCTTCCAACCTTGCAGACCATGACTTCCTGGTGGTGCTGCTCCGACACGCCGTGTTGAGCCAGGCTTACCGCATCCTGCAGGCCGGGCACATGATAAGAAGAGGAAGGGCCAACGACGGCCTGCATGTCCTCACCGGCGAGCTCGTATGCTTCGAAGATTTCCATGCAGTCGAGCGCGAGGCTTTGCTCGTGATGGTCGATTTGGTGGGCCGGCTCGTCTGCGCCTCAAAGCCCTCGACCCCGTGTGCACTCGCTCACCAGCTTGCAGCGCGAGTCGAACTGGAATGTCACGCGAATCAGCTGCCCGACTACCGGTGGGCCGAACTCCTGCTGCCGTCCTTGGTGATGAACCTGCTTTTGAGTCCAGGTGAAGCTTGAGATCGACGCAATGGACCACGGAGGCCGGATGGGGGACATTGCTGGAACTGTTCGGTGCCCCACATGCTCAGCCGCCAATCAGGCCAAAAAGACCGTCAAAAAACTTCTCTGACTTGGCTTGCCGTGTTGCCACTGGCGTTGCCACTAAGCCCACTCCAGCGACGTAAATCACTGATTATGAGGGTGGCGGACAGGGAGGGATTCGAACCCTCGGTACCGGATTAGGGTACACACGCTTTCCAGGCGTGCTCATTAGACCACTCTGACACCTGTCCTTGAGGAAATCGCGAGCGCGGATAGTGGCGCATGGGGCTGCACAGGCAAGCTTATTTTCAGTCGGCGTGAAGTCGCACCCGTCACTCGCTCTTTTTCCAATCGTGAACCAGGTAGGTTTCGGCGGAGAAACCGAGGGCCGCGACGGCCTGATCCTTGGTGAGCGCGGTCGAAGTCGATGTGACGGTGACTTTCTGCGTGCCCGGCTTGTCACCGGCCACGATCTTCACTTCGGAGACTCCTTCGAGCTTTTTGAAAGAGACGGTGACGTGGTCCTTGCACCCGGCGCAGACCATGCCGCTCATTTCGGCGAGGTAGGTGACGGGCTTTGCGTCGGCCGCAAGCACGGCGGAAGTCAGGGCGGCAAAAATCGCGACAAGCTGGAGGAGGTTTTTCATGATCGCGGAGAATAGTCTGGATCAATGGGCGGCCAAGTCCAAGTTTCGACGGGCTTGAGACGTTGAAACCGCTGCCGCCCGCATAAATTGCCAATTTCGGCAACCTGCGTCCCTATTCCCGCGCTACCACTGCCCTGCTCATGAAGTCCCCATCCACCCTGATCCTCTCGGCATGGCTCATCGCCAGCCCCCTCATCGCCCAAGTGACCGAGCCGGCACCTGCCACTGCGCCAGCACCTTTTCTGACCCCGGCGCAGACGATAGCGATCTTGAAACAACTGGATGAAATCGAGGGAAAAATCGGCCAGGGACGCGGGTCCATTTTTGGCGCCGCTTTGGCGAAGTTCAAAAGCGCGATGGGCAGTGAGGCGACCGCCTTTTCACTCTATCTTGACTGCTACAAGCTGGAGAACTTCGAGCGCAAGGACCTGAAGCAGACAGATTTCATGGAGTGGCGGGATCGCAATGTGGACCGCCTGAAGGAAGGTGATTTTCCCTTGGGACTGATGCTGCAGCTCGAATATCTCGTCATGACGATCCAGGCGCAGGGTATCACCAAACCGGAAGACATGGGCCCCGTGGTGCCGGCTCTCCAGGCCTTCCTGTCGAAGGCGATCACCGCCGTTCAGAACACCATGAAACACACGGCATCCGGGGCGGTGGAGGTGAAGGACACCACGAAGAATCGCAAGGGCGGCGGAGGTGGCGGCGGCGGTCAGGGCCCCCAGCTTCTGGGGATGCTCCGGCAGTCGGTAAAGGGCACCGATTTCAGCCGCGCCTACCAGCTCGACCTGCACCTGCTTCAGAAACAGTGGGAATACAGTCCCATCAATGTCAATGGGATCTACGAGTCCGTCATTCTCCCCTACTATCTGGCCGTCAAGAAGGAAGAACTGCCCGCCCAGTGGGACGCCCGCATCAATGCGGAAATGGCCTTGGAGAAGGCTGTCCGTAGCGAGACCGAATTCGGAATCTTTTATCAGGAGGAGTATCCCCGGAGACTGTGGCAGAAGAACACCTACCTCGTCACCAACAACGTCAATCCACTCGCTGCGATGGCTGACATGCTGAAGATCATCCGGGAGAATCCGACTCATCCCGACGCACAAGCCTGGGCCAAGAGCTTCCGTGAGCAGGTCACCGCCGTTTCGGAGCCGGTTCCCGCCGCCGCTCCGCCTGAAACGCCGATCAGCCCCCAGTGAATCCTCAGGGCCGATGAAAGGCTTCTTGTCCGTCATCCGCAGCTTCGGCCCTGCATGCGCAGGGCTGTGGTGGGCGCTGAAAACACAGCGCAATCTGCGCGTCCATGCGGCGGCGACAGCGATCGTGGTGCCGCTCGGACTCGGCCTGAAAATCACGCTCGGGGAGTGGCTGGTGGTCATTTTGAGCGTGGGAATGGTGTGGGCGGCAGAACTCATCGACACCGCCATCGAAACGCTGGCGGACCGCGTCAGCATGGAGCGTGAGGAGCCGATCCGCCGCGTGAAAGACGTCGCAGCGGCGGCAGTCCTCGTTGCCGCAGTCTCGGCGGCGATCGCAGGCGTCATTATTTTTGCTCCCAGGCTCTGGCGGCTCTTTTGAGAATGTTCCGGCGCTTCCTTGACGCCACGAAGGTGGCTTCTATGATGGACGGCTTTTCCGCCCCTCCTAACACCCCTCACTGACTCATTCCGATGGCCATTCTCGTTGAAACCGACACCCGCATCCTCGTCCAAGGCATCACTGGAGACTTCGGCTCCCGTCACGCGAAGGCTTCCATCGACTATGGCACGCAGCTGGTCGCAGGTGTCACGCCCGGCAAGGGCGGGCAGGTGTTCGAGCACAACGGCGTGAAAGTGCCCGTTTTTGACACCGTGGCCGAAGCCGCCCGCGAAACCGGGGCCACCGTGAGCGTGATTTTCGTGCCGCCTCCCTTCGCAGCCGACGCCATTCTCGAAAGCGTCGATGCCGGGCTCGATCTCGCCGTGGCGATCACCGAAGGCATCCCGGTGAATGACATGATCAAGGCCAAGGCGGCGATGAAGGGCAGCAAGACGCGCCTCATCGGCCCGAACTGCCCCGGCCTCGTGACTCCCGGTCGCGGTGAAAAATCGCACGGCGGCTGCCGCATCGGCATCGCACCAGGCTACATTCACAAACGCGGCAATGTCGGCGTCGTCAGCCGCTCCGGAACACTGACCTACGAAGCCGTCTGGCAGCTCACAACCCGCGGCTACGGCCAGAGCACCTGCGTGGGTATCGGCGGTGACCCAGTGAACGGCACCAATCACCTGGATGTGCTGAAGATGTTCAATGACGACCCTGAAACAGAGGCCATCATCATGATCGGCGAGATCGGTGGAAACGCCGAAGTCGAAGCCGGTCTCTGGGCGAAGGACAACTGCAAAAAGCCCATCGCCGCCTTCATCGCCGGCGCCACCGCACCTCCTGGACGCCGCATGGGTCACGCCGGAGCGATCATCGGCGGCGCGGATGACACCGCAGAGGCCAAAAAGCGCATCCTGGCCGATTGCGGCATCGCTGTCGCGAATTCTCCGGCAGATATGGCTTCGAGTCTGCTTAAGCTGTGGGGCAAAGCCTGATCAACCGCCCTGCGGTAAACACCGCAGGCGGAACTCAGCTCCAGAAGTGAAACCATTGGTTCAGCCAGCCGATAATGGCGGCGATGGCACCCAGGACGACCACACCTTCCACCCACATGCGGAGGTTTTGGCTTTGTTTGGCACGTTGTTGGGCGATCGGGCGGCGCCGTGAACGCACCTCCGGCGCGGGCAGTTCCATGGGCGGCACCATGTTCACGTTGGCGAGGCGCTGACGACGCTGGATGCCGGGAGCCGCGGTGATGAAGCACTCGAGACGGTGGATCTCATCGCTCACATCGTTCGCCTGGCGTGAGAGCTGGCGGGACTTGGCGCGTGGAGACACTTCCTGCTTCAATTCGTGCGCGGATTTCGGGCGGCGGGAGCGGATTTTACGATTTCCAGAGAACATGGGCCGTTGGCGTTGGAGTTTGAGCAACCGAGAGGAGAAAATCAGAACATCAGCCGGATGAGAATGATGGCGACGAGGACGGTGGCCATCAGCGGCAGGGTGAAAGCAAAACCGCGGCGCATCCATGAGGCGATGTCATCCGAACCCGCACCGCCCAGGGAGGAAAGAACGGGGGCTTCAGCGTCATCCAAGCCGGCCAGCTCCTGAGAGCCGGATTCAGGAGGTGCCAGGGCATGCAGGCGGCGCAGCCCCTTGGCGTAATCGTTCTCCGCATCTCCGATCGCGGCCAGGGCGTGCTCCAGTTCCTCATCGACCTGGGAGCGATGCCATTTTTCAGGCTGCAGCCCCTTTAGAATGTTCAGGTGGCGGCAGAATTCATCATGGACCAGTGACAGCTCCTCGACGCGCCTTTGGGAGTCAAACAGCTCGCGCTCCACGTGATTGTTGCACCGGCCCAGCTTGTCCAGAAGCTCGCGCTTTCCGGCCACAAAACGCTCCTGCTTGATGCGCAGGGCTTCGAGATGCTGCTTCTGGCGCTCGATCTCCTCCTGCTGCATGCGGAGCTGCAACAGCTGCTCCTGAGCGGCCTTCACCTTTTGATCCACATTCTCCAGGGAATCGTTCGGCGAGCTGTCTTCCATGAATTCGGGCGCATCGTCGAATACGAGCACGTTTTCATCGCGATCAATGGAGGCCGGCGCAGCGGGAGCTTTGCGAGTAATCATGGGAGTGCTGGAATTATTTCCAGCGTCTAAATACTACAGCTCCCTTAAATACTCCAAGCTTTTTGTCCGCCGCCTGGCAAAAAAATAAGGTAAGCCGCCAAAAACCATGGTCAGCACAGTCAGTCCAAGAATCGCCCCCAGATCGAGCCGCCAGTCGGGAGCCGGAAGCTGGCCCAAATCCTCCCGCAAATAGGGCCATGAGGGCAGCAGCGTCACTGCCGTTCCGCAGACGATGTAGATGAAACTGGCGATCAGACACACCGTGCCGCCGAAGCCGGAAACAATGCGGGCGGGATTCGACTCGCGGAAATTGGGCACCAGCGCCCCCAGAGACAGCGCCAGAGAGGTCAGTCCGTACGTCAGCAGCACGATGGCCGCGCAAAAAAAGACGATGCGCTGGCCCGGCAGGCCCAGCGAAATGCCGGAAACGACCACCAGCAGGCCCATCATGAGCGCCAGCACGCTGGCGCTCAGCCGGAGCTTCAGGGCCAGTACCCGGTGCAGCGGCACGGGCGAAAGCCCCAGAATCCACATTCTGCGCCCCTCCATGCTGAACTGGGGGTAGATGAAGCGCGTCGTCAGCGTGGACAGCGCCAGACAGCAGACCAGCAGGTTCAAATGACTGACCACGATGATCCAAAAGGGACTCTGCAGGTCGTAGCCGAGCTTCCGCAGATTGGTGGAATACATCAGCAGCAGGCCGAAGATGATTGCGGACTGCCCCCACTGCACGGGCTCTCGCAGGAAGGTGCGCGCGTCCTTCACCAGCAGCGCGAATGAAGCACGATCCAGCGCCAGCGCCCGACGCGCCCAGCGGGAGAACAGGCCGGACCTTCTGCGGAAAGCAGGCTGCGGGCGGGAATCCGAGGCGCCGGGTGCCGCGCTCATGATGCGGTCCCATGCCGGCATGAAGTGCGCCGATGCCATCCTGCCGGTCACGAGGATGCTCATCAGGGCATTGGAAAGAAGCAGCAGGTTAAAAAAGGTGACCCGGTCGGGAATGCCGCGCCCCGCAGCCTGGATCGTCTCCGCCACCCATGAACTCGGCAGCAGCGGATGCATGCAGACCTCGGTGTGCTTGAGGATCTGGTTCAGGCTGGTGGTCAGATCCCCGGCGTTGAGATTTTCGATGTTCGAATGCCAGACCGGAAGGGTGCGCACGACGACCACCACCGCCAGCAGCACGAAGGGCTTCAACATCCACCGCCGGGCCAGCCGCACGAGCAGAAGCAGAATCCACGTCGCCACGTTTGCAGCGATGGTCACCAGCGCCAACAGCGCAGGCAGCACGGCGATCATGAAGCCCGCCCCCGCATCGTAAACTCGCGCGATGGCCAGCAGAATCGGGGCGCTGAGCAGCAGCAGACCCCAACTGGCCAGCAGCATGCCTTCCGCCGTCTTCCACAGCACCAAACTGCGAGCTGGCAGCGGCAGTGCCACCTGCCACTCCATGTCCTTCCGGCGAAAGAGCCCCATGCCCGTGATGGTGGCGTTCGAGAGCACCAGCATGACAAAGAAGAAAAAGAACAACAGGAAAACCATCCGCTCCGTGAGAAGAGGTCCGACGAGAGGGATCTTGGCGATGAAATCCAGCCCCCGAGCCACCAGGACGTAGGCCGAGACGCTGTAAAGCAGCAGGAAACCCGACACGGTCAGGCCGAGCAGCCGATTCTCACGCCAACCATGCCGTAGCTTGTGCACGAGCATGCGCCAGTGAGCACCGGCCAGCAGGGTGGTTGCGCGTGCGACAGTCATTCAGAGATTTGTCGTCCGTTTTTGAAGGGGCTCGGCGGGCCTTCTGTGTGCGATCGACCATGTTCCGGTCGATGCCGTGCGCCAGCCCCGCCTCCGCCGATGAGAGCAGCCACACGAGCGCCGTTCATCGGCACTTTGAGCAGGAGAGTGAATCGCCAGAACATGCCCGGAGCCTAGCGGAGCGGCGCTGATTCCGTCAATCGCAGACTCCGCGGCGGGATGAGAAACGGTCTCACGACGAATCGCTTGAAACCCCAGTGGTATGTCCGACGTATCGCCCTCCCAGTCAGTATTTTAAACCATCCCATGCACACCACACGCATCCTCGCCCTCACGGTCGGATTGAGCGCCGCCTCTGCTTTCGCACAGGTGGACATGTCCGAGGCCTTCCTGCCCATGTTCCAGCCGCTGCCGGCCTCTGCTCCTGCGCCAGACAACGAACTCACCGATGCCAAGATCGATCTGGGCCGCATGCTTTACTATGAGACTCGCATCTCGAAGGGCGGGAAGATCTCCTGCAACTCCTGCCACAAGCTCGACGCCTACGGTCAGGATAACCTGCCTTTCTCCCCCGGGCACGACGGCAGTCTCGGCGGTCGCAGCTCGCCCTCGACCTACAATGCCGCCATCCACATCGCCCAGTTCTGGGATGGTCGGGCTCCGACGGTCGAAGAACAGGCCAAAGGGCCCGTGCTCAACCCCATCGAGATGGGCATGCCGGACGCCGACTTCGTCGTCAAGGTGCTCAAGAGCATGCCCGGCTACGTCGAGGCCTTCAAAGCGGCCTTCCCCGGCGAGGCTGATCCCATCACCTATGACAACTTTGGCAAAGCCGTCGGCGCCTTTGAGCGCAAGCTCCTGACGCCCTCCCAGTGGGACACCTTCCTTAAAGGAGACAAGTCCGCCCTCACCGCCGAAGAGAAGAAGGGCTTCGCCACCTTCGCGAAGACCGGCTGCGTCACCTGCCACAACGGTGCCGGAGTCGGCGGCATGATGTATCAGAAACTCGGCCTCGTGAAGCCCTGGCCCGATCTCAAGGACAATGGGCGTGCGGACGTGACGAAGAACGATGGCGAAAAATTCTTCTTCAAGGTCCCCAGCCTGCGCAACATCACCGAGACGGCACCCTACCTGCATGACGGCTCTGTCAAAACGCTCGAAGAAATGGTGAAGATGATGGCCGAATACCAGCTCGGCAAGCAGCTCGCCGACGACGAGGTCACCTCCATCGTCACTTTCCTCAAGGCTCTGAAGGGAGACATTCCAACCGACTTCATCAAGGTCCCCAAAATGCCCGAAAGCACTGCGGACACGCCGAAGGCTTGAAATCCAGTTTCGGAGTTCTGATTCATCATATCAGCCGGGCAGCAATGCCCGGCTGATTTTTTTATGCCTGAATTCGTGAAGCGGCTGATCAGTCCACAGCGAGCATCGTCACGAGGGGCCGCAGCGCCCGTTCGAAGTCGTCGCGCTTTTTCTTCAACTGCAGCTTCAGCAGCGGATTGGCGAAGGTGCCGCTGCTTCTGGCTCCGGCATCTTTCAGAATGTGACGCCAGGTGGCTGCGGCCAGATCGGTGGCTGCGGCCAGCTCGGCATCCAGCAGCGGCAGCCGGATCACGGTATCCTGAGGACGCACCACCTTTTCGACCATCGCAGGCGGCACCTGGCCGTCTTTTTGCGAAACGATGATGACGGAGGGAATCTCCCCCCACAACTGCTGCCGCCAGGCCATCAGCACGGGCACGGACGAGGCGCGGGCGGTCAGCAGGTGCACCGGCAGCCAAGAAATGCCTGCTTCCTCCTTCAACTGCGTGACGATCTCCGGATTCAGCTCGCTGGCAAAGCGCTGCAGACAGCTGGAGGGGAGATCGGCAAACACGGGATGCTCCGGCGAGACCGCACCGACAAAAAGTCGGATGAGCTCGGTGCTGGAGGTCTCCACCGATTGGATTCGCTCAGGGTCGATCTTTTGGAAATCCCTGTTTCCTTCCACATCGCAATCAAACAGAGGAATCTCGAGACGTTCATCCAGCCGGGCGAAGTCGTAAAGAAGCCGCGCCAGCATGCTCTTCCCCGTGCCGCCGCTGCCGAGAGTGAGCACGATGGGCTTCATCAAAGCCGGTGCATCGGCGACCGCAGGCTCGGTTTCTGGCTGATCGCCCTCCATTTCGCCATCGTGCGCATCCTTCTCCTCTGTAGGCGCCGCATTCGCGTCAGGCCTGGCAAGCCGGAAAGATTCCGCGCTTCCTTCCGCCGGCGGCGTGGAGCGATCGTAGCGCCGCAGGCCGTAAAATCCGGTTAGGCTCACTTCGGCCAGTCGCCGCAGTTGTCGTTCAGGATCCGTGCGCAGATCCTCGAACGGGTGGTTTTCCTCCGCCGCTTCCAGCGCCAGGATCGGGCTCGAGCTCCAGACCTCATCTCCGGCCCGACGTTCGAGTGAGACCTCGAACTCGGCGGAGCTGTCGAGCCGCATGTCCAGGCTCTTCGGGTCCGAGGAGGAGAGATTGGCGGGCAGTTTGATAAGAACGCGGCTCGGCTCGCAGTGCGAAGGCAGGCCCTCCGCAGCCTGGCAGACCTGCTTCAGCCGGGGCATCAGCGCGGCCACCTCCGACGGCGTCAGCACCTCCCGCTGCGCCAGGAACCGGGAGAGACGGATGGTGCCGTGAGACAGCGCAGGCGGTGGTGTGCAGCCAGCCGGCAGGCGATGAGGCTCGACGGCGAGGTGCGTCACCAGGCTGGCGCTGCGCAGCGTACGGCCGTGCGTGGCGATGGTGTCCAGCAGGACGTTCTTGAGCTGCGACCAGCTCAGGCTCGCATGTTCCAGGTCCTCATCGAGGAGGCGCAGGTGCATCAGCAGCGTGGAGGGAATGCTGCTCGCGATCCCGTCGGGAATCGTGTCGCTTCCGCCGGTGATGAGCCCGCGACACATCTGCAGCAGACCGAGCGTCTGCGATGCGGCAGGCCGCGGCGTCTCACCGATGTCGAACGCCGCGACCCGCAGGTGCAGGAATTCATCCTGCCAGACGTCCACCACCGTGCTGCCCAGGTCGATGCTGACCGATGCCGGCGTGAAATGCGTGTGCAGCGTGGACAACTCCGCCGTGAGCCGGTACACGAGCGCACAGGCCAGCGTGATGCTGAGCGGTCCCGTGCGTCGGCAATAGGCGTTCACCGCCTCACCCCCGCGCCGGGCCAGCCGCAGCGTCGGCTTCCCCCCTTCCCTGCCGGCATGGCATTCCAACACGCGGGGCAGCGAGGGGAAATACGCACCCAGCATGCAGCGCAGGTCGTCATAGGTTGCCTGTTCGACGGTCACCAGAGTCGTGCTGGAGTCAGATCCGCCTTGGGCATTTTCAGGAGATGGCGTCATGGATTTGCTTTCGGGATGTTTGGACTTTCAGGATTTGCCGCGCAGTCGTGCGAGCAAGGACATTCTGGCAACCGAAGAAAGATGAATGCGTTTCCACAGTCCACCGCAGCGGACGCAATTTCAATGCCGGGACGCCGCGTAAAAATCGAAACTGACGATCCTCAAACGATAAGCATGCAGTCCCCGTAGCTGAAAAAGCGGTAGCCCTCGCCGATCGCCTCCGCGTAGGCCTGCATCGTCAGCTCTTTTCCGGCAAAGGCGGACACCAGCATGATCAGGGTGGACTTGGGCAGGTGAAAATTCGTCAGCAACCCGCCGGCCGCCTTGAACTGAAAACCCGGGTGAATGAAGATGTCCGTGCTGCCCCGGGTCGCGATCACACGCCCGTGGTCCCGGGCCACGGACTCCAGCGTCCGCATCGAGGTCGTCCCCACGCAGATCACCCGTTTCGCCACCGCGATCGCATGGGATGCGGCTTCCGAGACCTCATAGACCTCGCGGTGCATCACATGGTCCTCGATCTTCTCCGCGCGCACCGGCTGGAAGGTTCCCACACCGACGTGCAGCGTCACAAAGGCGTGCGGCAGCGTCTCCAGCACCTCCGGGGTGAAGTGCAGCCCCGCTGTCGGCGCGGCGATGGAGCCCGTCTCCCGGGCGTACACCGTCTGGTAGCGCTCGCGGTCCGCAGGTTGATCGTCGCGGCCCATGTAGTGCGGCAGCGCCAGGTGGCCGTGCCGGGCCTCGTCCACCACGCGGTCGAATTCGATGATGCGGTCGCCGTTTTCTTCCATGATCTCCACCACTCGGCCTGCGGCCTCGCCGATGGCCAGCGTGTGACCGATGCGGAATTTCCGGCCCGGCTTGACCATGCAGCGCCAGCGCAGCGGTGTCAGCGGCTCCAGCCTCAGCACCTCGTGGCCCTGGTTGGTGAAATAACGCGCCGGCACCACGCGCGTATCGTTCAGCACCAGCAGATCGCCCGCAGCGCCAGATACAAACTCGCCGATCTCGCGAAACATCCGGTGCTCGATCGTTCCTGCGTCGCGATTCAGCACCAGCATGCGTGAAGCCGCGCGCTCCGCCAGCGGCTCGCTCGCGATCAGCTCCGGAGGAAGGTCGTAGTCGAAATCAGCGGTCAGCATGGCTTCATCGACCTGACGTCTTCAGATTCCGGTACACGCCGAAGTCGTTGAAGAAGAACTTCTTCGCCAGCCAGTACATCCAGTGCTTCTCCGGAATCTCCTCACCCTCCCGCCACTGGCTGCTGCGCGGCGTCATGCTCTCGATTTCCGCCATGGCGGTCTGGCGGATGGTGGAGTCCTTCGCCGTGTGTTTCGTCACGACCGCCTTCACCAGGTCGGGACGCTCCAGCACGATGCAGCCGCGCGTGTTTTGTGAAGCGATGTCCCGAAAATCGCGCAGGAACTCGGATCCGGTGAAGACATCGAAGAGATCCTCCTTGGTGCGCACGCTTTCCTTCGCGAACTGGATGATCGGGCAGGGCTCGATGGCGCCGGTAGGACTGATGTGATGACTGATGCCGTTCGCCATCGGGCAGAGCGCCTGGCCGTTGTGATCGTAGTAGGCGTCCACGATCGCGATGGGCAGCTTCGCGCGCATGTTCACCACAAACCGGCGCACCTGGGTGATCTGCTCCGGCGTGAGGGCCAGCTCCGCGCTGATCTTCGGACCGACTGGGCGATAGGTGTGATACCACGCGTAGTGCACGCCCATGTCGATCAGGCGGCGCAGCCACGTCTCCGTCAGCAGATCGTCGATATTCGTTTTGCAAAGGCTGGTGGCCACTCCGGTCAGCACTTTGGCGTCCAGACAGTTCTGGAGGCCGCGCAGCGTGCGCGTCAGCACGTCCTTGTTTCCGCGGCGCTCATTGCTGACGATTTCCGTGCCCTCGATGCTGACCAGCGGCGTCACGTTGCCCAGCTTGCGCAGGTTGGTGGCGGCCTTCTCGGTGATCATCTGGCCGTTGGTAAAGACCTGGAAGTAGGCGTCCGGGTGCATCGCCAGAAAATCGAACAGCTCCGGATGCATGAAGGGCTCGCCACCGAGGATGCCAAAGAAGGCGTTCCCGCGCCGCTTCGCGTCGTTCACGATCTTGTTCAGCTCGTCCAGGTTCAGCGACTCCCGCGGCTTGTCCACATCCACCCAGCAGCCCTGGCATCGGAGATTGCAGGAGTTCAGGATGGAAATGTAGAAGAACGGCGGAAAGAACTGCCCCTGCTTCATCCGCTGCTTGTGCAGCATCACCGACCGCGCCCCCTTATAGCCAAAATTCCAGCCGATCTTCGCCAGGCAGACGGGATCGACAGTTCGGAGAATGCGGGAGGTCAGGGAAAGCAGCATGTCAGCGGAGTGTTCAGAGCTGAACGCTGAAAGTCCAGCCCCGGTAGCAGCGAAATCGAGTTTTTGACCAGCCCCATCCCTTTTGTCACGGCAGCCCGCGAAATCACGCCAAAATTCCCCGCGCCACCTCGCCGCTCACATTCGTCAGTCGGAAATCCCTGCCGCCGTAGTTGTAGGTGAGCCTGGTGTGATCAAGGCCCAGCAGATGCAGGATCGTCGCGTGCCAGTCGTGGATGTGCATCGGATTCAGCGCCGCTTTGTGCCCCACTTCATCCGTCGCTCCATACGTCAGGCCACCCTTGACTCCACCGCCGGCCATCCAGATCGAGTAGCCTTTGTGATTGTGATCACGCCCGTCGCCGCTCTGCGCATACGGCGTGCGGCCAAACTCGCCCGCCCAGACGACGAGCGTGTCCTTGAGCATGCCGCGTGCTTTCAAATCGGTCAGCAGCGCGGCGATGGGCTGGTCCGTGGCCGCACAATTCGTCGCCAGCAGTTCGCGAAGGCGGTTGTGATGGTCCCAGTTGCCCGGCGAGGCGATTTCAATGAAGCGCACGCCTGCCTCGGCCATGCGTCGCGCCAGCAGGCACTGCCGCGCGAACTGATCCTTCGCCTGCCCGATGCCGTAGAGTTTCAGGATGTGCTCCGGCTCACTGCGCAGGTCGAGCACGCCTGGAACTTCGCTCTGCATGCGAAACGCGAGCTCAAAGGACTCGATCGCGCCTTCGATCTCCGGATCCACACCGTCGCGCTCCATCTTGCGCTCGTTCAGGCCGCGAATGAGATCGATCTGCGCCCGCTGCAGATCACTCGACACCGCAGGCACGATATTCTTCATCGGCGGCCCCGGAGCCACGTCCTTCTTCAACAACGCGGCATACAACTCCGGCAGCTGAGATCCGCCGATGCGCGTGCCCTGGCAGATCGCAGGCAAAAACGAGCTGCCGTAATTCTGCGCGCCCCCGTTGTCCGCAGGCGGATTCAGCGTGATGAAACCGGGCAGATTCTCGTTCTCCGTCCCCAGACCGTAAAGCGTCCATGCACCGATCGAAGGGCGCACAAACTGAAAGCTGCCCGAGTGCATCTGCCCGAAGGCCTGCGCATGATTCGGCAGGTCGGTGTGCATCGAATTGATGATGCACAGGTCGTCCGCATGCTGCGCGAGCTGCGGATACAGCGTCGTCATCCACTGCCCCGATTTCCCGAACTGCTTCAGCGGATGCACCGGCCCGAACAGCTTCGCACCCGCCGAATCGCGCCCCAAACTCGCCGTTTTGCCGTCGCGTTTGATCAGCTCCGGCTTGTAGTCGAAAAGATCCACATGCGACGGCCCGCCGCGCATCGTGAGGAAGATCACCCGCTTCGCCCGAGCCGGAAAATGCGGTTCCTTCGACGCCAATCCGCTCCGTGCGTGAGCCAATGCCGAAAACGCAAGCCAGCCGATACCCGACGACATCGTCGTGAGCATTTCGCGTCGTGAAAAGATCGTGTTCATGGCATTTAGTCGGCAAATCGAAACTCCGCGCTTGCTAGCAGGGAATGACAGAACGCGGCGAGCAGCTTCAAATCATCCGCAGATCCCTGCCGCAAAAACTTCTCCGCCAGCGCGACCTCCTCCTCATCGGGCATGCGGTTGAAACAGAGCTGGAATGCGAGATTCACGCGATGCGGGGATGCTTGGATCCGCTTTGCCAAAGCAGCCGCCTGCTCCTGCACAAACGAGCCGTTCAGCAGGTAAAGCGCCTGGAGCGGCACGTTCGTCACATCGCGGTCGCCGGTGACGAGATTGGGATTCGCCACATCGAACTGCTCCAGCACGTCCGGCAGGTGATCGCGGATCACCGGCAGGTAAACCGACCGGTGGTGCGAACCGTCGAGGTCCGACGGCAGCTTCGTGTTGAAGCCCATGAGCGACACCGACTGCCCGTCCAGCTCGGCGACGAGCGATCCGGGACGGCGCGACTCATCGAGCAGGCCGGAGACGGCGAGCATCGAATCACGAATCACCTCTGCATCCAGGCGGCGTTTGTTCGCGTGAGAGAGGAGTCTGTTCTCTGGATCAGCCTCTGCGCTCTTCGCTCTTTGCCCTCCACTCGCCTGCCGATACGTCTCCGACATCACGATCTCCTTGATCAACTCCTTCACCGACCAGCCACCGTCCATGAAACGAATCGCGAGGTAGTCGAGCAGCTCCGGATGACTCGGGCGCTCGCCGCTGAAGCCGAAATTGTCCACCGTGCGCACGAGGCCCGCGCCGAAGAGATGCCTCCACACACGGTTCACCATCACACGGGCGGTCAGCGGATTGTCGCGGCTCGTCAGCCATAGCGCCAGTTCAAGGCGGCCGCTTTGCTCCTTCGGCGCAGCCACCTTGATTTCAAGCACCTGCGGAAAGCCGCGCGCCACCGCCTTCACCGGATGCGCCAGCTCACCGCGATCGTAGAGTTGCGAGTCCAGAATGAGCTTGTTGTCCTTAACGCCCACGCACAGTGGCAGGGCACGGCCCTGGTCGTCCACGCGCTCCAACTGCCCCTCGATGCCGCCGCGTGTCCAGATGATGCGGATGGCCGTCTGCAGCATCTTGTAAAACTCTCCAGTGATGTCGCGCCCTTCTTCGCGAGCCTTTTCCGCATATGCCTTTTGATCCTTCTCTTCCTGGTTGAGCTTTGCCAATTCGGCCTTGAGCTGCTTCACCCGCTCTGCGGGTATCGACTTGTTCGGGATCAACTGCCCCGGCAGTTCAGGCAGGCGGATGAGATGGCCTTGGTTGTTGTTCTCGGAGTCAACCCAGTTGCCGTAGAATGTCTGCGTGCTTTTGAAGATGCCCGCGAGACCGTAGTAATCCTCCATGCTGAACGGATCGGTTTTGTGATCGTGACAGCGTGCGCACGCGATGCTGCTGGCCAGCACCGCCCGCGTCACCGCGTCGAGTTGCTCATCCGCCACATCCGCGGCGAACTGCGCCTTGTTCTGCTCATTCAAACCCTTCGGGCCGATGGCAAGAAAGCCGGTCGCGATGAGCAGACGCGCACGTTCTGCATCGTCTTTGGCTGGCAGCAGATCACCTGCGATCTGCTCACTGATGAAGCGATCGAACGGCACATCCGCGTTCACCGCATCGATGACATAATCTCGGAAGCGCCACGCGTGCGGAAACGTGAGATTCGACTCGCGGCCATTGGATTCGGCGTAGCGCACCACATCCAGCCAGTGGCGGCCCCAGCGTTCTCCGAAGCGGGGGCTTTGAAGAAGCTCATCAACCTGCTTTTCATAGTTGGCAGGAGCTGACTTTTCTGAAAAGTCAGACGGTGGCAGGCCGATCAAATCAAAATACAGCCTCCGCATCAACACACGCGGCTCCGCAGGTGGCGCGGGCTTCAGACCGGTTTCAGCCAGCTTTTCACGAATGAAGCCGTCAATGCCACCAGACGCCTGTTTCGGCATCATGGGCCGCTTGTAGCTCCAGAACTCCCGACCTGATTTCACATCGACCGGCGCCCGCTCCGCCACCTTCGTCGCCGAGTCGCGCGGATCATCCGCTCCGCTCTTGATCCACGCTTCAAAGTCCGCGATGAACGCATCCGGCAGTTTCGGCTCCTTCGGCGGCATTTCGAGATCGGGATCGCTGTGCTTGATCGCGGTGAGCAGCAGGCTTTTCGCCGCATCGCCGGGCACCACGGCGGGTCCGGTGTCGCCGCCCGCACGAATCGCCGCTTTTGTGTCCAGCATCAGCCCGCCCTTCGACTTGCCCGACTCGGCGGAATGGCATTCGTAGCAGTGCTTCACGAGCACGGGACGAATCTTCGATTCAAAGAAGGAGGCGCCATCGTCACCGCTCGCGTGAACGGCGACGAGCAGCGCCCAAAGCGTGCGGGTCAGCTTCATGGTTCGAGCTTAAAGCGACCCGCCCGCTCCTGTCACTACCCAAATCATCCCGGCAGATGGCTTTTCACCACGGCCATGCTGGCGGCGAACTTGCCCATCACCACATCGCGGGCCTTTTCGGCCTTCGCCTTCGAGCCAGCGGGATCTTTAGCCATGGCCAGCACGGTGTCCGCCACGCGGGCGAGTTCGTCCTCCTTGTCGAGGTCGAAGAGCCACTCGTTCAGGCCGATGTCGCGCCACATGAAGCCCTTGCTCGTCTGCTCCGCCCAGCGACAGACGATGGCCGGGATGCCGCTGCCGATGCACAAAATCGGACTGTGCATCTCGTGACCAAACAGGCCCGCACTGCGGCGGTAGGTGCTGGCCGCCTCGTCCGTGAGCCAGTAGGTCTCACGCCACACGACACGCGGCTTGATGTCTTCCGGCAGCTTGTCGTAGAGCATCTCCTTGCTCACGGCCATCTGCGTTTTGTCCTCGGGGCAGAGCAGAATTTTCAGATCGGTTTGCTGAATCACCTTCACGATCGCATCGCGCAGCGGTTTGCAGTCGTGCTCCTTCATCGCCTCGTTGCGGGCGTGCTTCACCCCGTCAATCGCAGCCTTTTTCTCGGGAATCGTCCAGTAGGGCGTGTAGCGCAGCCGGGGAATGCAGCAGAGGAACTTGCCCGCTTCGAGACCGTTCGCCTTCAGGAAGGCCTCCGCCTTCGCATCGTCCTTCAGATCGACCGCAAAGGTGCCGTCGGGTCCGAATTCCATCAGGGGGCTCGTGCAACCCTTCGCCTTTGCCAGTTCGAGCGACACGGAGTCGCGAAAATATACAAACTTCGCGCCACTCAGCACGCGAATCGTCTCCGCCACCGCTGCATCCGGCGCCGACTGGGTCGAAGTCGAATCCGTGACCGCGAAGGTGATGCCATAAACGCCGTAAGGTTTGCAGGTGGCCTCGCTCCACTTCTTCACGTCTTTTTGCGCCACCAGCGACGGCCCGGAGCCGTGGAGCAGGAAGTCACATTCCTCGAAGGCCTTCTTCACCTCCTCGCCGCGAATGATCTTCACTTTCGGAAAACGCGCGTTCAGCATATCCTCGACGCCATTGTCCACCTTGCTCGGCCAAAGGCGCACTTCGACATCCGGCAGATGTTTTTCAAGCAGCGTCAGCACGCCCGGCGTGTGTGCGATGTCACCGATGTTCACCGTCTGCCAAGAAGAGCGCAAAATAAGGCGTTTCGGCTTCTCCGCCGCGATGGCGGAGATGAAAGGCAGGGCGGCGGCGGAGCGGATAAAGTGGCGGCGGTTCATGGAAGGAAGAGAGTGCGACAGATTATGGGTCCCGCACAAGTCTGAAGCTCCAGTCTTTTGGACACGCTTTGTGGAATCCGGTCAAAAAATGGCTGAACAGGCGCATTGCACGGCCTGTCATTCCACGTTCTCATACTGCCATGAACACCCGCCGCCTCTCCAGCCTGCTCTGCGTCCTCGTTCTCGCTTCCTGTGCCACGCCGCCAGATCCGGAAACCAAGCCGATGGGGGAGAATGTCCTGAGCAAGGAGGCGATCAAGGCGGCGAAGAGCGGACCGGTGGATTTCGTGACGCATGTGAAGCCGGTGCTGGAGGCGAAATGCGTGATGTGCCACAACCACAAGGCGCTGCCGGGGCACATGAGCCTCGAAACCCGCCAGGAGGCCATGCGCTCGGGGGCGCTCGGCGCTTACATCGTCCCGGGACATCCTGAGAAAAGCCTGCTGGTGGCGAACGTGCATTCCGCGCATCAAAACGTCAGCGTCATGCCCGCCGTGGGCGAACG
>CAMAZK010000060.1 GCA_945863205.1 Akkermansia muciniphila | reverse complement strand
TTTGGCGGCGTTGATTTTCAGCTTGAGCCGCTTCTCCACAAAGCTCGTCACGCTGGCCAGGACTCGCTCTCCGGCGGCTTTCGACTTCACGTAGATGTTACAGTCGTCGGCATACCGCGCGAACTTGTGTCCGCGTCGCTCCAGCTCTTTGTCCAGATCATCCAGGAGGATGTTGGAGAGCAGGGGCGATAGTGGTCCGCCTTGGGGCGTGCCTTCGCTTCGGGCTTCGACGATGCCGTTTTGCATCATCCCGGCCTCCAAATAACGCCGTATCAACCGCAGCAGGGTTTTATCCCTGATTCTGCGGGCGATGTGGGCCATGAGGATGTCGTGGTTCACTCGATCGAAGAACTTCTCCAAATCAATGTCCACGACCCATCGGTGCCCCTGGCCGACATACGCTCGCGCGGCTTTCACCGCGTCGTGCGTGCTGCGTTTCGGTCTAAAGCCATAGCTGTGGGACGAGAACTCGCGTTCCCTCAGCGGGCTTAGCACTTGATGGATGGCCTGCTGGATGAGGCGGTCGCACACGGTCGGGATGCCGAGGGTGCGAATGCCGCCGCCGGGTTTGGAGCCGAGCGGAGCGAGACAGCCAGCCGACAGGCTGCCCGTAGCGCAGCGAAGGGTGAGGGCCGTGGGGCGGCCCGAAGCAAATGTCCACGCGCTTCACAGGTTGTGGTTCATACCGGCCCTCCAGCAGGCTGGCCTTGGTCTGCTCCCAGCAGTTCCTCACCCAGTCGCTCAATGCTTCCGTGCTCATCTCATCGACTCCTGCGGCTCCGGCATTGCGCTTCACGGCTTGGTAGGCTGCGAGCATGTTCTCGCGCGAGACGATGCGGGGCATCAGCTCGGCGAGGTCGCTATCATTATGTGTTCCTCCTGTAGGCTTACCGTGCTCCGTCGCGACCGTGGCCTTTGACGCGGCCTGCTCTTCTTCTCGTGCGTTCCGCGCACTACCTTCATGAGGGGCTGAGGTCATCGCAGACCTCGTTGCTGCATCTCCAGTGTCCATCGACACGACGGCGGTGTCCTTCTCTCTTCTCTTCGGGCCTTCACAACGTGGAGTGGCTGCTACTATGCCTTCTGCTGACTGCTGGGCCCCCTTCCCGCCGCCTTTCGACAGCGGCAGCTCTTCTTGGAGCAGGTTCCCAGCCCTCCCCGGGTATGACGCACTCACCTCCGCGCTTATCGCCGCCGCATCTACAGCACGACTCTCCGGGCAAGAATTGGACTTTGAAGATAATGGCCTTCTCGTCTCCATCGTGATGCCTTTTATGCGGTTCTTGTTCATCGGCGCAGCGTTTTGCCTCTGGCTTCCTTCAGACTCAGCCTCGCGGCTGACGCCCTTGCCTTTCAGCTAGCACTTCCCCTTGCCGGGTGTGCGGCGGACTTGAACCGCCAAGTGAGTGCGCCCTGCCGGGCGCACCACCAAAAAAGGCGAGCATCGCTGCTCGCCTTTGATTTCGATACATGCCCGGCTTCGCCTTTACTCGCCGACGCTCGGCGGAGAAAGCGGGACCAGATTCGCGGGGACCGCAGGCTTGATCACCTCGACCGGTGCTGCTGCCGCGCTCGAAGCGCCTTCAGGTGCCGGACCGTTGGGGTCGCCGGGCGCCAGGGCTGTGGTATCGGCAAGGGCGGCCTGGGCCTCGTCCAGCTTCTTTTTCGCCGCCGCATACTTCTCCGCGTTCGCCTTCGCCTTGGCCTTTGACTGCGCCAGATAGGTTTTGTAGTCCGGGCCGTTGCCGACGATGCTCACCGGCGTGCCGAGCACCGTGCGTTCGTAAAGGATGGGAGCCATCTTCGACGGCAGACGGATGCAGCCATGCGAAGCGCGGCGGCCGGGCCTGGTGATCGCCCCGATGTGCATGCCCACGCCGTCATTGGTGAGGCGCATGAAGTATTTCATCGGCGCAGCGGTGAATTTGCCGCCCGGAGGCAGCACGTCACGCCCCTGTTTGAAATCCGAGTTCACCAGCTTCCCATCGGCGTCGTAGGCCTTCCCATACAGATTCGAGACCTTGTCCTTCACCTTCTCCAGGATCGTGAAATCGCCCGTCGGCGTGGGGAAGCTCGTGATGCCGCTGGCCACGTAGGTCCAGCCCACCACTTCGTCCTTGTGGTAAAGGGTGGCGCGTTGGGTGTCCACATTGACCACCATCTTGGTGATCGGCTTGTCACCGCCCGTCCACTCACCCGGATACTTCCACTCGGCTTTGACGGGCTCCGGCGGCGGGGCCGGCTTGGGAGACTGGCAGGCAGACAGGACGGCGGTTCCGATCATCAGGCCGGCCCGTGTCAGAGAAAAGAGAGCGTTGGGTTTCACAGGCGCAGAGTCTAAGGGGATCAGCCCGCACGCTCAAGCAGGCCTTCCGACTATCTTTTCACTGCTGATTGAACAAATCCGCCGCCGAGGAAATAAGCGCCTCCGCCCCGCACTCGCGCAGCTCCGCCTCGCCCCTGAAGCCCCAGCGCACGCCGATCGCCCTCATGCCGCTGTTCCTCGCGAACTCCATGTCGATGCCCGAATCCCCCACATAGGCCATCTCATCCGTCTTAAGGCCCAGAAACGCCGCCATTTCATGCGCACCATCGGGCGCTGGCTTGCGCGGCACCTCCGTGCGCTGGCCCAGGATGTGATCAAACACGTCCGAGCCGAAAAAATGCTCCGTCATCGGCACGGTGAAGCGGTGCGCCTTGTTCGAGATCACCCCGAGTTTCAGTCCGCGTGCCTTCATTTCCGCCAGCATCTCCACGATGCCCGGATACGGACGCGTCTCCGCATTCCACAGCACGTCGTAGTGCGCCCGATACTCCTCCACGCAGACTTTGATCAGTTCCTCGCTGCGAACGACCTCCGGCAGCGCCCGCTCCACGAGTTTTTCCATGCCATCCCCCACCATCTGCTTGAAAACGTCCTGCTCACAGCGCGGATAGCCCCGCGCATCCAGCATGCGGTTGATCGACTCCGCGATGTCCGCGAGCGAGTCGATCAGCGTTCCATCGAGGTCGAAAATGAAGGCTTTGAGGGTGGGCATGCGTCCCCATGCCGCGATTTGCCAACTGATCAACTTGCGAGCTGCCTCAATTTGGCGAAAAAGCCCCATGCTCACTGACTACCACACGCACACGCCGCTCTGCCTGCACGCGGAGGGGAATCCGGTCGATTATGCGCGGCATGCACAGTCCATCGGCCTCGCGGAGATCGGGCTGTCGGATCACAACCCGATGCCGGAGCACTACGACGACTGGCGCATGCCGCTGTCCGACCTGCCGCGCTACTTTGAACTGGTGAACGAGGCGCGTGAGGCACTGCCGGACTTCCCCATCCGGCTCGCGCTCGAATGCGACCACATCGAGGGTTACCAGAAGTGGATCGACGAGACCGCCGCCATGGCGGACTGGGACTACCTCATCGGCAGCGTGCATTACATCCACGACGGCATCGCCGTGGACGACCCGAAGCATGTCTCCCGCTGGAAATCCGCCGCCGACATCGAGCACATGTGGGGCATGTACTGGAAACTCTACGAGCAGATGATCCGCACGCGGCAGTTCGACTTCCACGCGCACCCTGATCTCGCCAAACGCTTTGGTCTGCGACCGGAAGGCGACTTGCGGCACTACTACGAGCCGGTGATCCAGGCGCTGGTCGATACGAGCGGCATCCTGGAGGTCAGCACGGCCGGGCTGCGCAAGGACGTGCGGGAGATCTACCCCGCCCGCGAGATGCTGGAGATGGCCTTCACCGCGAAGGTGCCCATCGTGATCAATTCAGACGCGCATGTGCCCACGGATGTCGGCGTGGACTTTGACAAGGCTCTCGATCTGGTCCGCAGCGTCGGCTACACAACGACCGTGCGTTTTGAAAAACGTCGGCGAAAGATCGTACCGCTGCCATGATCCTCAAAGCCCGCCAACACGTCATCGAATTCCCCCGCCGCCCGTTGGTGATGGGGATCGTGAACATCAATGACGACTCGTTCTGCGGAGACGGCACGCTGGATCCCACGGCGGCACTGGCTCAGGCGGAGCAGCAGCTTCGTGATGGGGCGGACATCATCGACATCGGTGCGGAAAGCGCCCGCACGAACCGTGAGGCGATCAGCGTGGACGAGGAGGTGGACCGTCTGCGGCCTTTTATGGCGAGGTGGCCGGAACTGAAGGCGCGATTCAAGGCGCCACTGCTTTCGATCAACACCTGGCGCTCGGACGTGATCGCGCAGGTGCTGCCAAACGGCGGGGACATCATCAATGACATCAGCGGCCTTCCAGACGCCTTCAACGCGAAGCTGTGCGCCGAGCACGGAGCGGCGCTGCTCATCATGCACAGCATCGGCCAGCCGAAGGTGGCGCACACGCATGTGCAGTATCCGAGCATCATGGACACGCTGGATCACTTCTTCGAGCAGCGGCTGGTGATGGCGGAAAGCGTCGGGCTGCCGCGTGAAAACATCCTCCTCGATCCGGGCATCGACTTCGCGAAGCAGCGGAATGACAATCTGACGATCTACCGCGAGCTGCAGCGGCTGCACCGCTTCAGCAGGCCGGTTTTGCTGCCCGTCTCGCGCAAGACGGTCATCGGCGATGTGCTCGGCGTGCCGGCCCTAGAGCGCGATCCGGGAACCGTCGCCTGCATCTCCGCCGGGATGAGCCGCGGGGCGCAGATCTTCCGGGCACACAACGTGAAAGCCGCCGTGCAGGCGGTGAAGATGCTGTGGGCCGTTCAGAGTGCCGCCACAGCCTGAATTCTCGGTCAGACGACCTCGTTTGCTCGCTTCCTGCCATGTTTACTTGAGCAACTTCTTGAGCGCCGTGAGATTCGCCGCTTCGTCGAAGAAGGCGCGGGCCGGGGCCTTGAAGCCCTTGATGACGAGGCTGCGGGCCTCATGCTCCCCCTTGAACTTGCCGGCGGGAAGGTATTTGCCGGTGGTGCTGAGATGGAAGATTTCGACGGTTTGGGCCACGGGATCGAGAATCCAGTACTCCTCGACACCATGGGCGGCGTAGTCGTCGAACTTAACGCCGCGATCACGACGCTTGGTGCTGGGAGAGAGCACCTCGGCCACGAAATTTGAAACCGATGTCCGGATCAGGCTTTGACCTCTTCGCTCGCAGCCTCTTCCGCCGGGCTTTCTTCCACGGCGTCGGGGGTGATTTCAGCGGCCTCAACCTTCACGGGCTCCTCCGCCGTCGGGGCGATGGATTCACTCACGTCCTCTTCCGCCGGCGGCTCGGTCACCAACTCAGCAATGCTTTCAGCGACCGGAGATTCTTCGACGCCATCCTTCACCGGCTCTTCGTCCTCGGGAGCAGGCTCCTCGGCGGCTTCGGCGGGCGTTTCAGGCACAGGGGCCGGCTCTTCCGCCGTGGGTGTCTGAGCAGCGGATTTCTTGGCAGCAGGAGCTTCTTTTTTGACTGCGGCTTCACCTTGCACGCCGAGGAAGACCATGCCGTCGCTGTACTCGATGACGTAGCCCTCATTGGCCAGCCAGCGGATGTCCTTGATGACGTCGATCTGCGCTTCAGTCGGCTGTCTGGGCGCTTTGGGGTCGGCGCCATCCATGGGCGGCGGTGAGGGCATGAGGGCTTCCACCAGCGCCTGCATCGTCAGGCCGTTGTTCTTCTTCAAAATTTCGACGATGTCAGCCAGACGGTCGGAGAAGATCATCCCGGATTCGACGGCCCGGGGCTTCACGCGGCAGACATACTGCTTGCCGGCACGGCGCTTGAAGAGTTTCAAACCGCGGCGCTCAAGGCCTGCGCCGAGCTTCTGTGAAATCTCGAAAAGATGCTTCCGCGCGGCGTCCACCGACTGCCGCAGCATGATGAAGAAGACGTGGGAGAGCTTGTTCTTGTCCACGTTGCCCTGGACGGAAGCGTCGCGGACTTCGATCACGGCGTCGTTGCCGAAGGTGCGGCGGAAGTGCGCCTCCATCTCGGCACGCGAGTTCAGGGCCTCAGGTTCAGCGCCTTCCGGCACCTCTCCCTTCAGGCAGGTCCAGCGCCTGCCTTTGCTCATGTTTTCCTTCCACTTGGCGACGAGTTCGGGATTCGATTCCACGCGCACGCGGCGCTTGAAATCGTCTAAGGACATGTTGGCGAAACGTTCGCGGTGCAGGCGGATGAGACCGGTCTGGTAGCTGTGATGGCTCGGCGGGGCGATGAGCTCGCCGCTCATGCCGCAGACGGCGATGGATGCGAATTCGCCCTTCGGCGCTTCGAGTTCGATCTCCTCGACGCGGTAAAACTCGTCCAGCGCGGCGCTGCTCAGCACATGGGCGAGCGCTTCATCGCGCTTGAGGAAGAGGCTGCCGTCCGCAGGAACGTGATAGAGGCCTGTCGGCCGCTCATCCGCACAGCGGAAGCGCACCATGAAACGGTCCCCGCCCGCCAGCACGAGGCGGGCGGCGTCAAACATGCTGAAAGCGTGCCCCGTCTGGCGCACATGCGCGGCAAGAGCGTCCACGGCTTTGTCCTCAGGGAAAATCGTCACCTGCACATCCTTCGGGATCTCCACCCACTCACGCTGCGGAGGGCCGCCGCGGTCGCGGTCGCCAAAGCGACGCGGGCCGCCCTGGCCGCCCGGGCGCGGGCCGCCGCCGCCAGGACCATCACGACGCGGGGGAGGACCACCGCCAGGACCATCACGACGCGGGGGCGGACCACCGCCCGGGCCGTCACGGCGCGGAGGCGGGCCGCTGCGGCGGTCACGATTTCCGAAACCACCCGCGCCTCCACCACCGCCACGTCGGTCATCACGACCGCCACGCTGCGGGCGTTCTTCGTCGCGTCCGGCATAGCGCTGGATGATTTTGTCATCCTTGCCAAAATCTCCGACCCACGCGGGCATCAGTTTCAGGTCAGAAAGGTCCACCAGGCCCGGTGTTTTGGTTGCGGGCTGGTTCTCGGTGCTGGCTTCAGGTTCAGTCATGGGATCGGTCAGGGGGCGCGACTATGCGCGGAATCGGCTTTGTCGCCAGCTTTGTTCGTGTGGCGTTTTCTTGGCTGGACGCTAAGGGAAGACCCGCATGCCAGCCGAACCCATCACTTTTTTCAACCGCCTCACGCAGCGGATCGAGACCGAAGCCGTGTATGGAGAGGGCTTTTTGCGCTTCACCTATGAGAGCCAGCTCGGCAGCCCGCCCCTGCATACACTGGTGAAACGCACCGCTTTTTCGCGCTGGTACGGCCGCCGCATGGACGCCCCGGCCAGCCGGGCAAAGATCGCCCCGTTTCTGCAGACCTACGGGGTGGACACGGGCGAGTTCGCCGCTGCGCCGGACTCCTTCGCCACCTTCAACGAATTCTTCTACCGCAAGCTCAAGCCTGCGGCCCGACCAATATGCGCCGGGGAAAACGAGCTCGCCTTCCCCGCCGACGGTCGCCACCTCGTGCTGCCGGACATCGCAGCTTGTGACGACTTTTTCATCAAGGGCATCCGTTTTGACCTCTCCGCGCTGCTGGGAGACGCGGCTGCGGCAGAGCGCTACGCCCATGGCGCCATGCTCATCTCTCGCCTCTGCCCCGTGGACTACCACCGCTTCCACTTCCCCTGCTCCGGAGTCCCAGGCGCCGCGAGGCCGGTCAACGGCCCGCTTTACTCCGTCAGCCCCATCGCCCTGCGGAAGCGCCCCTCCATCCTGTGGGAAAACAAGCGCGAGATCACGGTGCTGAAGACGTCGCGGCTCGGAGACGTGCGTCTTCTCGAGGTCGGCGCCACCTGCGTCGGCTCCATCGTGCAAACCTTCACGCCGGAGCTGGCGGTCACCAAGGGTGACGAGAAAGGCTACTTCCGCTTCGGCGGCTCCTGCTTCATCACGATCTTCGAGCCGGACAAAATCCGCTTCGCAGGAGATCTGGTCGAACACAGCCGCGCCGGGCGTGAGGTCTATGCCCGCATGGGGGATGTGGCGGCAGAAGCTTGTTCGTAGTTCGGGGTTCGCTTGGCGGCTTCGCAGCAGCCCGTTCTTTGACGGTGCAGACCACCCAGAACGGCCTGAAGGCCGAACTACAAACTCACCCGCGCGGATGAAAGCGGCGGTGCACGTCCTTCAGCCGCGCCTGATCGACGTGCGTGTAGATCTGCGTGGTGGAGATGTCCGCGTGTCCGAGCATTTCCTGGATCACCCGCAGATCGGCGCCGTTGTTCAGCAGGTGCGTGGCAAAGCTGTGCCGCAGCAGGTGCGGATGGATGCGGGAGGGGTCGAGCCCGCAGAGCGCGGCGCGTTCCTTCACGATCTGCTGGATGCGTGCCGTTGTCAGCCGCGTGCCGAGCTTTGAAATGAAGATGTGGCTCTGCGTCTTCGGCTTCACCAGAGCGGGGCGGCCGCGCTCCAGCCAGGCGGCGATGGCCTCCCGCGCCGCGCCGCCTACGGGTGAAAGGCGTGTCTTGGACCCCTTCCCCGTCACCCGGATCCACCCCTCCTCCAGGCTCAGGTTTTCCAGCCTCGCGTCCGCCAGTTCGGACAAACGCACGCCGCTGGCGTAGAACAGCTCCAGAATCGCCCGATCACGCCGATCCAGAGGTGCGGCGCCTTTCACGGACTCGACCAGCGTCTGGACATCCTGCTCGTTCAGGGAGTCCGGCAGGTGCTTTTCCTGTCGTGGCGGCAGGATCGGGTCCGCCGGATCGGAGGCGATGTGTTTCCGCACCACCAGCCAGCGGAAGAAGATTTTCAGGGCGATCAGCTCGATCCGTGCCGAGGAGGCAGCGATTCCATCCTTTTTCCGCCGGGCCAGGTACCCGGCAATGTGCTCCGTCTTCACCGCGGCGGGCTGTTCGGATTGATGCTGGGCCTTGAACCATGAGGCAAAGGCTTCCAGGAACCGGCGCACGAGAACCTGATAGTTCACGGACAGCCCGCGCTCCGTCGCCAGATGAAGAATGAAGCCGTCGATGAGTTCCAGCACGCCCTCAGCATGGCGCTGCCTGCCCGGATTGACAAAAAAACATTGCCGGACGGGGCGGTGGGCATCAAAGGTGGCGCATTATGGCCTCCTACAACAAAGTCATGCTCATCGGCAACCTCACCCGCGACCCTGAAGTGCGCTACACGCCCAAAGGCAGCGCCGTCTGCGACATCGGTCTGGCGGTGAACCGCGTGTACACCTCCGACAGCGGGGAGAAGGTCGAGGAAGTCACCTTTGTCGATGTCGTGCTTTGGGCGAAGATGGCCGAACTGGCCGGCAAGTACCTCCACAAGGGACGGCCCGTCTTCATCGAAGGCCGCCTGCAAATGGACTCCTGGGAAGACAAGCAGACCGGCCAAAAGCGCACGCGCCTCCGTGTCGTGGGAGAGCAGATGCAGTTCCTCGGCAGCCCCGGAGACCGCGCGGGTGGCGGCGGAGGTGCCGGTGGCGAGGAAACCGGTTACTCCGGCGGCGGAGGTGGTGGCGGAGGCGGCGGAGGTTACTCAGGCGGAGCCGGCGGGGGTGGCGGTGGCTACAGCCGCCCCGCAGCTCGTCCGGCCCAGCGTCCCGCACCTCAGCAGCGCCCCGCCCAGCGTCCGGCCCCTGCACAAAACGACGACTTCGGCGAAGGTCCGATCACGGACGGCATGGAAGAGGACGACATTCCATTTTGATACACACGGCTCCCCGCCTCGGAGCCGAAGGATTTGATTCGCTTGTTTCTTTGTCGTTAGCAGTCCGGGCTTCAGCCCGTTGTGTTCGTGTTCCGTTCACAGGACAGATCCCGAACCATGAAACCAGCCATTCTTCTCTCCTTCTTCGTCAGCGCCTCGCTGCTCGCTCAAACCGCCGCGCCCAAGGGTCCGGCCAAACCGAAAGGGCCGGCTATTCCAGCGGATGCGCAATGGCATGATGTGACGACCTGGGGTGTCGAAGGCCGTGGCTGGGGAGATCAGGAGCGGAAGCGTTGGTTTGATCGTTTCCCGGCGAAGGCGGAGAAGACGGTGACGCCCGCCGTGTGGGGCCTCAGCCGTGACAGCGCGGGCATGATGGTGCGCTTCAAGACAAACGCGGACGCCATCTACTGCCGCTACGATCTGATGGACGCGGGAATCGCGATGCCAGCCATGCCGGCGACGGGCGTGAGCGGACTCGACCTGTATGCGCGTGACGAAAAGGGCCAGTGGCGCTGGGTCGCCTGCCCAAAGCCGGACAAGCAGCATGTCGAAGCCGTGATGATCAGCGGACTGGCCCCCGGTGAGCATGAATTCGCCGCCTACCTGCCGCTCTATAATGGCATCGACAAGCTGGAGATCGGCGTACCACCTGGCGCGAAGTTTGAAGGCCTCGCCCCGCGAAAAGACAAGCCGATCGTCTTCTACGGCACCTCGATCACCCACGGCGCAAACGCCTCCCGCCCCGGCATGGTGCACACGGCCATCCTGGGCCGCCGATTCGATCGCCCGGTCATCAACCTCGGCTTCTCCGGCAACGGCCGCATGGACACCGCCGTCGGCGACCTGATCAACGAACTCGATGCCGCCGCCATTGTCATCGACTGCTCCCCGAACATGCAACCGGCCGATGTGACGGCCAAATGCGTGCCGCTGGTGAAGCAACTGCGCTCCAAACACGCCAAGACGCCGATCGTCCTCGTCGAAGACCGCCGCTTCACGAATTCATGGATCACACCCGCCAAAGCCAAATTCCACGACGACAACCATGCCGCACTGAAAGCCGCCTACGAGCAGCTCAAGGCCGAAAAAGTGGCCAATCTGCACTACATCGGCGGTGACGCACTCTACGGCACCGACGCCGAAGGCGCGAACGACGCCTCCCACGGCACCGACCTCGGCTTCATGCGCCAGGCAGACATCTTCGAGCCGGTGCTGCGTGCGGCGCTGAAGTGACCGCTCGTCAATCCGCTCCCGGCGGTTCCAGAAGCCGCCGGGGGAGATCACGCACACCGTGAAGGACGCGGAAAACGACCAGCGTGCCCTCTTCAACACGGTAGAAAATGAGGTGCTTCTCAAACGATCCCTCGATGCGATAAGAACGGAGCTTCGCCAGACGCCGGTCACGAAACTTGCGGATGCGCCCGAGATCAGATTGGCAGAGCAGTTCCTTGGTCTCGTGAAAAGCCTGCAAGTAGCGCTCGGCAACGTCTTCATCTGCCTTGTCCGCATACCACTCGTATTGCAGATCAAGATCCATCAGAGCCTCCGTCCCGATTTCAGCCTTCAGCATGATTCACGGGCCAGTTTCTTGTCTCGCCAGTGCTGTCTGATTCCCTCATACAGTTCATCCGTGATTGGCAGTCTTGGACTGTCGAGAGCCTTTAGCATTTCGGCTTCGAGTTCAGGTGACTCGTAGCCTTCGTTTTGCTCACGCAGCACCTCCAGATGGCGCTCGCTCATCCAGCCGAGGAGTTCCAGGAATCTTTCGGGCGGAAGAGTTCGGATGGAGTCTTCAATTTGAGCCACTGTCGTCATGGCGCAAAGCTATGCACCTTGCCGCATCGCGCAAGCCTCGCGATGGCCCGGCTCACTTCCCGATCTTGTACAGCGCCTTGTCGGTTCGGAGGAACAGGGCGCTGCCGTCGGCGACGGGGCTGGCCATGAGGGAGCCGTCGAGGGAGTTTTGGGAGAGGATTTTGAATTCCTTGGTGGCGGCGATGACGGTGACGACGCCTTCGCGGCTGGCGGAGTAGAGTTTGCCGTCTGCGAGGATCGGCGAGGCGCTGAACTTGCCGCCGATGCGCTCGCGGTAGAGGGCCTCACCGGTTTTCACGTCCACGCAGCTTACGATGCCGCCGTCATCGACGTAGAAGAGCAGGCCGTTGTGCAGCACGGGGGAGCACATCTTGGGAGCGTTCTTGTTGTTGCGCCAGGCGACCTCGGGCGTCTTCACACCCGCGTGCTTGAGGGCGATGACGGCTGATTTGCCAAAAGCAGTGCTGAAGTAGATCTGCTGGTCATCGGCGACGGGCACGGTGGACATGGAGAAGCCGAGCTCTCCATAATGGATCTTCCACAGCTCTTGGCCGGTCTGCGGATCGTAGCCGTAGATGTTGTTGGCGGCTGAACTGACGACCTGAGGCTGGCCATTGATGGTGACGATGAGCGGCGTGCCGTAGGCTTTGCGCTGCTGCGGACGCGGGTCCATTTCGCCGCTGCGCGGCGTCTTCCATGCGAGCTTGCCGGTGTTCTTGTCAAAGGCGGCGATGAACTGCTGATCGCTGCCGTCGAATTGGGCGATCAAGCGATCCCCATGCAGCACGGCGGTGGAGCCGGGGCCGTTTTCGTGCATGACCTGCAGTTCCTCGTTCTTCCACAGAACCTTCAGGGTCTTGATGTCGAGCGCCGCGGTGCCAAAGGAGCCGAAGTGCGCGTAAAGGCGGCCATCTTCGAGCACTGGCGAGGGCGAGGCGTAGCTGTTGAGCTGATGCGCCCACTGCGGGTCTTTGACGTTCAACAGTTCGATATCGTGGAGGATTTTACCGCTGCCACGATCCACGCACACGGCCCGCAGGCTCACAGAAGCCAGCACGACGAGAGGTTGGTCACCCGTGTTCGATTCGAGGCGGCGTTTGGCCTCCTCCGGCGTTGCGGCTTTTTCAATCGCGGTGGTGAGCCAGATCTGATCACCCCACATCACCGGCGTGGAGTGACCGCGTCCTGGCAGCGGCGTCTTCCACGCGATGTTGCTCGTCTCGCTCCAGGTTTCCGGAAGGCCGGAGGCGCTGGCCTGGCCTTGCGCCGAGGGGCCGCGCCATTCGGGCCAGTTGCCAGCGTAGGAGACGGCGGTCAGAACAAGAAATGGAAGAAGGATGCGGGGGATCATGAGCGAGAAAAACGTGGCAAGCGGCGGCGAACTGTCTTTCACTGCCAAAGCCCATGCGCACGCTGTTTTTTCACCTGTTTCTGGCCGCCACGCTCCACGCGCAGACGCCCGCGCTCGAACAACTCATCGAGGTGCGCTCCGGCACGCTGCCGATCATCCTCACGGTGCCGCACGGCGGCACCTTGAAGCCGGGAAACATCCTGGCGCGGCGCTACGGCGTCACCGGCATGGATACCAACACGGCTCCTCTGTCCGAGATGATCATCGGGGAACTGGAGTCGCGCTATGGCGGCAAGCCGCATGCGATTTTCGCCCGGCTGCACCGCTCGCGGCTGGATCCGAACCGTGAAATCAAAGAAGCCGCACAGGGGGAGCCGACAGCGGAGGCGGCGTGGCACTACTTTCACAACAGCGCCCAACAAGCCTGCGACACGGTGATGCAAAAGCACGGCCTGGGCCTGCTGCTGGACATCCACGGGCACCGCCACCTCGACCAGCGAGTGGAGCTGGGCTACCTGATCACCGGCGAGCAACTGAAGGCGAGCGATACAGAGCTGAACGCCAACACGGCCCTGATCGCGAAGTCAAGCATCCGCGACCTCGACAAACGCTCGCCCGAGAGCTTTGCGGAGTTGGTGCGCGGCCCCCGAAGCCTCGGCGGTCTGCTGGAGGCGCAGGGCTTCCGTTGCCTACCGAGTCCGACGAAATCCCACCCCGCGCTCATGGCGGGCTACTTCAGCGGCGCCTACGACATCACCGCGCACGGCTCGCGCGATGGGGGCTCCGTGAGCGCGATTCAGTTGGAGTGTCCGTGGAACGACCTGCGCGACCGCCCGGAGAACCAGCGCCGTTTTGCCAAGGCGCTGGCGGAGGTGCTGGGCGTGTACTTTGAGGTTCACTTCGGCAACCGGCTTCGCGCCAAACCGTAGCCCCGGCGCCGGGCCTTGGTGAAATTCCCCTCGTGCGGTTGACGCTTCCGCTCGCCGCGCTTAGCCATCGCGCCCATGAGCACCACACGCATGCCGGGGATCTCGCTGGTGACCGCCACAGCGATTGTGGTGGCAAACATGATCGGCACCGGCGTCTTTACCTCGCTCGGCTTTCAGGTCGGTCCCCTGCCCTCGGGATTCGTCATCATGATGCTGTGGGTCGTCGGGGGCATCTGCGCCTTCTGCGGCGCGGTCTGTTACGGAGAGCTGGCGGCCGCGATGCCGCGCTCCGGTGGCGAGTATCACTATCTGACGCAGATTTTTTCTCCTGCGGCCGGCTTCCTCGCAGGCTGGCTCTCGGCGACGGTGGGCTTCGCCGCGCCCATCGCGCTCGCGGCCATGGCCTTCGGCAAATATTTCTCCGGTGCGCTGCCCTGGGCGAATCCCGAGGTGCTCTCGCACGGCATCGTCATCGCCATGCTGCTGGTGCATCTCATCGGCGTGAATGTGGGAGCCAAGTTCCAAAACGTGGCCACCTGGCTCAAAGTACTGCTCATCGTCGTCTTCATCGCGGCGGGAATGATGATGCCCCACCCGCAGACGATTTCCTTCCTGCCGATAGCCGGTGATGCAGCGCGGATGACGAGCCCCGCATTCGCCGTGAGCCTCGTATTCGTGATGTATGCCTACACTGGCTGGAACGCCGTGACGTACATCGTCGGCGAGGTGAAAAATCCCGGGCGCAATATCCCGCTCTCCGTCGCCATCGGCACCTTGATCGTCAGTGTGCTGTATGTCGGCCTGAACGCGATCTTCCTGCGTGCGGCACCGATGTCCGAACTCGCCGGCAAGGTCGATGTCGGCCACAAGGCGGCCGATCACATTTTCGGAGCGCAGGGCGGCCACCTCATGGCCCTGCTGATCAGCGGCGGTCTCATTTCCGCCATCAGCGCAATGACATGGGTCGGCCCGCGCGTGATGATGGCCATGGGCGAGGACGTCAAACTGCTGGAACCCCTCGGGAAAAAGAACGCCAGCGGCGTGCCATGGGTGGCGATGATCGCACAAACCGTGATCGTCATGGCGCTGCTGCACAGCGGGAAATTCGAAAAGGTGCTCACCTATGTGCAGTTCAGCCTCACGCTGAGTTCCTTCCTCACCGTGCTCGGCGTCATGGTGCTGCGCTTCACCCAGCCGGAACTGCCCCGGCCCTACCGCGCCTGGGGCTATCCCTTCACGCCTCTGATCTTCATGGCCGTCAGCCTGTGGATGATGTGGCACATCATGCATTCGAATCCCGTCGAGTCACTCGCCGGGCTCGGCACGATCCTGCTTGGCTTGATCATCTTCGTCATTTCCCCGCGTACTCCACGCACCGCATGAAAAGCATCGCCCCGCTCCTCTTTCTGGCTCAGTCCGCCCTTGCGCTCGATCCCTCGCCGAATGACCAGGCGCGTTTCCTCGCCGGACTGCCGCAGGAGGGCTCCCTACTCGCACCGCTGGCAGCGAGTTCCGATTTCCGCAGCCATGCAAAGGAGCTCGATCTCGCCTGGGCAGACGCTGAGGAGCGCCAACTCCGGCCGATCCGCGAATGGGCACCGCTGGGACTGCCGGAGGCCGTCAGCGATCCCGCGCCGCTGCTCTACGTCTTCAGCGGTCCCGACTTCCTGCACGCGCACACCTTCTTTCCGAATGCCTCCACCTACATCCTCGCCGCCGTCGAGCCCGTCGGCCTGCCGCCGGATGTGACACAGCTCAGCGCTGGCGAACTCGACGCCTCGCTGCGCAATCTGCGCACCACGCTCAATGCCTCCCTCAGCTTCAGCTTCTTCATCACCGCTGACATGAAGAAGGATCTGAAAGCCACGAAACTCACAGGCACGCTGCCCGTCCTCTACGTCTTCCTCGCCCGCTGCGGCTGCCACATCCAAAACGTGGAAAACGTCTGGATCGACGCCGAAGGGAAGCTGCTCACAGACAAAGAAACGAAGACACCCGGCGCCCGCATCACCTTCCTAGGCGCGAACGGGAAGCAACAAACGCTCTACTACTTCGCCACGAACATCGCCAGTTGGGCGCTGAAGGAGGACCCGTCCTTCCTGCGCTTCTGCGACTCCATGGGCATGATGAACGGCTTCACCAAGTCCGCCTCCTACCTCATGCACATGTCCGAGTTCAGCGTCATCCGCGACTACCTGCTCTCGCACTGCAGCACCATCACCCAGGACGACTCCGGCATCCCGTGGCGCGACTTCCCGCGTGACCTCTGGGACGTGCGGGCCTTCGGCTGGTACCCGGGGCCGATTTCCCTCTTCAAGCAGCACCACCAGTCCGATCTGGCCGACTACTTCCGCAGCAACGAAGCCCCCGTGATCCCCTTCGGCATCGGCTACCAATGGCGCCCGAAGCAGAGCACGCTGATCTACGGCGTGTCGAAGACAGTCGTGCGAAAGGCGATCCCAGTCAGGGAGGATGCCCCGATCTCGCGTTAATTCCGGCCAGACATGACCCAGGCGCAGATTCAGATTTTCCTCCGCCTAATGCGCCGCCACCCCAGGGCAGCGGCCATCATTTTCGTCGTCTTCGCGTTCGTCGCGGGGCTGGAGTACTACTACGCCACCTCGCCGCCTCACCGGATCGCCTCGCTCATTAATCCGGCAAAACTCGCCACTCTCGGCGAGCGGGCAGCCAATCCACGCGTGCAAAAGTATGTCGCGATTTTGGAGGAGGCTCAGCGCTTAGGCAAAGCCCCTGCCGTCGTCGCTTCCGAAGCGGTGGCCATCGCGGGTCTGCGTGGCGAACTGGCAAGGCTGACCACCGAGGCCATGCTACGCAATCACGTCATCGCGGAGCGGCTCGGGTGCCTGAATGCTGCTGGACTCGAGGAAATGCGCCAGGGACGAGCACCCACCGTGACCAAGGGGCCGTATCGTGGCGAGCCTTTGAGCGTCGATCACATCATCCCACTCTCCGTCATGCCCGAGTTCGACAAGGTCATCGCCAACCTCGAACTCATGCCGCTGCGCATGAACATCAAAAAGAAGGCCGGCATGGGAGACCGGCAGCAGGACTTGCTCAAAAAACTGCGCGCGGCGGGCTTGTGACACAGCCGACGGTTTTGACTCGGCAACACGCTTGTCCCAGCAGCCCAAAGCGCGGCTCGCTTCAGAGCAAACATTGCGGTGGATTTTGGCGGAGGCTTGGAAATGGTATCGAAATGAGCACGGCCACCCTGACCCAAGCCCTTTTTGCACTGCCTACGGCAGATCGAATCGCCCTGGCGGATCAATTGTATGCCAGCGTCCCTGGAGACTGGCAGCAGTCGGCGGATGATGCGTGGTTGAGGGAAGCCAAGCGGCGCTCAGCGGAGATGGATGCTGATCCGTCCACCGCGCTCACGCACGAAGAGTTCATGGCAGGATTGGAGATTCATCGCGACCGCGCACGAAGAGGCTGCGGTTCCACATCCGCGTCCAAAAAGAAGTGGATGAAGCGGTCCGCTGGTACGACAACCAGAGCGCAGGTCTGGGAGACGATTTTTATGACAAATTCTCGGATGCTTTGAGGCAAATCGCCTCTCACCCCGAAGGCTTTGCTTTCTGGCTCAGGTCCAACACGATCCGCAGGGCCAAGCTCAGACGTTTTCCATACGATTTGCTGTTCGAAATCCGCCCGGATGCCGTCCGCATCGTCTGCCTTCGTCACGAAAAGCGGCATCCCGGCTTTGGAATGGGACGAAGCTGACGCGATCTCGTGGCGGGCTACTCCTTCCCAAACAGCAACCGCAGCATCTCCGCATCATCAGGCTTCGAGTCCTTCGCCAGACGCACGATGACGAGCTTCTGCGACGGCACGATGTAGAGGCGCTGGCCGTAGGAGCCGATGCAGGCGATGAGATCGGCGGGCGCATCACGGCAGAGGCAGGCGTCGCGCCAGGACTGCTCGTGCCATTTCTTGTCGAGCATGTCCTCCACATCCACCTCCCGCGCCGACTTGGACTCGGCAGCGCGATTGTTCCAGAAGCCGAAGCCGTAGGCGCGGTTGGCACCGCCGGGATTGATCTGAGCGATGATGTCCTCGTGCTTGAGCAGCCATCTTCCGAGCCCGGACCACTGGCTGGCCGTTTGCATGAAGCCGGCGGCCAGCAGCGGCGCACCGCCCTGATCTGCCAGATAGCGCTGCGGGCCAAGATCCAACGGTCCCAGCACCTTGCGCTCCAGATAGCGCACAGGCGTCTGCTTCTCCGCCTTCAGCTTCCGTCTGAGCACCTCGTGGTACACCTGCAAGGCCGCAGGACCGTAGATAAAGGACTTGCCGGGCGTTCCGACGATGGAGGCCTTCAAAGCAGAAGAAGTGCGGTCTTTATACTCGTTATCATGCAGGCCAAAAACCGGCTCCATTCCGCTGCTGAAGTCGAGGAGCTGCCGCACGGTGATCTTCCCGCGCCGCGGATCGTCCCGCCATTCCGTGAGGGTGTCGCTGACGGGGTCGTCCAGGTCAAAAAGGCCGTCCTTCTCCGCCGCGAAGGCCGTGAGGCACCAGAAAGCCTTCGTGCCGCTGTAGATACGATGCGGTTCGCGCTTGCTGTGGCCGTTCGTGTAGGACTCGTGCAGGATCTTTCCATCCTGCGAAATCAGCAGCGCATGCCCTCCATGCGCCGCCGAATACGCCGCCACCGCCTGGAGGCGCTCCGCAGACAGCGGCTCGATCACCGCAGCCTGAAAAAAGGGAAAAACCAGGGCCAGAAGAGAAGTCATCGTCAGAACTTAGCGAAACACTCGCCGACGAACAACCTGCGCAGCCGGATTTCATCGGAATAGCAGCAGGCGAGTCCCCTCTCACCCGGCATGAAACGATTGCTCCTCATCCTGATCACTCTCGCCCCCGTGTCATGCGTCGCCGAAACCGAGGTACAGCCCATGGAGGCAGGTAAAGTCTCCTGGGGGCGTAATCTGGACATTGCTCTGGCTGCAAGCAAGCAGACCGGGAAACCGGTCTTGGCTCTGTTTCAGGAAATTCCCGGCTGTGCGGGCTGCCAGCAGTTTGGCCGGGAGGTGATGTCAAATCGTGTGCTCGTGGAGGCCATCGAAAGCGAATTTACGCCGCTGCTCATTCACAACAACAAGCCCGGCAAGGATGCCGAAGTTCTGCAACGTTTCGGTGAACCGGCCTGGAATTTTCAAGTGGTCCGCTTTCTCGATGCGGATGCCCAGGACATCATCCCGCGACGCGATCAAGTCTGGGATGTCGGGGGCATCGCCGAACGCATGATCACGACGCTGACGAAGTCGAAACGCCCGGTGCCTGCCTATTTGAATCTGCTTGCCGCTGAGCACTCGCCACGACTGAAACAGGCCGTGTTTTCGATGTATTGCTTCTGGACCGGTGAGATGGCGCTCGGGCAGATCGACGGCGTGGTCACGACCGAAGCCGGATTCATGGGCGGACGCGAGGTCACACTCGTGCGCTACGATCCTGCAGTCATATCATTGCCGAAACTCATCGCCGCAGCGGAGAAGGTGGAATGCGCAAACGCGGCGCATGTCCCTGCCGCGGACCTCGGCGACGCGAAAGCATCACGCTTGAATGTCGGGACGATCTCAGGCT
>CAMAZK010000059.1 GCA_945863205.1 Akkermansia muciniphila | reverse complement strand
CAGCCGGCTGCGACCTCCATTTGAAATCACCCGTCACCAGCATCGTCAGCGCCGCAGAAAAGCTTCGCGCACCCCTGACCGCCGCCGATTGCGCTGACGACTTCAACGCCCACCTCCGCCGCACCGATGCCCCCAGCGACATCGGAGCCGCCGAGCATCGAAGCACGCCCGCTGCGAAGGAGTAGCGGCATGGAACAAATGCCGTCACACCCTTCATTCTCATCGACGCCCATCGGCGCGATTCTCACCAAAACCATGAAAGCAATTCTCTCCGTCCTCCTCCTCGCTCCACTCACCTCACTTCCCGCCGCCGATGCTCCGGCGAAGGCGCGGAAGCCTGCACCCGAGCACCGGAAGTATGAGCTGCCCGTCGAGCCGGATGAAAACGTCGCGTATGGCCCGCATCGGATGCAGGTGATTTATTTTTGGCGGGCCAAGTCAGACCAGCCGACGCCGCTGCTCGTTTACATCCATGGCGGCGGCTGGCAGGGCGGGGATCGCTCGGTGGCTCGAAGCATGATCCTGCCAGCGCTGAATGCCGGCATCTCGGTGGCCTCCGTGGAATACCGCACCATCAGAGACTCCACCGCCGATGGACTGGTGCCGCCGGTGAAGGGACCGATGCTCGATTGCGCTCGTGCGCTCCAGTTCTGCCGCAGCAAGGCGAAGGAGTGGAACCTCGACAAAACCAAGGTCGCTCTCTCGGGCGGCTCCGCCGGTGCCTGCACGAGCCTCTGGCTGGCCTTTCACGATGAGATGGCAGACCCAAACAGCCCTGATCCCATCGCCCGCGAGTCCACCCGCGTGCTTTGCGCCGCGGTATCTGGTGCCCAGACCACGCTCGACCCTCACCAGATGCGTGAATGGACACCGAACAGCAAATACGGCTCGCACGCCTTCGGCATCGCGTGGGATGCGAAGAAGAAAATCGGGTCCTTCCAGATGTTCTACGATGCCCGCGAACGCATCCTGCCCTGGATCAAAGAATACTCGCCCTACGAACTCGTCACCCGCGGCGATCCGCCCGTGGGCCTCTACTACAGCGCCCCGCCCAACCTCGGTCACGACGAAAAAGACCCCACCCACACCGCGAACTTCGGCGTGAAGCTCAAGGAGCACTGCGATGCCCATCAAGTGCCCTGCGACCTCGTCTATCCCGGTGCCCCAAATGTGAAGCACGCCACCGACAGCGACTACATCAAGGCCCACCTGCGGCCGGAGCTGAAGTAAGCCTTTAACACTCAGACAATGCTTTGAACATGAAACCCACCCTCACCCTGCTCTCCGCTCTTTTTCTCACCTCGCTGCTGCCGCTCTCCGCAGCGGAGTTGAGGCTCGCCTCTGTTCTGGCGGATCACATGGTTCTGCAACGCGACAAACCCGTCGCCGTGTGGGGCTGGGCGGATGCGGGCGCAGAGGTCACGGTCGAGTTCGCCGCACAAAAGAAAACGTCGAAAGCCGACGCCAATGGCAAATGGCTCGTGAAGCTCGATCCCATGCCCGCGAGTGACCAGCCACGCGATCTCCTCATCTCTTCAAATCATCAGTCAAAAATCATCCATCATAAATGCTCGGACGTGCTCGTGGGCGAGGTGTGGCTCGGCTCCGGCCAGTCGAACATGGCGATGACGGTCGCAGGTTGTTACCACTTCGATGAGGAAAAGGCGGCGGCGAAGTTTCCGCTGATTCGTCACTATCGCGAAAGCTCTGGCCCGTCTGAGAAGCCGCAGGCCGAGGGCAAAGGCGCATGGCAAACATGCACGCCGGACACCGTCGGCGGCTTCTCGGCGGTGCTGTATTTCTTCGGCCGCGAGATTCACAAGGAGGTCGGCGTACCAGTCGGTCTCATCAACACGTCCGTGGGCGGCACACCGATCGAATCCTGGGTCGCCGCCGAGGTGCAGTCCTCCGATCCCGAGACGAAGGCGAACTACGACACGCGCCTGGAGGCCCACCGGAAGTTCGATCCCGCGCAGGCACCCGCTTTGCATCAAAAGCAGCTCGCCATCTGGAAAGCCGCGTCCGAGAAGGCGAAAGCCAATGGCGCCCCGTTCGTCACCCCGCCACCGAAGGACCCGCTCGCGATGTGGAAGCTCAAAGGCGGCCCCTCCGGCCTCTTCAATGGCAAGGTCGTCAATCTCGTGCCCTACACCCTGCGCGGCATGCTTTGGTATCAAGGCGAAGGCAACGCCAACAGCAATCCCGGCCTCTACCACAAGCAGCTCACGCAGCTCGTCACGAGCTGGCGCACGCTGTGGAATGACGAGGTGCCCTTCGCGTGGGTGCAACTGCCGAACTACACCGCCCCCGGCGAAGGCTGGCCGCGCGTGCGTGAATCCATGCTCAAAACGCTCGCCCTGCCGAAGACCGGCATGGCCATCACCATCGACCTCGGCGATGCGAAGGACATCCATCCGAAGAACAAGCAGGATGTCGGCAAACGCCTCTCCTACTGGGCGCTCGGCACCGTGTATGGCAAAAACGTCCCCGCCATCAGCGGTCCGCTGTCCGCAGGCTCGACCATCAGCGGCCATGCGATCACCGTTTCCTTCCATCACACAAATGGCGGCCTCAAATCGATCACCGGCGGCCCGCTCACCGGCTTCCAGATTGCCGGGGCCGATCAGCAATGGAAGCCCGCTGAAGCCAAGATCGTCGGCGAAACCGTCGTCATCCGCAGCGCTGAGGTCGCGCAGCCCGTGGCCGTTCGCTACGCGTGGAAAGACTGGCCCGACTACAGCCTCGCCAATGGCGCGGGCCTGCCTGCCTCGCCTTTCCGCACCGATGACTGGCCTGCGGTGAAGCGGTGACTGCAGCGAGGCGCCGCCCGCCGGACGAAAGCTGGTCGAAGCCGGATTTTCATTGGACGAAACCGCCTTCATGGTGGACCCATGGTCAACTGTATGAGTTTATACGCATATAGTGAATGCCTAGAATCCCTTTTTCAACTCATGCCCTCCGCACGAAATAAAAAGGCGCTGCCGCCTGTCACTGACGAAGCGCTGGCGCTCATCGCCTCCTGGTTCCGCACGCTCGCCGAGCCCAGCCGGCTCAAAATCCTCCGCGCACTCGAAGAGGGCGGCGAGCTGAACATCTCCGAGCTCGTCGGGGCCACCGGCCTCACGCAGGCCAATGTGTCCCGTCACGTGCAGTCACTCGTCGAAGCCGGCATGGTCGGCCGCCGGAAGGAGGGCCTCACCGTGATCTGCTTCATCGCCGATCCGAGCATCACGGAGCTGTGTGACAAGGTGTGCGGGAACCTCCTCAAACGCCTCTCACAGCAGGTGAAGAAGCTAGGCGGAGCGTGAAAGCCATGATCTGGACCCTCGTCATTCTCATTGTCGTCGTTGGCGGCTGGTACCGGTATGAAAGCGACTGGGATCGCCGACTCTTCACCGCCGCGCCAGGAGCCGTGTGCGCCAATCTCAACGCCGATCAGGCCAACGCCTGGCTGCGCGAGCATCCAGAGACGCAGGTGCTCGACGTGCGCTCTATGGGCGAGTTTGAAGGCGGTGCGCTGCCCAAGGCGGTCAACATCTCCATCGGCGACGACGCCTTCGACACCAAGGTCGCCTCCCTCGACAAAGAAAAGCCGGTTCTCGTGTATTGCGCCGGCGGTTTTCGCAGCCGCAAAGCGGTGATCGTTTTGAAACAACTCGGCTTCAAAAACATCCAGCACATCCACCGCGGCTACATGTCGTGGAATCCGGACACCCAACCATGAAACGCTTCTTTTTGACCGCTCTCCTGACCCTTTCAGCCTTCAGTCAGTCAGCGCCTGATCCGGAGGTCGAAGGGCCAAAAATCATCGCAGAGGCCTTCGCGAAGCTCAGCGGGGCTTTGGGCGAAGCGATTGGCAAAAGCGGCCCGGCGGGCGCATTGAGCGTGTGCAGTGAAAAAGCCCCGCAGATCGCCAAAGACGTCGGCACAGCTCATGGCGTGACTTTGCGGCGGGCGACGCACAAACCGCGCAATCCGAAGAATGCAGCCGATGACGTCGAAAAGACCGCACTGGAGGCATTCATGGCTGCTTTGGCAAACAAGGAGGCCCCGACGCCGCAGGTCATCACGAATGCCGATGGCAGCCGTGCCTTCCTCGCGCCCATCGTGCTCGGCAATCCGCTTTGCCTCCAATGCCACGGCACACCGGGGAAGGACATCGCGCCTGAAACCCTCGCCGCGATCGAAAAGCTCTACCCAGACGACAAAGCCACCGGCTTTCAGCTCGGCGACCTGCGTGGCCTGTGGCGCATCACCTTTCCTGCTCAGTGAACCCCATCATGCCGCTCACGCGTCAGCATCGTAGCCATCTTGCTCCGCAAGATGAGCTGAGTGCCTTCATCCGCTCTCAAGATCCTCGAAATGCGCCAACGCAAACACCAGCGGGGCGCCATGCTCCTCTCGCAGGAGCGAGAGGGCTACTTTGCTCCGCCAAATCGACCATCAAGCATTTTCCCCCACGCCTCATGAAGCTCCAGCATCTCCTCGCCTCCATCTTTGCCCTGACTCTCACCACCGCTGCCGCTGAGCCGGAGGTCATTCCCATCCAGGTGCGTGAAAACTTGCGCATCGTGTATCAAGTGACCGATGACGCGCAGCACGAAGGCGTGAACAAAGGATTGTTTTATGCCCGCAAGCTCATCAATACCTACCAGAAGCACGGCATCGCGGCGGAACAGGTGCATCTGCATCTCGTGTATCACGGCACGGGCATCGCGGCGGTGGTGAATGATGAGGCGCGGAAGCGTCTCGGTGCCGAAGCGGCCAATCCGAATGGCGAGATCCTCGCGGAACTGGTTAAGCGCGGCGTGCAGGTAGAGCTGTGCGAGAACACGATGCAGCAAAAGGGTGTGAAGCCCGTCGAACTCATGCCCGGCGTGAAGCTCGTCGTCGGTGCTTTTCCACGACTCATCGATCTGCAACTGCAAGGCTTCGCCTACATCAAGTTTGAGTAATCTCCGCTTGATCCCACGAGATGACGGCCGCCTCGCTCAAAGACCTCTCTTGGGTCGTCGTGCAGTTGATTCTGCTGGCGGGATTGCTCTTGGCCCCAGCTTTCGGCTTGCTGCCGGTCTTGATACCGCTGCGCTCCCTGGGTTTGTCGATTTGCATCATCGGACTGGGGCTGTCAGGCGTGGCGACATGGCAGTTGCGAGCCGGGCGCTCCCTCACCCCCATGCCCTCACCGCGAAATGGCGCGACGCTGCTCACGAGCGGGCTGTATCGACATGTCAGGCATCCGGTTTACAGCGGCCTTCTGGTCTGGGCCTTCGGCATCGCCATCGCGGCGGCGAGTCTGGTGCATTTCGTGCTCTTCGCGCTGCTGTGGGTCTTCTTTACCGCCAAAGCGGCGCATGAAGAGCGGATGCTCAATCAGAAGTTCCCCAGCTACGCCGAGTATGCGGCCCGCACGCCGCGCTTCTTTCCCTGCCGTCGCCATTCCACATGAAACACACTTTCCTCCTGCGCCTGTTGCCGTGGCTCATCGTGACAGGAATCGCGGGCTTCGCGATTTACACGCTCAAAATCAAGCCTGCCAGGGTGATCGTGACAAAAGCGGCTCAAGGCGATGTCACCGACGAAGTCATGGGCACGGGCACGCTGGAGGCGCGGGTGAAGACGACGGTGAGCGCACGAATTCAGGAGCGGCTGGCGGAGGTGCTGGTGGATCAGGGGGATGAGGTGAAGGCGGGGCAACTGCTCGCACGGCTCGATGATGCGGAGATCAAGCAGCAGGTCGCCATTGCGGAAGCGACTTTGGCAGCGGCGCGGCAAACGGCAGCGCGAGTGAGCGCGGATCTGGCACGCTCGGAAGCGGTGCTGGCGCAGGCTCGGCTGGATCACAAACGCATGTCCGGTCTGCGCTCCTCCAACGCTGTTTCGCAAACTGACGCGGACAAGGCATCTGAATCGCTGCATGTGGCGGAGGCGGATTTGAACCGCTCGAATGCGGCCATCGCGGAGGCGCAGGCCCAGGTGCTGGTGGCGGAGAAGACGCTGCTGTATCGCGAGGAGCAGCGCGGCTTCACGGAAATTCGCGCGCCTTACGACGGGCTCATCATCCGGCGAAATCGTGAGCCAGGCGACATGCTCGTGCCGGGAGGATCGCTGATGGAACTCATCTCGCTCGAAGAGATCTGGGTGAGCGCGTGGGTCGATGAGACGGCCATTTCCAAAGTCACGCCCGGCCAGAAGGCGCGGATCGTTTTCCGTTCCGAGAGCGGCAATGACTACCCCGGCGTCGTTTCACGCATTGGTCGCGAGACGGATCGCGAGACACGCGAATACCTCGTCGATGTGCGCGTGAACGAACTGCCGAAGAACTGGACCATCGGCCAGCGGGCGGAGATTTTCATCCAGATGCCATGAACCTCGCCGTCCGCGACATCCGGCACAATTCGGGCCGCTTTGTGTTCACCACGCTGGGCATCGGACTGCTGCTCATGATCGTGATGGGCATGGGCGGCATCTATCGCGGCCTCATTCACGAAGCGACGCTGCTGGTGGATCGCGTGGGCGCGGATCTGTGGGTCGTTCAAGGAAGCACGCGAGGGCCGTTTGCGGAGATCTCGCGGATTTCCGCCAGTCTGGAAGATCGCGTGAGCGCGGTGCCGGGCGTGGCGAGAGCGCGGCGCTTCGTCTCGCACACGATCCAGCGCGTGCATCTGGGCAGGCCGCTGCGCATGGTGGTGCAGGGGCTTTCGTGGCCGGAGGATCGTGGCGAGTGGATTCCGCTCGTGGCCGGTCGTGCACTCAGACAGGCGCACTATGAAATGATCGCCGACCTGTCGCTGCGGCTGCCTTTGGGTGAGAAAATCAAGCTCGGCAGGGACGTGTATGAAGTCGTGGGCCACACGCGCGGTATGGTCGGTTCCAGCGGCGATGGGCTGACCTTTTTCACCGTGAGCGACGCGCTGGCTATTCAGTCCGACGTGCCCGGCGAGGCCGTGCGGCTGGAGCGCGCCGCGCGACGAGCACGGTTGGAAGACATCGAGATCGGCCGCCTGCAACCGCTGCTGCTGGATCGCGCCGCCGGGCCTTCCGGCAGCATTCCCGCGCTGTCGAAACCACAGGTCAGCGCCGTGCTGGTGACCTTGCATCCTGGCGCGGATACGGCTGCCGTGCGTGCCACGCTCGACAATTGGCCGGACATCACGGTGTACTCGACGCAGGAGCAAAAAGACCTGCTGCTCTCCGGCATGGTGGACAAGGCGAAGCGCCAGCTCGGCCTATTCCGCGTGCTGCTCATCATCATCTCCACCATCATCATCGCGCTGATCATCTACACTCTCACGCTCGACAAAATGCGCGACATCGCGCTGCTGAAGCTCATCGGCGCGCGCAACCGCGTCATCGGCGGCCTCATTCTGCAGCAGTCGCTTCTCATGGGCGCTTTTGGTTATGCGCTGGCCTGGGGCATCGGGCAGTTCACGTTCCCGCACTTCCCGCGTCTCGTCGTGGTGGAGCCGGCGGACCTCATTTCGCTCGGATTCATCGTCCTCATCATCTCCACGCTCGCCAGCCTGCTCGGCATCTGGAAAGCCCTGCGCGTGGAGCCCAACACCGTCCTCTCCGCATGAGTGCGCCCGCCGTCGAAGTCCAGCATCTTCGCAAAGTGTATGGCAGCGGCCACACGGAGGTCGTCGCCATCCGCGATGCCTCGCTGAGCATCGCACGCGGTGAGATCGTCGGCATGCTCGGCCCCAGCGGCTCCGGGAAGTCAACCATCCTCACCGCCATCGCGCTGATCAATCCGCCCACGTCGGGACAGGTGACGATCGGTGGCGATCCCGTGCTCGATGGCCCGAAGGCGCTCGTCGATCTCCGCGCCTTCCGCCGCCAGCACCTCGGATTCGTGTTTCAAAAGGCCAACCTAATTCCCTTTCTCACCGCCTTGGAAAACGTGCAGATCGCCCTCGAAGTCAACGACAACGCGCCGAAGGCCGCACGCAAACGTGCCCTGGAATTGCTCGAGTACCTCGGCGTCGGAGCGCGTGCGAACAACCTCCCCGTCGCCCTCTCCGGCGGCGAGCAGCAACGCGTGGCCGTGGCACGCGCACTCGCCAACGACCCCAGCCTCATCCTCGCCGACGAACCCACTGCCGCGCTCGACAGCCAGCGCGGGCGGCAGGTGATGGAACTCTTTGCCAAAGTCGCCCACGAGCGCAACGCCGGCGTCCTCGTCGTCACCCACGATCACCGCACGCTGGACGTCTTTGACCGCATCGTTGATGTGGAAGACGGCATGATCCACGAGCGATCCTCTACTCAACCCCTACCAACCCCATGAAACGCATCCTTCCGCTCCTCTGCCTCCTCACCGCACTCGCTTTCGGTCAAGACACCAGCGTCAAACCGGGCATCAACGACAAGTTCCTCGATCCGAAGCTCAACGTCGAGGAATGGACGAAGAAGTTCGAAACCGAAAGCCGCGAGATCTTCCACCAACGCGAGAAAATCGTCGCCGCCGCCGGTTTGAAGCCCGGCATGGCCATGGCGGACATCGGCGCGGGCACCGGACTCTTCACGCTGCACTTCGCGCAGGCCGTCGGAGCCGATGGAAAGGTCTTCGCCGTCGAAATCGCCAAGAACTTCCTCGAACACATCAAAGCCCGCGCATCCAAAGCCAGCGCCTCGAACGTGCAGACGATTCTTTGCACGGAGCGCAGCGTGGAGCTGCCGGAGTCCAGCATCGACCTCGCCTTCATCTGCGATGTGTATCACCACTTCGAGTTCCCGAGCGCCAGCCTCGTCACGCTGCACAAGGCGCTCAAACCGGGCGGCACGCTGGTGCTGATCGACTTCAAACGCATCCCCGGCGAAACCAGCGACTTCATCATGGGCCACGTCCGAGCTGGCCAGGAGGTCTTCGAAGCCGAAGTCCTCACCGCCGGCTTCGAAAAAGTCGATGAAGTGAAAGATCTGCTGAAGGAAAACTACTTCGTGAAGTTCCGCCGGAAGTAGGTGCGCCCGGGTTTCTCACTCTCTCTTCGAAGACGGGCTCAGGCTGGTGCGACGTGTTCTATGGCACACGCTCAAGACTCTGAGCATCTCAGGTTAGACACCGTGCTCCTGCGCCATCAGGCGAGCGCATCCAGCACTCCGCCGCCTCAGGTATCCACGGGAGGCATCCGAACAAGAAACCGGAGATGCTCGGGGAAAGTTCGCCATTCTCACTCACCGACGCACCACAAAAACTCCTGCCGGATCGGACTGGTCTTGGCGGAGCGGAGGTAGATGCGATCGTCGCAAATGGCGGGCGAGCTGAAGCATTCGTCGCCGAGCGAGTTTTGGCCGAGAAATGTGAATTTCTCCGGCGTGGCCTCGAAGACGGAGGTGACTCCGCTCTTGCTCGTGACGTAGATGCGCGAGTCAGCCATGACGGGCGAGCCGTAGAACTCGCGATCGACTTTTTCGTTCCACCGCTCCTCGCCGGTCGCGGAGTGCCAGCAGACGGCGCGTCCGGCATCACCGACGGCGAAGACGTGGCCGTTTTTCACGATCATCGACGGCACATAGGTCTTCGTGACATTTTCCCACGCGATCTTGCCGGAGCCATCGGCTTCAAGCGCCATGGTGTGATTCTTTGGATAACCTCCACCGAGGAAAACGCGGCTACCATCCGTCACGGCGGTGACGACGGTCTCCTCCGTGCTGCCGTCGATGCTCCAGAGCTTTTTGCCGGTGAGCGGATCGAAGCTCTCGACCTTGTTGCAGCCGGCGAGCACGGCCTGGACCAGGCCAGCAGCGTTCACGATGCCGGGCGAGGCATAATTCGCCACCGGCGGGCGATCCTGCTGCCATACGATCTCTCCGGTGAGTTTGTTGAGGCCGGTCATCTTGCCGCCGCCGCGATGATCGGCGGAGACGAGCACGATGTTTTGATAGATCACCGGTGAGGAGCCAAAACCCTGATGCACCTGAAAATCGCACACGCGGCGCTGCCAGAGCTGCTTGCCGTTCAAATCGAGCGCAGTGGTGAAAATGGCTCCGTTGTTCAAAAAGTTCACGAACAGCCGCTCGCCATCGCTGACGACATCCGATGAGGCCTGCGACGAGATTTTGTGCCCCTTGGTGTTCAGATTCTCGCGATGCACAACGGTCTCCCAGCGTGATTTGCCCGTGGCGCGGTCAAAGCTGAGCACGAGTTGCTCCTCCGTCTCCACATCCGCCGTCGCCAGCAGCACCTGATCGCCCACGACAATCGGCGAGCCATGCCCGCGACCACGCACTGCGGCCTTCCAGACGAGATTTTCACTCTCGCTCCACTTCACCGGCAGTTTTTGTCCCGCTGCTGCATGCCCATCCCCGGCAGGACCGCGCCACGCCGGCCAGTCTGCGGCAAAGATGGAGGTGGCAAAGGCGGCGAGGAAGAGCGGGGCGAGTTTCATGAGGTGTCGAGATACGTCTTGAGACCAGCGACGTTGTCATCACGCCTGCTGCTTGGTCACAAGCCGTGCGCCTGGGTGCCGTGCGATGGCGCTCGCGTAAGCCACTGCTCAAAGTGCTCCCGGTGGGATTCGAACCCGCAACCAAGGGATTATGAGTCCCCTGCTCTAACCGTTGAGCTACAGGAGCGTGCGCACGGAGGCGCGGGAGTATGCACGTGACCGGCCGCAGGGCAACCAGTGTTCTCACCGTGCACGAGCGGCCCGGATGTGAATGAGGGTGAAGCGCATCGGTCCGGAACTTGCTCCAACGCCGATTTTTTGTCGCCGGAGTCCGGCATTTCGCTACCTTTGATCCCCTCCCCCCAATGGCTGAAGACCCAAGCAACCCTCATCCTCCGTTCGACGTCCCCACGGTCGAAGAAATGGCGACGTTGCTCCCGCAGTATGCGTTTGAAAAACTGGCGGCCTTCGGCGGCATGGGTGCTGTTTACAAAGCAAAGCAGCGGAGCCTGGACCGCCCGGTGGCGATCAAGATCCTCCCGCCTGAATTCGGCGTGGAGCCGGAGTTCGCCGAGCGCTTCAAGAGCGAAGCCCGGGCGATGGCGAAAATGAACCAGACGAACATTGTAGCGGTGTATGATTTCGGCCTCACCAGCGGTGGTCACCTCTATCTGGTGATGGAGTGGGTCGAAGGGCCGACACTGCACGAGATCATCCACAAGGGCTCCATTCCCACGCAGAGAGCGGGAGACCTGTGCATGCAGCTCTGCGATGCTCTGACCTACGCCCACAACCACAAGATCCTGCACCGTGACATCAAGCCGGGGAACATCATGGTCAATCAGGACGGCCAGGTGAAGGTGGCGGATTTCGGCCTCGCGCGACAGATGACAGGCGAGGCGGAGGAGAACCCCTATGGCACTCCGGACTATGCCGCCCCGGAGATCCTGGGCAGGGGGTCGGTGGATCAGCGGGTGGACATCTTTGCAGCCGGGATCGTGCTCTATGAAATGCTCACCGGACGCGTGCCGAAGACGCCACGCAGGTCGGTGACGGAATACGCGCCGGTTTCGAAGCGCTGGGATGAAGTGATCGACCGGGCGATTCACCCGGATCCGGAAAAACGCTTTCAAAATGCCGAAGAATTCCGAGTCCGTATCCTCGCACTGCTTCAGCCCGCACCGGGAGTCGTGGAGGCCCCAGTCCCGGCGGCGATAGCGGTCGAAGACGTTGAGAAATCAAAGTTTCGCCCGAAGCCGCTTCACTTCGTCCTCGGAATCACCACTCTGCTCGTCGCAGGAATTGTGATCGCCGGGATGATCAGCCCGAAGTCCAAGACCAGGGAGAAACCAGCCAAGGAACAGGCCAAAATGCGCAGCGAAGACCGGCCCGAAGTCAAAAAGCCGCCGGTCAAAATCGAACGCACCAAAGCGCCGCCCATCGTCGAACAGTCGCCACCGCCGGAGCCCCGGCCGGAGGAGAAAAAGCCGGCCCCCGAGCCTGCGGCCAGCGTCATGGCTGCAGCGACGGCACCCGTCAAGCCCGCCGAACCTACTCCCGCGCCCGAACCGGCACCGGAGAATCCGCGCGATGCCGTCCTGAAACTCGAGGAGCGCGATCCCGAACTGGCGCAACTGGTCAAAGCTTTCTCCCATGAGTGGGCGATGAACGACGCCATCGACACGGAGCCGGAAATCGCGGAGCTCGCAGAAAAGTACATTCCCGCCCTACAGCGTGCGCTGCCCGGACTCACCATGGAGCAGCGCGACGAGGTGCTCAGCGAGATCTCCCACATCGCCAACCATGAATCGCCGACAGCGCCGACGCCTGCGTGGCCGCCCGTGCTGCATAGTCTGCGCAGGACCTATGACAGCCAGCTCGACGCCATTCTGGCAGCAGCCAGGGAGGCCTCCAAACGAATGCGGGAGGCGCAATGCGAGCTCGTGCGGGCGAGGGCCGCCGCCCGCGCCGCCGCCGGCAGTGCGGACGCTGCGAAACGGGCCGAAGTCGTGGCGGAGGCACTCCGGCAGCTCGACAGCGCCCCCTCGCTGAAAGCGCTGAAGGACGCGGTCCGTGACGTGACCGCCTCCGCGATCCCCGCGTCCGCATCCGCCACGGCGCAGCCACGCTGATCACAGCGGGCTTTTTCACTGGCCGCATGGAGCGGGTGCGCGTATGGCTGCGCATTATGCCGGACTCGCCATCATCCCCCGAGGAGACCACGTTCGATGTGCCCAGCATCGAGGAGATGGCCTCCTACCTCCCGCAGTTCAAATTCGAAAAAATCGCCGCGTGCGGCGGGATGGGGGCCGTTTACAAGGGCTATCAGGAGAGCCTGGACCGCCACGTCGCCGTCAAGATCCTCCCGCCCAAGTTCGGTGCCGAGCCGGCCTTTGCCGACCGCTTCAAGAGCGAGGCCCGGGCGATGGCCAAGCTCAACCACACGAACATCGTCGGCGTCTATGACTTCGGCATCACGGCGGGCGGGCACTTGTTTCTGGTGATCGAGTGGGTGGAGGGGCGCTCCCTCCACGACGTCATCCACGATGGCGGTCTGTCCCTGCGCAAGGCCACGAACCTGGCTATCCAGCTCTGTGAGGCGCTGACCTTCGCCCACGAGCACCAGATCATCCACCGGGACATCAAGCCGGGGAACATCATGGTCAACGACGCCGATCATGTGAAGGTGGCCGACTTCGGGCTCGCGCGGCCCGTCTCTGACGAGGCCGAGGAGGACAACCCTCTGGGCACGCCGGACTACGCCGCGCCGGAGATCCGCGGCGGCAGCGTCACGGATCACCGCGTGGACATCTTCGCCGCCGGCGTCGTGCTTTATGAAATGCTCACTGGCACCATTCCGGGGGAGCCGCGCCGCTCGGTCACCGAATTCGCGAAGGTCTCCACACGCTGGGACCGGATCATCGAGAAAGCCATCCACCCGGACCCGGAGCAGCGCTATCAGGAGGCCGGAGAGCTGCGCGCACACATCAATGTGGCGATGAAGCAGGAAGCCGCAGGGGGCGTCATGCCGGGCATGCACGACGACACGGCCGGGGGCATGTTCGCCGGGGCCAAACCGGCGCCAGCGCCCATGCCGGAGCCGCAGCACCGGCCCCAGCCGCGCCCGCAGCCGAAGCCGAAGATGAGCCAGGGGCAGCAGCTCGCGATCGTCGGCGGCACCATTGGCCTGGTCCTGATGGCCGTCCTGGCCCTGATCCTGTGGCGCCCGGCCGGGCAGGCAGCACCGGCAGCCGGCACGCCGGCGAACCCGGACGAGGTGCGGGACATCGTGACGACCCTAGCACAGAAGGACAAGGAGCTCGCCCAGTTGGTCAGTTCCTTCGCCTCCGACTGGTCCTCCAGCGGCGCGGACAAGGACCTGACCACCGCCGAGAAACTCAAGGCGGCTCAGAAAGCCGTGCTGGAGGCCAAACTGCGGGATCGCAGGGCCGCCGCGAGGCGGGTGGAGGTCATCGCCGCCGAACTGGCCAGACTCGATGCCGAGCCCTCATTGAAGAATCTGAAACAGGCCGTGGAATAGTATCTGCTGATCTGGTCGGCACCCTCGCACGCCCGGCAGCCTCCCCTTCCCTCTCATGAACGCGTCATCCCTTCCGAAAACCGCCCGTGCCCGATGCACGACAGTCTTCATCACCTTCCTCGCGGCCTGCATGATGCTCGGCTGCACCTACCGCCCGCAGTCCTTTGTCACCGCGCCCCACGGCGGCATCTACGTGCTGCAGGACACGCCTAGCTGGAACATTAACTGGGGCCTAGTCAAACGCAAACAGCCCTCCGTGACGAGGGAGCCGGACTCTTTCTGGAAGGGCGACGGCGTCACGGGCAGGGCGCGCATCGTGATCGATCTGAGTGACCAGAAGGCGCTGTTCTACAAAGGCGACGCCCTTGTCGGCATGTCGCCGGTCTGCACCGGAAGCGAGCAGTTCCCGACTCCCAAAGGAAAGTTCAGCGTCATCGAGAAGGACGAAGACCACTACTCGTCCGCTTACGGTGACTACATCGACCACGCGGGAAACATCCTGCAGACCCAGATCGACCGCCGCAAGGACCCCAAACCTCCCGGCGCGAAGTTCGACGGCGCGAAGATGTTCTGGTTCATGCGGGTCGTCGGCGGCGTCGGCATGCACGAAGGCTATCTTCCAGGCTATGCGGACTCGCACGGCTGCATCCGGCTTCCGTCAAACATGGCGCGTATTTTTTACCAGAACACCCGCCTGGGCACGCCCGTCCACATCGTGGAGTGATGGCAGCGCCCGGCCGGTTGACGAGAAGGCGGAAAGTGAGCTAAAGCGGTTCAGCGCTGGCGAGGGTTCTTCGTCAGCCGTCGAAACGGATGCCAGAGCTGACCGAGGTAGTTTTTGGAAATCGGCTCATGGATGCCGAAGGCCTCGGGCTCGTGGTCCGGGCAGCGATAGGTGCCGAAGAGGATGTCCATGAGCGGCGAGATGTTCGCGTAGTTGCCCGCATCGCGGGCTTTGTCGTGATGCCAGTGATGCAGCTTCGGCGCGCCGATGATCATGCGCAGCGGGCCGATGGGCAGACGCACGTTTGAGTGGATGAAGATGGCCCAGAGACCGCGGAAGGCCAGGAAACCGGCAAGCGTCTCCAGCGGGAAACCCAGCACAAACGCGGGCAGATTGATGAGGCCGACGGTGTAAATCGTGTCGAGCGGGTGCTCCCGATGTGCCGCCAACCAGTCGAGATGCTCCGCGCTGTGATGGATCGAGTGAAAGCGCCACAGGAACGGTACCGCATGCTGCAAGCGATGCGCCCAGTAGATGATGAAATCACTCAGCACGATCATTTCCAGCGCCTGCAGCCACCACGACTGCGCAGCGACGGCTGCGCGGAAATTTGGCGGCACGAAGCCATCCAGCCAGCCGCGAAAATGATTCAGCGCCCAGAACACGAGGCCGCTCCAGAGCAGGTACTGTCCGAGCAGGAAGCACAGGTCCGTCCAGAAGGCCGGACGCATGAACTTCTGCCCCTCACGCGCCGGAAACAGCTTTTCAAGCGGACGGAACAGCACCACGAGAAACAGGATGCTCAGGCCGGTGGAGAGGATGATGGAGGGGAGGTTCATGGTTTAATCGTGCTTGGCGCACTTGGTGCCAGTGGCCGCCAAATGATGATGGGCAGATCAAAGTGGAGCCGCCCCGACTTCGAGCCGGACATCATCAGTTCGCGCCGCTGTAGGGCACGATAATAGTCCACAGAGAGATTTTCGGGCGTGAGCATTCTCCCTTCCCTGGCGGCTGCTTCGCCATCATCAGCCATGATGCGTCCGATGTTTTCAGGCTTTTCCAGCACATCCGCCGGGCGCTTGAGAAGCGAATCAAAGGGAAGCTCCGCGCTATCGCCTGGACCTGGAATCACCTCCAGATTCCTGACCATCTGAAACCCAGGCGTTTTGAACTCTGCGGTCGCGACTCGCACCTCCGGCATGGTTTTTTGACGATCTCGGTCAGCTACCCGGAAAACAGGCTGGCTGATGGTCTTTGAACCGATGATGCGGAGGTCATTCCCCGGACGTTTGGTTGATGGCGTGGTGTTATCGGCCTTCACACTGCCGTCAAAGTCGGGCGTGTCCGGTTCCTGCTTCGATTCACCCTCATTCAAGCCCAGCGGGTCAGGGGGCGGCATGTTCGGCGTGATATGTGAATAGACCACATATCCCGCGAGCAAAGTGAGCGAGAGCAGCAGTGTGGCAACGCGAGCGAGCTTGGATCGCAGGTTCATGGTAGCGCAGGCGGCAACAGAGATTTGCTGCCGGACATGATCATCTTGGCTTGATTCGGGCCACTTTTCGAACTGGGCATGAGTTTAAGAGTACGCTTGCCGCTTTGCAGCACTCCTGCGCTGATCGTGGCCGCACCCGTGAAGGATTTGCTGCCCGGCATGATCAACGTCAACGTGCCGCTTTTGGAGCCCGGTATGACAGTTTGCGATGCTTTCTGGCTTTCGGCAGGAGGGATAAGATGGCTAATGCTCTTGGAACCGGGCATGATGACCGGATTGGCCTGCCTGTGCGTGAACCAGACGCAGCCGATGAGCAGTCCGATCGAGGACAGGACAACGCTGGCACGAAGAATCGACTTCATGCGAGCATGCTACTGGAACCGGCTCAACGAGGTCAACCACAAACTAGCCTTGTTGCCGTGAACAGGGACAGGGCAACGCGGGCATCCAGCCTTGCCGGGCGGGGTTTCGGGCTTATTCTTTAAGCCATGACGATCACCCCGAGAGAACTGGCAGGACTGCCCTCCGAGACTTGGAAGAGTCTCGAAGATGGCCGGGAGAGTGTCTTTGTGAAGCAGGAAGGAGCGAAGGTGATGTTCCGGCTGATGCCCGTTCCCGCTGGCGGAGGCACCGTGAGGAGTCTTTTTGCCGCCATGAATTCTGCGGACGGACTCGATGAACATGAACTGGCAGCCTTCGCGGCGGATGTGGAGGCAGGTCGCGAACACATCAACCGGCCAGCCGCGTCTCCATGGGCTACTTGATCGATTCGGGTATCTTTATCGCAATGGAACGCGGGACCCTCGCGACCGAGGCATTTATCGAAAGAGCGGGTGATGAACCGTGCTTTGTGTCCGCCGTGACAGAAAGCGAGCTTTGGCATGGCGTTCATCGCGCCAGCACACCGGAGAGAGCGGCCAAGCGCACCGTCTTCGTGGAAAGATGCCTTCGTGAGGCACCATCGCTTCCAGTGGATCATCTGGTCGCCCGAAAGCATGCGCTGATCTGGGCGGAACTGGAGGCTTCAGGACAGATCATTGGCTAGCATGACCTGTGGATCGCCGCGACGGCTCTCGTGCATGATTTCACTCTTGCGACCCGCAATGAGCGGGAGTTTCGCCGGGTGCCAGGCTTGCGGCTCGAAGTGTGGTGATAGATAAAAAGTAGCCTTGTTGCGGTGCAACAAGGATCCTGTTCTGCAGGAACGGGGCAACTCAATCCACAAACATGAACTCGTTGCTGATCATGAGCACCTGCGCGAGCTGGCTGAGGGGGCTTTGAGGCTTCTGGCGGCCGAAGGGCCAGCGGGAGGCGTCGCAGAAGTCGTTTTTGGCATCGGTGAGGAACTCGCCGTTGTCGGTGCGGGTGATGCGCGGCTGCCAGTCGAAGCTGTCGCTGTCGGTGCCCTTTTCGTCGTGGACGATGAAATTCAGGGTGTCGCCCTTCTTCACGTCGGTGGTGGCCTGTGTGAGCACTTTTTTGTTTTGCGGTGTGCAGAAGTATTCGGAGACCACGCCAGTGCGGCTGTTGTGAATCCAGGCGCGGACGCCGTCACCACGGTCACTGCTGCGGCTCAAGGTGGCGTCGATGGTCACCTTCATGTCAGCCGGCACATGCCAGCGGGCGGTGACGACATGGCCGTCGGGCGCCGCGTGGGAGCCGTAGTTGGCCCAGAAGGCGTGCCCCCATTTGGCATCGGGAATCTTGGCTGCGGGACTCCAGAGTCTCTGACCGCCGCCGCTCCGCTCGGTGAGCTGGGAGAAAACCTGGAAGTCGCTGAACGCCGGTTTGCCATCGGTCGTGCGTGCGAAAGTCATCAAGCCGTAGCTCCAGCGGAAGGGCTTCTCGGTGTTCAACTCCGTGGCATCAGCAGCGAAGCGCTGGGCGAGCTCGACTTCCTCCGGCTGGGGATCGCGGGCGAGGATGCGCCGATACATCTCCTTGATCGCTTCAGAATCGAGCGTGGTGCCTTTCTGCGGGATCGACCTGCCGAGGGTATCGGCGCTTTCACGCATGAAGGGGCTGTTCATCAAAAACAGCGCCTGCTGCGGCACGGTGGTGTTGAAACGCTGAGGGCTGTGACTGTCCGGATTCGCAAAGTCGAACATCGCGGGCACGCTGGCCTGATCGTAGCGGTCCACCTTCAAATAGACCGTGCGGCGCGTGTCGGCTTCCTTCGCGTCCAGCTCGACGGCGCGTCCGCCTTGCGCTTTCGTGTCGAGTTCACCTGTGGCGGCGAGCGTGGCGTCACGCATCGTTTCATAGTCGAGGCGTTGGCGGTTGAAGCGGCTGAGGAGGTCGTTTTCGGCGTCTTTGGTGAGTTTGTCCGGCGTGACCCGGCTGCTCTGCTGATACGTGCGGCTGGTGAGGATCAGCGTGTGGAGCATCTTCAAGCTCCAGCCGCTTTCCATAAAGGTGGCGGCCAGATAGTCGAGCAGTTCGGCCTGCACGGGGCGCTCGGTCTGCACGCCGAAGTCGCTGGGCTGCGAAACGAGGGGTCGGCCAAAGTGCTGCATCCAGACGCGGTTCACAATGACACGCGCCGTGAGCGGATTGTCCCTGCTGGCGATGTGCTGCGCGAGTTCCAGCCTGCCGCTGCCGTCGGTGAACGTCTTGCCGCCAAACATCGTGAGCCAGCCGCGCGGCGCGGGATCGCCCTGGCGGGCGGGATTGCCGCGCACGAAGACGCGCACGTCGCTGGGCTTCGGCTTGTCGAGCAGCACCATCGCCCGCGGCGGTGCGCCGGGATGCGTGCTGTCGAGCTTCGTGCGCTCGTTGCCGAGCTTCACGATCGTGTCGAGATCCTTGCGGGTGAAAAAGGCGTTCATGCCGTCCACCGGCACGGACATGGGCGAAAGCTTGTCCTGCATGAGCTGGCGCACCGGCTCGCTTTTGTCGGTCAGAATGATCTGCGCGTAGGCGGCAGCGACGTCCTTCATCGACTTCGGCGGCGTTTTGGCGAAGGTTGTGGCGACATCGGGCGCGCAGCCGCTCTCGGGCTTCGTCAAATCCTGGAGGATGCCGGGAGTATTCGCGGCGAATTCGCCCGTCGGCACCTCGGCAAAGCGTTTCCACGCGACCATGACGGCGTGCGGCTTGGCGGTGAGCGCATAGCGCTTCAGGAAGTCGCGCCACTGCCCCGCCACCTTGTCGCGCAGCTTGAGCTGGCCGGCCTTGCCGCGAAACGCATTGGTATCGGCGATGGCGACGGCCTCCT
>CAMAZK010000058.1 GCA_945863205.1 Akkermansia muciniphila | reverse complement strand
GCCTGCCACATTCCTGGAGCCGCGCAGAGCAAGATCGGCCCCGATTTGAGCGCCATCGCCAAAGGCCTGCCCATTGACATGATCGTCACCGAGGTCGTCTGGCCCGCACTCAACGTGAAGGAGAACTACGAAGCCGCGACGGTGACGATGAAGGACGGCAGCGTGATCACCGGCTTCAAGCAGACCGACACCGCCGACAGCATCGGCATCCGCGACCTCACCGGCGCCATCCGGACCCTCAAGAAAGCCGACACGCAAAAAATCCAGTTCGGCGGCACCCTCATGCCCGACGGCCTCACCGCTGGAATGAACGAGCAACAGCTCGCCCACCTCATCAAGTACCTCAGCGAACTCGGAAAGTAGCGTTGTTCCTGCGAAACAACGAAACCCCTTGCTCAGCAGGACCAAGGCAACTTTTTCAGCGCCACTGGTGGCGACGGCCTTTGATACAACGCTATCACGAACGTGCGCAAGCTGGTGTCGGCCAAGCCTGTCACAGTGCTTTTGCGCACGATCACATAAACGCGATGTTCAAAGGCGACGCAGCGGCGGCCAGCTCCGGCATCTTGGCAATCGCCGCGTATTCCCGGCCATGCTCGCGCATGGCCATGCGGGTGTCGTAGTCGGCCTGGAGGTTGAGCCAGAAGGCGGGGCTGATGCCGAAGGCGTTGCCGAGACGGATGGCGCTGTCGGGCGTGATGCCGCGCCGCCCTTTGACCAGGTCATTGACGCGGCTGACGGTGAGACCGGTGGCCTGCGAGAGGCGGGCCTGGCTGATGTCCGCCGGTTCAAGGAACTCCTTGAGCAGAATCTCGCCCGGATGAGCGGGCATCAAGGCTGCGGGCTGTTTCTTCTTCGTCTGGGTCTTCATGGTGCTTTCCTCAGCGGCCTCGAAAAGTAGCGTTGTTCCTGCGGAACAACGAAACCCCTTGTTCCACAGGAACAAGGCAACTTTATCAGTGCCGATGGCCGGACTCGAACCGGCAAGGGCGTTTCCGCCCAGCGGATTTTAAGTCCGCTGTGTTTACCATTTCACCACATCGGCGTGGGTTTGCACCGCGCCGCTGAGTGTAGCGGCAATGAGGCGGACCTCAATAGCTGAAAATCTCGCCGTGGTGGAAGAAGCGCTCGATCTCGACGGCAGCGGCTTCCGGGGAGTCGGAGGCGTGCACGACGTTCGTCATTTTGTCCGAGCCGAAATCACCGCGGATCGTGCCCTTCGGGGCCGCTTTCGAATCCGTCGGGCCGAGCAGGTCGCGCACATGGGCGATCACGTTTTCACCGCCGAGCACGATGGCGATGACCGGCTGGCTCTTCATGAAATTGGCCACGTCAGGAAAGAACGGCTTGTCGGCGATGTGCGAGTAATGCTCCTTCAGCAGTTCATCGGTCAGGCGGATCATCTTGCAGCCGCGGATGCGGAAGCCTTCGTCTTCGAAACGCTTGATGACGGTGCCGTTGATGCCTTGGGCGACGCAGTCAGGCTTGAGCAGGATGAGAGTTTTTTCTTGGGCCATGGGTCTGATGTTAGAGGGGGAAAGGGGCGCGGACTCTGCCGCCCCCCCCGCCATCCGTCAAGGATGGGAATCTTTTGCCAGATGGAAACGCGGCGCTTAGGCTTCCGCGCCTCATGCCCGCCCGCTCGTTCGCCTTCTTCGATCTCGACCACACGCTGCTGCCCTTCGACACGCAGGCGCTGTTCTGCAATTTCGTGCTCAAGCGTGAGCCCTGGCGGGTCTTTCTGCATGCGCTGTTCATTCCCGTGGCCATCGCCCGCGGCTGCGGCCTGACCAGCACCGCCACGGCGAAACGCGCCTTTCTCAGTTACCTCAAAGGCATGCCACGCGAGCGGCTGGACGCCTACGCGCACGAATTCGCCGAGGTCTGCCTGCCGCGCTGGACCTACCCCGCTCTGCGGGCTGAAATCCTCCGCCACAAGCACCAGCACCGCATTCTCGTGCTGAACACCGCCAGCCCGGACTTTTACGCGCACCACATCGCGCACGCGCTCGACTTCGACTACTGCATCGCCACCCGATTTGAAGTCGGCGCCAAGTTTCCCCACATGCCGCGACTTGTCACCGGGAACAACAAGCACGAAGCCAAGATCGCCGCCATGGAAGCCGTGGTGCCCGGCCTGACCGAACTCACCGAGCGCGAACGCGCCAACTCCTGGAGCTACTCCGACAGCGCCGCCGACCTGCCCCTGCTCGACTACGCCGGCTTCGGCGTGCTCGTCCATCCCTCGAAAAGCCTCGCCGCCATCGGCAAAGCCCGCGACTGGGCCATCCTGCGCCCCGCTAGGCCCTACGGCACCAAAGTCGGGGACATGCTCCGCGTCGTCCTGCAAATTTTCGGCCTGCATCCCGAGTGACTGCGCCCTTGCTCATCCGCCAGAGGGCACTATCATCGCGCACCCAGCGAGGCGCCCGTAGCTCAGTGGACTAGAGCAGCGGATTTCTAATCCGTAGGTCGCAGGTTCGATCCCTGCCGGGCGCGCCAAGTCAGGCTTCACTCCAGGGTGATCCCGTTCCAATACGAGAACTCCATGTTCCAGCCGCTGGCATGGGCTTCGAGGCGCAGGGTGACCTCCTGACCGGCAAACTTTGCCAAATCGACCTCCACGGTCTTCCACCGCGGCTTCTCATGGTCCACGGCCATCTCTTTGACCACTTGACCGTTGACCACCGCCTTGACGATCCAATCGCCCCGATCATCCGCCGCGACGCTGAACTTCAATTTCGTCTTCTCGACCTTCAGTTTCCGCTCAAAGCTCGCGGGCGTTTTCTTGTCCGGGAACGGATGCATCAGCAGCACGTTCGTTTTGCCGTGGTATTCGGCCAGTTTGACCGGCGTGCGCTCGAAATCGGGCGCGGAGACTTTCCAGTCGGGATTCCACAGGCTGACACTCTCCCAGTCGATGGCGCGCCAGTTGGTCTTTTTCGGCTGTGAGTTCGTTTCAGGAACCTCGACCCCCTGAATGAGCAGTTTCTTCTTTTCGGCCGTGAGCGGGCCTTCTTCCTGCGGAGCGAGAATGTACCAAATGAGGTCGCGGAAGGCTGCATCGGGCAGATTGCCGAATCCCATCGGCATAAGGCTTTGCTTGGTATTCGTGAGCGAGGCGATTTGATCGCGCGGCACGACTTGGGCGGCTCCACCGGCTCCGAGCAGTTTCACATGCCCCGGCGTGTCCTCCACGATGCGGCCTGCGAGTGTGCGGCCGTCTTTGGTGCTCACACTGATGTTTTCGTAGCCGTTGCCGATGATCTGGTTCGGATCGATGACGTTCGCCAGCAGCGCATCGAGGTTGCTGCGTCCGCTGCCGATCAAATCCGGCCCCACCTTCTGCCCACCGCCGTGAAACTCATGGCAGACCATGCAAGTGGCCGTGAAGAGCAGTTTGCCGTTCGCCAGATCCGGCTCGCCCGTCAAACACGCCTGCTTCTTCTGCGCGATGAGCGATTTCACATCGTCCGACGAATCCTGCCATGCGCCGAGCACCTTGAAGGCGAGATCGCGGATGGCTTTGTCCTTGTGCGTCGCCAGCGCACGACGCACCGGCGCGGGGAAGCCGCTCGCGCTGACTTTTTGCTCGGAGATCGCGTTCAGCAGCGCCTTCGTCCACGCATCGCGATTGGAAAGCGCCTCGATGGCCGCGTTGCGCACGTTGAAGTCCTTCGATGCTGATTGTTGAAGCAGCGGCGCGATGAATTCATCGCCGCCAAGGTCCGCCGCCGCGCGAATCGCCGCCACGGCGAGCGCGGTGGAGGTCTCCGGCGTGAGTAGCGGCATCAAACCGTCCTTCACCGCGTACGTGCGCACCTTTTGCAGCGATTGCAGCACCGTGATGCGCTCCTTCTCCGGCTTCGAGCCATCGTGCAGCACCGCGATCATCTCCTTCACCGCCGCCGCATCCCCCCACATCACCGCGAGCGTCTGCGCGTGCTTCCGCACGTCCGCATTTGAGGATGAACGCCACTTCGCAAGACTGGCCGAGACCTCCTTCACCGGCTTGATCACACCGCCTTCCTGGCCTTTGACGAGACCATCGAGTGCATGGGCGAGCAGGATATCGTGAGCGGCGATCTTGTCGCAAAACTCGACTGCGAGATCGAGGTTCTCTGCCTTCCGCGTATCGCAGAGCCGCCGCATGGCTTTGTGGGAGAGGATGCGGCCAAGCGAACCGTCTTTGGCGGCTCCGATGAGCTCGATTGTAGTCATTGGATCTTTCGCGAGGAGGGGCTCTAAGTATGACCATATCGCAAAGTTCAGAAGGTGATCGTCATCCGAACTGGAGCTCATCAGGATGAAGGCCGGAGCAAATAGGGATACTCCATCATCTTCCGGGTCCGGTTTAGGATCACGCTGTGTCGTCAGCCTTGATGAGGCATAACGCTGTCTTAGCGCGACCGCGACGTTAAAGCGGACAACGATGTTGGGGTGGCGAGCCATCGAATCGAATGGAGGCCGATTGATTTTCATCTCCCCCCACGACCTCGCGACCCACGATAGCAGTGGAACAGAGTCGCTTCCCAGGAGTGGCTTGAGGGCATGGTAGTCTGCTTCGGATCGAGACAACAGGCACCAAACAGCCTCAAGTCGAGTAGAGGTCTCCTTTGTTTCGTCCCCAAAGACCGCAGCTAGGTCTTTGTGGAGCTTAGAATCAGTTTTCTCCACCAGCATCCGCCTCGCCATCCTTCGCATCCAATTGTTGGGATGCTCCAAGGTCTTCACGAGGTCGGCGGTGGAGAGTTTTTTGAGGTCGAGGTCGTTCGAGGGCCTTGAGGCGTGTTTTGTCGTTCCGCCTTTAGGCGGTACATTCTCTGAACCGGCTGAAGCCGGGACTACAGAACTGCTTTGGGTCGTGACGACACGCCAGATGCGGCCGTATTGGCGGTCCACGCCTTCGGGGTTGGCCTTGGCGTTTTGGTAGCAGGGATACTTGTCGCACCAGTCCATGATCCAGAGGAAGCCGTCGGGGCCGGTTTGCGTGCTGACGGGGCGGAACCAGCCGTCGTTGGCGCGGAGGAAGTCGCGACGTGGCTCGCATTTGAAGGTGGCGCCGACGGGCGTGAGGATTTCCTCGTGGATGGCGTTGTCGTGGATGTTGCCGATGAAGGCGTGGCCGTGCGTGTCGGCGGGATAGCGGCCGCCTCGATAAATCTGCACGCCGGCATAGGCGGCGCGGAAGTGCTTGTGCTTAACGATACTGGGCAGCAGCTCATACGCGTATGGATTCTCCGGCGCACCGCCCTGGCGCACATAGATGCCACCGGGAGCCATGTGGAAGAAGTGGTCGATGACGCAAGCGCTGACGAAGAAGTTGCCCGCCGCGTCGTAGTCACAGCCCCAGGGATTGCTGGTGCCGTCGGCGAAGACTTCGAATTCCCAGGGTAGGGCGGGCATTCTGCCTGCCTGGGGTGAGCCGGGCATCTTGCCCGGCTTCCCAGCCTCGGGCAGGATGCCCGAGACACTGGATGACAGGCTGGAAGCCCGTCCTACCGGCCTCGCCCTGCCGATCCCCGCATCAAACTTGAAGCCTTCGGTCTCCGGCTGGCCGGGGCGGCGGACTTTGCTGTGGGTGAAGACACCGTGGGTCATGTAGAGCCAGCCATCGGGGCCCCAGCAGAAACTGTTCATGAGCTCGTGCGTGTCCTCACGGCCGAATCCGGTGAGCACGACACGCCAAGCGTCCGGTTGGTCGTCGCCATCGTCATCGCGGAAGTGGATGAGGTGCGGCTGCTGGCCGATGTAGATGCCGTTGTCGCCGCAGAGGATGGCGCTGGCGAGATTGAGGCCCTCGACGAAGACGGTGTGCTTGTCGGCGGTGCCGTCGTTGTCAGTGTCTTCGAGGATGATGACGCGGTCGCGCGGGAGGCTGGATGCTGGATCCTTGATGCTGGATGATAGCAGGCATTGCGGCGGCACGGGCTGGTACTGATCATCCTTGGCCTCACCGCCGAAGGGCGCGGGGTGCTCGGAGCCGTTTGGATACTCATAAGCCTCCACGACCCACAAACGGCCGCGATGATCCCAGGTCATGGCGACGGGATTTTGCACCATCGGCTCATGGGCGAAGCAGCGGACCTCGTAGCCCTCGGGCACGCTCATTTTGGCCCTGGCTTCCTCCGGCGTGGGGCAGGCCGTGGTGGCGGCCGCGCGTTCGCCTTCGACTTCTTTGCCAGCGGCAAGCAGGTCGGCGGTGAGGAGGCAGCAGGAGAGAAAAACGAGAGAGCGCATGGTTGGGCAGGTTGTAGCAGGAAGAACGGAGCGGCGGCAAGAACGATGTCGGACGCGGTTTGGGTGGAATCGGTCGGTTTGGGCCATTCGAAACGATTGGATCGAGGACGAGTTCGAGTAGGAGGACGAGGACGATTTGACCGGAGGCCATCTCTCCTCTTAATCCTGTCGCAATGGCTTCCTCGAACACACCCACTCCCAAAACTCCTGAACAACTCCGATCCTGGCGCTGGTATGGCCGGGATGAACTGCGCTCCTTTGGCCATCGCTCGCGGGCGAAGCAGAACGGCTGGGGCGCGGAGGACATCGTGGGCAAGCCGGTGATCGGCATCCTGAACACCTGGAGCGATCTGAACTCCTGCCACATGCACTTGCGACTCACGGCGGATGCGGTGAAGCGCGGCGTCCTCCAGGCGGGCGGTCATCCGATGGAGATCCCGGTCATGTCGGTCGGCGAGATGCTGACGAAGCCGACGGCGATGTTTCATCGCAATTTTTTGGCGATGGAGACCGAGGAAATGCTGCGCGCAAATCCCATCGACGGCGCGGTGCTACTCGGCGGGTGCGACAAATCCACGCCAGGGCTGCTCATGGGCGCCTTCAGCATGGACATCCCGGTCATTTACATGCCCTGCGGCCCGATGATGAAGGGCAACTGGCGCGGCGAGACGCTCGGCAGCGGCAGCGACGTGTGGAAATACTGGGATGAAAAACGCGCTGGAAATCTGAGCTGGGAGCAGTGGTGCGAGATCGAGGACGGCATCGCCCGCAGCCCCGGTCATTGCATGACGATGGGCACCGCGAGCACGCTGACCGCTTTGGCGGAGACGCTCGGCCTCTGCATGCCCGGGGCATCGTCGATTCCCGCCGTGGACAGCGCTCACACACGCATCGCCGCCGCTGCGGGCCGACAGATCATCGAGAACGTGTGGATGGACCGCAAACCGTCCGGCATCGTGACCGAGCGCTCGTTTGAAAACGCCATCGCGGTCGATATGGCGCTCGGTGGCAGCACGAACGCCATCGTGCATCTCATCGCCATGGCTGGCCGACTCGGCATTCCGCTTCCGTTGGAGAAATTCGACGAGATCAGCCGCAAGGTGCCGCTGCTGGCCAACATGCGGCCTGCGGGCAAATACTTGATGGAGGAGTTTTATTTCGCCGGCGGCCTTCAAGCGCTGCTCAACGGCATGCGGGAGCTTTTGCACACCGATGTGGCCACCATCACCGGCAAGACGCTCGGCGAAGACATCGCCGAGGCGATCATCCACAACGATGACGTCATCCGCACGCCGAAGAACCCGCTCCAGCCCGATGGCGGCACCGCCATCCTGCGCGGCAATCTTTGCCCGAACGGCGCGGTCATCAAACACGCCGCCGCCACGAAAGAACTCTGCACGCACACCGGCCCTGCGCTCGTCTTTGACAGCTACCCCGAGATGAAAGCCGCCATTGAGGACATGAACCTCGATGTGACGAAGGACACCGTGCTCATCCTCCGCAACGCGGGCCCGGTCGGTGCTCCCGGCATGCCCGAGTGGGGCCAACTGCCGATTCCGAAGAAGCTCATCCTGCAGGGCATCCGCGACATGGTGCGCCTGAGCGACAGCCGCATGAGCGGCACGAGCTACGGTGCCTGCGTGCTCCACATCGCCCCCGAAAGCGCCGTCGGCGGCCCGCTGGCGCTGGTGAAGACCGGCGACCTCATCGAACTCGACGTGCCGAACCGCAAGCTGCACCTGCATGTGAGCGATGAGGAACTGGAAAAGCGCCGCGCCGACTGGAAACCCGCTCCGACGCGCTATCATCGCGGCTATGCGAAGCTCTACGTCGAGCACGTCACACAGGCCGATCAGGGTGCTGACTTCGACTTCCTCCAGCATGGCCCAGCGGTGCCGGAGCCGGATATTTTTTGATTCATGCCCCTGCCACCACCAGACCCACGACCTGAAACCGACGAGGAAGGCGAGCTTCGTCGCGAGAGGGAGGTGGATGAGGAATTCGACCGTCAGCAAGGCTGTGGCTGGGCCGAAGCTCACGCGGATGATTTTGACGGCGGGGATGGAGACGGGGACTGACCGGCATCTTCCAGCTTGCGTCATGCCTTCGAGAGGCTACAAATCCCTCCCGTTCGCGGGTTCGCCTGCGATTTTCCGCACCGGTCAGAGATGACAAAAGCGGGCTGTGGCTCAGCCTGGTAGAGCGCTTCGTTCGGGACGAAGAGGTCGTGGGTTCGAATCCCGCCAGCCCGACCATTCAACCAGGGCGTACAAGTACAACAAAGGCGAACCATGGCGACACCTCCTCCACCCAAAAAAATCCTTCTAGCCGAAGATGTGCGAGCGATCTCGCTGAAAATGTCTCATGCGCTGGAGCAGCACGGGTACACGGTGAGCGTGGCGGAGGACGGAGAGGAATGCCTGGAGAAGATCGAGTCTTTCCAGCCCGACCTGCTGGTCCTGGACCTGATCATGCCGAAGATGAACGGACTGGAGGTGCTGCGGCATCTGCGGGCGCAGCAGGCCACGCAGCACATGCCGGTGATCGTCTGCACGGCGAAGGACTACTCCACGGAACTGAAGCATATCCAGGCGACCGGCCCGGTGGACGTTTTGATCAAGCCTTTCGACCCGGAGCTTCTCCTGGAGAAACTGAACCAGTATTTCCACAAGGCCGGATCGGCCACGGGCATCACGCACCGCTCCCATTTACCGACGCCGGCCGTTCAGTATGCCCCCACGCTGGACACCTCCCGGCCTCATGTGAAGTTCTGGGGCACCCGGGGGTCGATTCCTGTATGCGGGGCGCGCTATGCGCAGCATGGCGGGAACACGACGTGCTTCGAGTACAACACGGGCAAAGAGCGGATCATCTTCGATGCCGGTTCAGGTCTGCGTGACGCCGGCCTGTCCTTTCTGGCGGGCGGCCCCTGCCACATCCATCTTTTCATCACGCACACGCACTGGGACCACATTCAGGGCTTCCCGTTTTTCACGCCGATCTACATTCCCGGCTTTGAAATCACCGTGTATGGGGAGCGCGGCTTCGGAAAAAACATCGAGTCCCTGCTCTGCGGCCAGATGGACAGGGACTACTTCCCCATTCAGCGCGAAGACCTGCACGCGAAGATCAATTTCGTATTCCTCGACGATTCGCCGGTGAAAATCGGCGAGGTTTCCGTCACCCGCGAATTCACCCAGCATCCGGGAGCGACGGTGTGCTTCAAGGTCGAGCACAAGGGCTGGACGGCGGCGTTCGTGCCGGACAATGAATTTCTCCAGGGCCACACCGGCTCTCCACTGGGGCTGACACGCGATCACGACATCGTGGTGCCCTACCAGCCGATCGTGAATTTTTTGGACGATGTGGACCTGCTCGTGCACGAAGCGCAGTATCTGCCGACCGACTATCCAAAGCGCATCGGCTGGGGGCATTCGAACCTGGCCATGGCATGCGCGCTCGTGCAAATGGTCCGCGCCAAAAAGTGGATCGTGGTGCATCACGACCCGGACCACGACGATCCCGCCCTGCACGCGAAGCTCAATCTCACCCGGCAGATCCTGAAGGAAATAAACTGCGGAGTGGAGGTGGTGCACGCCTACGACGGCATGGCCGAGTACGCGTGAGGAGCGAGGTTTACCGTGCCGACTTGCGACTGGCCGCCAGGGCCTCGCCGACCCGGGCGCACTCCCGCTTCAGCTGGTCCAGCATGAACCGGGCGCCTTTCAGATCACCGGCATGCGAATACTCGGACAGCTCCGACGCAAGCCGCACGGCCCTCGGCGCGGCATAGACGCCGAGCATGCCTTTGAGTGAATGCGCCGCTTCGTAAACCATCTGCTCCTTGCCGGCAGCCATCCCCTTCTCGGCGCGTTTGAGATACTTGTTCGTGTCCTCCGGGAAGATGGCGATGAGTTTCTGCAGCAGCTTTTCATCACCGGCGGACTCGCGGAACCGCTCCATGTCAAACGGCAGCGGCTGCGCAGGTGGCGGCAGGGGCGGCAGGCAGGCTTCCGCAGCGGGCATCTCCACTGACGGCACGGTAGAGTGCCCGGCGAGCGCCTCGATGGTCTGAAACAGGTCGGCGGACCGCAGCGGCTTCGACAGATAATCGTCCATTCCCGACGCGAGGCATAGCTCACGGTCCCCGCTCAGAGCATTGGCGGTCATGGCCACGACCGGCACGTGGCCCCCTTGCGCTTGTTCGATTTCACGGATGGCCGCCGTGGCCTGCAGTCCGTTCATGCCCGGCATCTGGACATCCATCAGGATGACGTCAAAGGCCTCGCGCTTGAAGAGTTCGAGCGCTTCCTCCCCACTCGAAGCGAGTGTGACCCGATGACCGCGCTTCTCCAGCATGCGGCTGCTGACGAGCTGGTTCACATGACCGTCCTCAACGACGAGAACCTTCAGCGACGAGTGGGCGACGGCCACCGGCTCGCTCCGGGGAGAGAGCGGCTTGATGGAGATGCCGCTGGTGCGCCCGAATGCCGCCGTGAAATGGAACGTGCTGCCCACGGAAGGCTGGCTTTCCACCCATATGCGCCCGTGCATCAGTTCGACCAAGTCGCGGCAGATCGCCAGCCCCAGCCCGGTGCCGCCGTAGCGCCGGGTGATGGAACTTTCCGCCTGGGTGAAGGCTTCAAAGATGCGCTCGTGAAGATCTCCCGAAATGCCGATCCCGGTGTCGTTGATCTTGAAGTGCAGCACGATGAGATCGGCGGTTTCCGACTCCACGGCGGCCTCGATGGTCACGCCGCCCTTGTGCGTGAACTTGATCGCGTTGCCGATCAGATTGACAAGGATCTGACGCAGCCGGCCGTCGTCACCGATCAAACGGGAAGGCACCTCCGGGCTGATGTGGTGCAGGAGCACGAGGCGCTTCTGAAACGCCCGCACGCCCATGGCCTTCACGATCTCCGTGACGATCGCATTGAGGTCGAACTCGTGGGAATCCAGCTCCATCTTTCCGGCCTCGATCTTCGAAAAGTCCAGCAGGTCATTGAGAAGCTCCAGCAACGAATCGGCCGAATGCTTCAGCATTTCCAGGTATTCGCGCTGAACGTCGGTCAGGTCCGACTCCAGGAGCAGCTCCCCCATGCCGATGATGCCGTTCATCGGGGTCCGGATTTCGTGGCTCATGTTCGCCAGGAAGACCGATTTTGCACTGTTGGCCGCCTCCGCGTCCAGCCGTGCCTGTCGCAGCTCTTCCTCGTCACGCTTGCGCTCCGTCACGTCCGTGTGGGAGCCGGCCATGCGGTAGGGCTTGCCGGCGGAATCGCGCATGGCACGGCCGCGGGCCAGGATCCAGCGCCACGAACCGTCCTTGTGCCGGGCACGAAACTCGACCGCGTAGCGCTCTGATCGTCCTTCGAGGTAGTCGTTGAGGCAGGCCATCAACCGGTCGTGATCGTCGGGATGCAGCAAGGCCTCGAACGTGGCGAAGCGATTTTCCAGCTCGTCTTCCTCATAGCCGAGCATTTTCTTCCAGTGTGGCGAGAAGAACACCTGGTCCCGGCGGATGTCCCAGTCCCAGATGCCGTCGTTCGTGCCGCGCACGGCCAGGGAGAAGCGCTCCTCGCTCAGCGCAAGCGCCTGGATCGATGCCTTCTGCTCGGTGATATCGGTGATGGAGCCCGCCATCCGGTAGGGCCGCCCGTCCGCATCCCGCAGCGCACTGCCGCGGGCGCGGAACCAACGGAATTCGCCGTCCTTGCAGCGCAGGCGGTATTCCACGTCGTAAGGAGCCCGGTTCTCAAGATGGTCCTTCAGCGCCGCCATGACGTGCTCATGATCGGCATCGTGGAGCCGAACTTCGAACTCCGAAAAGAGATTGTCCATCTCGTGGTCCTCGTAGCCGAGAAGCTGCTTGAAACGCGGCGCGTAATAGACCTCGTCCGTTCGGATGTTCCAATCCCAGACGCCGTCGTTCGTGCCACGCACGGCCAGCGCGAAGCGCTCCTCGCTTTCCGCCAGTTCCCGCACGGCCTCGGGATGCGCTTCACGGAGGGCCTGCCGGGCCGCCGCCAACTGCTCTTCCAGCTCCCGAATGCGCAGCGTTAACTCCGTCACGGAGTCACCCTTGGCTGGCTGGCTGGATTCAGGCATGAACAGGATGGGTTCCAAAGAGGGGTTGGCAGGAACAGCAGGAAAGATAGGCGCATTTCGCCGCAGACAAACCAAAAGCTCGTGCGCCAGCGCAAAAATGCCCCGGGCCAACGCACCGTAAATACCGGAAATACAACCGGAATGCGTGTTTCGGGGTGCCTGGGCCGTTCACTGTGTCAATGAACCGCCGCCAAATCCTGCTCTCCTTGGCCCCCGCTCTCATTCCCACAGCCCTCGCAGCCGAATCGGACAAGAAGTTCAGCGTCGGAATCATCGGGCACACCGGTCGCGGCAACTACGGCCACGGGCTCGACACCATGTGGCTGAACATTCCTTTAGCCACGATCGCAGCCGTCGCCGATCCCGATGAAAAAACACTCGGAGGACAGCTCAAGAAACTCAATGCTCCTTATGGCTTCGCGGACTACGATCAGATGCTCACGGACATCCGCCCGGACATCGTCGCCATCGGTCCGCGCCACGTGGATCAGCATCGTGACATGCTGCTCGCCGCCATCCGATCCGGAGCCAAAGGCATCTACATCGAGAAACCCTTCGTCCGCAGCCCGGCGGAGGCCGACGAGGTGATCGCCGCTGCCAGCAAGGCCGGAACAAAGATCGCCATCGCCCATCGCAACCGCTACCATCCCGTCCTGCCCGTCGTGGCGAAACTGATCGAAGAAGGCGCCATCGGTCGCGTCCTCGAAATGCGGGGACGCGGAAAGGAGGACACGCGGGGCGGATCGCTCGACCTGTGGGTGCTCGGCTCGCACGTTTTCAATCTGGCGACGTTCTTCGGCGGGCCGCCGAAGACATGCAGCGCCACCGTGCTGACGGACGGCAAGCCGGTCACGCGATCCGACGTGAAGGAGGGCGACGAAGGCATCGGCCCGCTCGCCGGCAATGAAGTCCACGCGCGGTTTGAGATGACCCGCGGCATGCCGTTGTTCTTCGATTCCATTCAGAACGCCGGAGAAAAACAGGCCGGCTTCGGACTCCAGATCGTCGGCACGCAGGGCATCATCGACTTCCGCATCGACAAGGAACCCGTCGCCCACATCCTCATCGGCAGTCCCTTCACGCCGGCAGTCGCCGAAGCCCGGCAGTGGCAGCCCGTCACCACCGCCGGCATCGGTCAGCCCGAGCCCAGCGCCGCCCTGGGCAGGAGTCTGTCGAGCCATGCGGCGGCGGGCCTCGACCTCATCCACGCCATTCGCGAAAACCGCGAACCGGTGTGCGACGCGGGACAGGGCCGCGAAATCATCGAAATGGTCTGCTCCGTCTTCGAATCCCACCGCCTCGGCGGCGGGCGCGTCCCCTTCCCTCTGCAAACCCGCGTCAACCCGCTCACGCTTCTATGAAAAAGAAAACCACGCCTCCCCTCCTGATTCAAAACGGCAGCCTCATCCTGCCGGACAGGATGGTTGAAGGCGGTGCGGTACTCTGTGAGCGCGGGAGGATCAAAGCCGTCGGCAAAGACCTCCCCGTGCCGGAGAATGCGACGGTGGTGGACGCAAAGGGCGGCTACATCAGCCCCGGATTCATCGACATCCACGTGCACGGCGGCGGCGGAGCCGACTTCATGGACGGCACGGTCCCGGCGGTGCGCACGGTGCTGGCGGCGCATGCGCAGCACGGCACCACGACGATCTTCCCCACCACGACCACGGGAGCGTCCGTGCAGATCATGGCCATGCTCAACGCCTGCCGGGAGGCGGCGCGCACCTGGGAGCCCGCGCACGGCTCACGCATCGAAGGCGTGCATCTCTACGGCCCTTACTTCGCCGCGGACAAGGTCGGCTGCCACTCCCGCAGGGGCCGCCGCGATCCGTCACCGGACGAATACACCCGCTGGTTTCGTGACGACCTCGTGCGCATCGCCACCTGCGCCGCAGAGCTGCCCGGCGCGGAGGCGTTTTATCAGGCCGCCCGCAAAAAGCGCTGCCTCATCACCTGCGGCCATTCGAACTCCAACTGGGCGGAAATGCAGGCCGCCTTCAAGGCCGGAGTTCGCCATGTGGACCACTTCTGGTGCGCCATGAGCTCGGTCTCCTCCCTGCGCTCCCGCTTTGGCACGCCGATGCAGGCTGGCATGGAGCAGTTCGTCCTGGCGATGCCCGAAATGAGCACTGAGGTCATTGCCGACGGCATGCACCTCGCGCCGGAGCTGCTCGAATTCGCCTTCCGCATGAAGGGCGTCGGGCGGCTTTGCCTCGTCACAGACTGCAATCGCGCCATGGACATGCCGCCGGGCCGCTACCGCTTTGGATCCGAAGACGACGGCGACTTTTTTGAGAGTGACGGGAAGGTCGGCTTCGTGCCCGGACAAGGACTGGCCAGCTCCGTCGTCGGACTCGATCACATGGTCCGGACCATGAAGAAGAGCACCTCCGCCTCCCTGCCGGACGTCGTTCGTATGGCCAGCCTCACGCCTGCTGAGCGCGTGGGCATCGCGAAAAACTATGGCAGTCTTGAAGACGGGAAGCAGGCGGACATTCTCGTCCTCAACCGGCGGCTAGAGGTCAAACAGACCTTCATTTCCGGCGTCGAAGTGCCACGCGAGTGAGGCCGGAGTTTTGAACCGCTAATGCTCACTAATCGTTCCGATCCGAGCATTAGAGTCCAGCAGTGAACATGAGTGGTTTCAAAAGTCTTTTCTTCCTTTGCATTGCTTTCCTCGCCAGCAGTCGGGCTGAAGCACCGTCCTTCGCCGAGCGTCTCGTGGTGGCCGCGATGGAGCGCACGAAGCTCACGGTGCGCTACGAGCCGGCTTATGTCAGGCTGGACTACCCGAACGGAGACGTGCCCGCCGACACCGGCGTCTGCACGGATGTCGTCATTCGCTGCTACCGCGCCCTCAGGTTCGACCTGCAAAAACTCGTCCACGAGGACATGAAACGCTCTTTTTCAGCCTACCCTAGGAAATGGGGGCTGAAGGCCCCGGACAAGAACATCGACCACCGTCGTGTGCCGAATCTGCAGACCTTTTTCAAGCGGCGCGGCGCAGCGCTGCCCGTGACTCAAAGGGCCGCCGACTACCGCCCCGGCGACCTCATCACCTGCACCGTGGCAGGCAGGCTCCCACACATCGCCATCGTCGTTCCCGCGCCTGATGGCGGCTCCACACCCTGGATCGTCCACAACATCGGCCAGGGGCCAAAATGCGAGAACCGGCTCTTCGAATTCCCCCTCACAGGCCATTACCGCTTTCACCCCGCCGCACCGTGAATCGCTTGGATCCTCGCCCTCACCTTCAACTCTGCGGATCGAGGCAGGCCTGAAAGACTGCCCCTCTCGCCCCCAAAAAAAAGAAGAGCAGACCGGAGTCCGCCCTTCCCTTCGGTTCTGGGGTGAAAATTTACGCGAGCCGAGGCTTCACCAGCGTCTCCAGGCGGTTCACGCCGCGGCGGATACGGGCCTTGATCGTCCCCAGAGGCTCGTTCAATCGCTCGGCGACTTCCGCCTGCGTCAAACCGCTGAAGTAAGTGAGTTCGATCGCTTCCCGCTGATCCGGCGTGAGGCGGGATACGGCCTGGTGCAGAATGCCGTCGCGTTCCTTGAACTCCAGGTTCTCGTGACCGGAGGGCTCAAACTCAAACTGCTCGGTCTTGTTCTCGGACTCGAAGTCGCCGTTCAGCCTGGACCGGCGCTGCTTTGAGCGGATGCGGTCGATGGCGCGATTGCGGGCCATCGTGGTCAGCCAGGTGAGCGGCTTGCCTTTGCGGGGTTCGTAGAGGTGGGCCTTGTTCCATACTTGGACCAGCACTTCCTGCATCACGTCCTCGGTGTCGTGATGATCATTCAAGACATTGGAGATCGAGGCAAAGATGAGGCCGCTGTACTTTTTGTAAAAGGCCTGAAAGCTAGCGGAATCACGCTCGGCGATGCGTGTCAGGAGGCGAATGTCTTCAACCACGTTGGGGTCAACTTCGGCGTTTTTTTCGACTGCATTCATGGGTTGTTTAATGGGGGTGACTGACCATGGGCAACATTGCGACAAGTGAGGCTTCGTCAAAGAATTGTTTCAATTTTGTCGAAGTTTTGACAGAATTTGTCTAAATATTTCCTCATTCTGTCGAATATTGGACCCGACGCCGACCATGGGAGAGCCGACGGAGGCTCAAAATTCCCGCCGAAGCCGACCGCCCACCCCAGACCCACGAAAACCCGGCCGGCCAGGCTTTCCGGGCACAGGCTTCCACAAGCCCGCCAGGGGAGGCGAACCTGAAAAAGTGCGCGGGGGGCTTTGCGGCCTGGGGCGGAACGGACTCTTACTTGCCCGCCTTCTTGGCGGCTTTCGGTTTACCACCACCGGCGGCGGCACGGCCGTCCGCCTTGGCGGGGTCAAAGTCCGTGTTCGGGGTCGGCATGAGAGCGCCGACGTCCTTCTGCCAGGCCTCGAGCTCCGCGAGCAGCGACTTCACGCGCCCGGGCTCCTGAGCGGCCAGATTCTTGGATTCGCCCAGATCGTCGCGCAGATTGAAAAGCTCGGGCGCGTCCGGTTTTTCATACCAAAGGACGAGTTTCCAGTCGCCGCGCCGGATCGCGGCGCCGGGAGCGCCGCCTTGGTTGCCGTAGTGCGGGTAGTGCCAGCAAAGCGCACGCTCGGGAAGATCACCCGTGCCCTCCATTAGCGGTCGCAGGCTGACGCCGTCGATCTTCGTCACCGGCTTTGCACACGCGACATCGGCCATCGTGGCGAAATAGTCAGGGCTGCAGACCGGCGCGTCGAAGATTTGTCCAGCCTTCATGACCGTCGGCCAGCGGACGATGAGCGGCTCGCGGATGCCGCCTTCATAAAGCCAGCCCTTACCGCCCCGCAGCGGCAGGTTCGAGGTGGGGGAGCCTTCACTCGTGCTCAAACCGCCGTTATCGGAGGTGAAAATGACCAGCGTGTTCTTCGCCAGGCCCAGATCGTCCAGTTTGGCCAGCACCTTGCCCACGGCGGCGTCCATCGCCTCCACCATGCCGGCATAAACCGCATGCTCCTGCACGAGGCGCACATCGCGCGGCTCCTCACGGCCAAACTTCGGCTCCAGTCCCAGCTTTTGCCGTTTGGCCTGGTACTTCGCTTCCAAATCAGGCCGCGACTGCAGCGGCGTGTGCACGGAGTAGAACGAGAAAAAGGCGAAGAACGGCTTGTCCTTGTTGGTCTCGATGAACTTGTTCGCCTCGATCGCGAGACGATCCGGCAGATGCTCGCCCTTGGGGCCGTCGGTCAGACGCGGATTGCCGTAGGGCACGAAGTATTTGCCCGGACCATACGGCCCGCCGCGGTCGATGCCCCCCATGTTGATGTCGTAGCCCTGGTCTTCCGGCCAGAAGCCCTCCGGCCCCAGATGCCACTTACCGGCGAAAAAGGTCGCGTAGCCCGCCCCCTTCATCATCTCCGCCAGAGTCACTTCCTCATGCGCCAGACGGTCGGTGTAGGGCGCCGGCAGCAGCAGCGTGTTGCGCTTCCAGGCCTCCGGCGTCTTCGCCGCGCCGATGTAGTCCGTGATCCCGCTGCGCTGCGGCCAGCGGCCGGTCTGCACCGCCGCACGCGTGGGCGAGCACACCGGGCAGGCTGCGTAGCCGTTCGTGAAAAGCGCACCCTCCCGCGCCAACCGGTCCACATTCGGCGTCTCGTAAAACGTGCTGCCGTAGCAGCCCAGGTCACGCTGACCGAGGTCATCGACGAGGAAGAAGACAACATTGGGCTTCTCGGCGGCTACAACCATCTGACTGGTTGCCAAAAGAATGAGCAGGGAGCGGATCATGGCATGCTGAAACGCCGAAGACGGCAGCACCTTGCCATGCATGGGGCCGTTGTTCCTAAAACCGCCACGTCAACTGCGTAGCGAGCAGATGATCGGCATTCGGCGCCGGGCTGTTTTCGTGGCCATAGCTGTATTGCAGTTTGAGCTGAAGACTCCGGTTGAGGCGGTAGCCTACGGCGGCGTCGATTCTCACAACTCGCGAATCCCACGCGGCGCTGCCGCCCGCGCCGTTCGCCACCGTGTCAAAGAATTGCTGATTCCAGCGCAGTGCGCCAAAGAGGCTTTCCGTGAACTTGTACTTCGCCTCGATGAAGTATGAGAGCGAATCCGCGTTGCCGACATTTGGCACCTCGAAACGCGACAGGATCACCTAGCTCCACAGTTGCAGATGGCCGTGCGCGTAGCTGGCGTCGAAGCCGAGCGTGCTCTGCTGATAATCATCCCGCTCCGATCCCCCGGGCAGTGCAGGCGAGTCCGCGATTATGTAAGCGCCGGTGCTGCCGCTGACGCCAAAATTCCACGCGGCATCTGGACGAAAGCCCAGCCGCCCGCTGTAGGTCGGTGCGTTGAAGCCCACCTCGTCGGCCCGCCATGACGCCGGACGTGATGACAAGCTCGCGTTCTTGATTTCAAAAGCGTAATCAAACCGCTCCACGCGGCCAAAAATCGACGCGCCCGTGGCGTACGACGGCCCCCAGATCACCGGCAGCCAAGTGTCTTTTGTGTCCGTCCGGTTGCGACGCCCGAGAAATGCGCCGGGGGATGCCCGCGCCCCCTGATCGGTGATGATCAGCACGTTCTCATAGGCCAGCGGAGCGGTGACAAAGGGATTGTCCCAGGCGAGATGCCGCTGCACCCAGTTTCCGAAGACCGCCGCGAACTTCCCGGCTTGAAAGTTCACCACCGGTGAATCCAGCGGCGTCCAGCGCAGCAGATACTCGTCCAGACGGCCCGCGCCGCCCGCGTTGATGCCAGGATCGAAACCACGGTCGAACCTCGCCTGCGCAAAGCCATACCAATGACTGCCCAAATGCACGTCGGCGAACAAAGAAACCCGCGGATTGAAGAACAGGCCGTCATCTGAAAAGACCAGCCCGGGCGGAGCACCGTCTGACAAATACGACTCGAGATCGACCCGGCCGCTCAGACTCGCCTGAACCGGCCAGTCCCGAGGAAGCAACTCAACAGCCAGCACTGGAAGTGCTATCAGGAACAGTATGAGGCAGAGGGTTTGTTTCATCCGGGCAAACAAGCGGTGGGCATCATGCAACGGGTCCGGCACTTTCGGCAAGACGCAATCGAAACGCCGAAACGGGCTGGCTGAATCCTTTCAGAGCCATCGGCTCCACCGGTTCCGCTCTAAAAGCACCGTTCAAGGCCGCGTGCGTGGCTTCGTCGATGATCAACTCAGAGGGTCCGGCCTTGGAACACAAACGCGAAGCCAGGTTAACGCGTTCTCCG